>JAIVGZ010000057.1 GCA_020201335.1 Natronospirales bacterium
GCTACTACCTGCTACAAGCGGGTGGCTGGGGCCGGCACACCGCGCTCTGTGACGACAGCCGCATCCGCCGGCGCTTTCTCGCCGACACGAACACCAAACGCGACCCGGACTTCGTCGCGCAACCGGACGCGCTGCCGATACTGAGCGATTCAATCGATGTCGTCGTGCTGCCGCACACGCTGGAACTCGCAGAAGCGCCACACCGCGTGCTCCGTGAAACAGAACGCGTGCTAATTGGCGACGGACACGTGGTGGTACTCGGGTTCAACCCGTGGAGCGCGTGGGGCTTGTGGCGACTGTTCTTGCGCCGGCGCGGGGTACCGTGGTCAGGCCGGTTCATCTCCGAAGGCACGCTGCGCGACTGGCTGGCGCTACTCGGCTTCGACATCGTCGCGGTCTACCACCACAGCTATGCACTGCCGGTGCGGCTCGGCGCCCTCGACCGGTTCCTCGAACGCGCAGCACAGCACGGGTGGCCGCTGCCGCCAGGCGCGTATGTGCTGGTGGCGCGCAAGCGGACGCTCCCGCTGACGCCGCTGCGGCCACGCTGGCGCCCGGCGAAACCGTTTGCGACACCGGTCGGCGTGGCTCAGAACCGAAACAACATCGCGGTGCGGAGCACCGCTCCCACACTGAGTGGTATAAAAGACCGCGAGGCGGTTCTGCCTACAGGGGTGAGTTTTGACAGATGTTGAAATCTTCACGGACGGCGCATGCCGCGGCAACCCGGGGCCGGGCGGCTGGGGCGTATTGCTGCGGGCGGGTGGCAACGAGAAGCAGCTTTGGGGCGGCGAGCGGATGACAACCAACAACCGCATGGAGCTGATGGCCGCGATACAGGCGCTCGAAAGCCTGAGGCGGGCCTGCACCGTCGACCTCTACACCGATTCGCAGTATGTGCGCCGCGGCATTACCGAGTGGCTGGCTGACTGGAAGCGGCGGGGCTGGAAGACCGCAAGCCGGCAGCCAGTCAAAAACCAGGACCTCTGGGAACGGCTCGACGCGGCGACCGGCACGCACGCGATCCGCTGGCACTGGGTGAAAGGCCACTCCGGCCACATCGAAAACGAGCTGGTCGATGGGCTCGCGAACCGCGGCATCGACGAACTGACGGAGGCCTGATGCGCCAGATTATCCTCGACACCGAAACGACGGGCCTTGAAGTCTCGGCCGACCACCGCATCATCGAGATCGGCTGCATCGAACTCGTCGACCGGCGGCTGACCGACCGGCGTTTTCACGCGTTCCTGAACCCCGGGCGCGCAATCGACCCCGGCGCGATCGAGGTGCACGGCATCACGGATGCCTTCGTCGCGGACAAGCCGTCGTTCGCCGATGTCGTCGATGACTTTCTCAAGTTCGTTGCCGGCGCCGAACTCGTCATCCACAACGCGCCGTTCGACATCGGATTCATCAACCACGAGCTGAAGCGCGCCGGCCATGCGCTCGCCGACATCTGCGAACACTGCCAGGTGCTCGACACGCTCGCCCTCGCCCGCCGCATGCACCCAGGGCAGCGCAACAGCCTTGACGCGCTGTGCAAGCGCTACGAGATCGACAATTCGCAGCGCACGCTGCATGGCGCGTTGCTAGATGCCGAGATCCTCGCCGAGGTGTACCTCTCGCTCACCGGTGGACAGGCCGCGCTGTCGCTCGGCGGCGCGACCGACACAAGCCGCGGCGGCAGCGGGCTCGAATTGCCGCGCCCAGTCACACGCGACGGCTTCGTGCTCGCCGTTGTCGGTCCGACGGATGCGGAGAAAGCGGCGCACGATGAGCTGCTGGAGAAACTTGGACCCAACGCGCTATGGCCCGCCATTACGCTCCCACACTGAGCACCGCCCCGACATGCTGACCATCGACTACGTCGAGGCGTACAAAGACAACTACATCTGGCTGATCCACTCGCCGACCGACGCCACCCGAATCATTGCGGTTGATCCGGGTGATGCGTCTCCGGTCGAAGACTGGCTGGAGCGCAACTGCTGCACGCTCGCAGCAATCCTCGTCACGCACCGCCACTGGGACCACGTCAACGGCATCGAACCGCTGGTCGAGCACTGGGGCTGCCCGGTGTGGGGGCCGGCCAACGAGCGCGTACCGTGCGTGACGACGACGCTGCGCGAAGGAGACACGGTCGAGGTCGAGGGACTGTGCTTCACGGTGCTCGACATTCCGGGTCACACCGCCGGCCATATCGCGTACCACGGCCACGGCATCGCGCTCGTCGGCGACACGCTGTTTGTTGCGGGATGTGGCCGCTTGTTTGAAGGCACGCCCGCGCAGATGGTCGACTCGTTGAGTAAGCTCCGTGCGCTACCGGGCGCGACCAAAGTTTACTGTGCGCACGAGTACACTGAAGCGAATCTGCGCTTCGCAGCGGCCGTCGATCCGGGAAACCCCTTACTCCTGCAGCGCGCGGCGGCAGCACGAAGCCTGCGCGTTCTCAACAAACCGACCATTCCGAGCACGATTTCGGAGGAAATCGTGACCAACCCGTTCCTTCGCTGGGACGCACCTGCGATTCAGGTTGCGGCGGCCAAGCAAGCAGGAAATACCCCGAGGAACGCCGTAGAGGTTTTTGCTACAGTACGGCTCTGGAAAGATAACTTCACTTGAACTTCGGGTAACAAGGTATGGAAACTCAACGGCTTCTGGCATTCGTCGCAATCGCCCCGATGCTGGTCACCGGTTGTGCGCTGATTCCCTCCGGCGCCGATTCCGCGCCGGTAGCCGACGCCGAAGCGGAGTCGAATCTCGTCGACTTCACGGCCGAGGAAGAAGTGCTCGTTGCTGAGGACGCGCACGACGACGGCTTCGCGACCCTCACGCCTGAACCCGAAGTACCGGTACACGAAGACATCTGGGACCGCATGCGCGCCGGCTTTGCGCTGCCTGCCTCCGACCACGGCCGCGTCGTGTCCTCGCGCAGCTGGTACCAACGCCACCAGGATTACATCAACCGCGTCGCGACACGCGCGCGCCCCTACCTGCACTACATCGTTGAAGAGGTTGAGCGCCGCGGCATGCCGATGGAGATGGCGTTGCTGCCGGTCGTCGAAAGCGCGTTCGACCCGTACGCCTATTCGCATGGCCGCGCGGCCGGACTCTGGCAGTTCGTGCCGGCGACCGGTCGGCAGTACGGGCTGAAGCAGAACTGGTGGTACGACGGCCGGCGCGACGTGGTGGAAGCGACGCGTGCCGCACTCGACTACCTTGAATACCTGCACGACATGTTTGACGGCGACTGGATGCTCGCGCTCGCTGCGTACAACTCCGGCGAGGGCAATGTGCAACGCGCAATCCGGCGCAACCGCGCCGCCGGCCGGCCAACCGATTTCTTCTCGCTGCAGCTGCCACAGGAGACGCGTGGTTACGCGCCAAAGCTGCTCGCGCTGCGCGACCTCGTCGCAAATCCGCAGAACTACGACATCGCGCTGCAGCCGATTGCGAATGAGCCGTACCTTGAGATCGTCGAGCTCGAGGGCCAGATAGACCTCGCGCTCGCCGCGCGGCTGTCCGGGATGGAGCTCACCGAGCTGTACTTGCTTAACCCCGGCTTCAACCGCTGGGCGACCGACCCGGACGGCCCGCATCGGCTGCTGCTTCCGATTGCCGTCGTCGAGACCTTCTCTTCCCAACTCGCGGCAGTGCCACCGACCCAGCGGGTCAGTTGGGCGCACCACCAGGTCCGTCCGGGCGACACGCTGGGCGTGCTCGCTTCGCGCTACCGGACCTCAGTCACCGAGTTGCAGCGGGTGAACCGGCTGCAGGGTTCCATGATCCGTGTCGGACAGCGGCTGATGGTGCCGAATTCGGCGCTGAGCGCCGGCCAGTACACGATGACCGCGAGCAATCGCACGGCAGCCACACAGGCTCGGGACCGAGACGGCGCGCGGCTCGAATACACCGTCCGGCGCGGTGACTCGCTGTGGAAGATCGGCCGCCAGCACGGCGTCGGCATCCGTAACCTCGCCAGCTGGAATGCGATGGCGCCCAACGACACCCTGCGTGAGGGCCAGACGCTGGTCATCTGGACGCAGGTACCCGGTGCGTCCGCTGGAGCGCTGCCGAGCACCGATAACCCAATGTCGGAGCACACGCTGCGCCGCATCAGCTACACGGTCCGCCGGGGCGACTCGCTCGGCCGGATTTCCCAGCGGTTCCGCGTCAGCGTGAACCAACTCCAGCAATGGAATAATATTGACCCCAACAGGTACCTTCAGCCGGGGCAGCGGCTGATGCTGTATGTGGATGTGACGCAACAGTCTGGCGGATGATTCGCCGTTGACCTGTAGGAGCGAATCTGTGATTCGCGATCTTGGTCAGATAAGCAAAAAATAAAAAAAGGTGGCGACAATGGGGTTCTTGAAGGGCAAGAAAGCGCTCATCTGTGGGTTGGCGAGCCAGCGGTCGATAGCTTGGGGTATTGCGCAGGCGTTCCGGCGCGAAGGAGCCGACCTCGCATTCAGCTACCAGGGCGAAAAGCTCGAGAGCCGCGTGCAGGAAATGGCGGCCGAAGTCGGTACGAAGCTCGCGTTCCCATGCGACGTCGGCGACGACGAACAGATCGCGGATATGTTCAAACAGCTGCAGAAGAGCTGGGACGGTCTCGACATACTCGTCCACTCCATCGCCTTTGCGCCGCGCGACCAGCTTGAAGGAAACTACATCGACAGCGTCAACCGCGAGGGCTTCCGCATCGCGCACGAGGTCAGTTCGTACAGCCTTGCGGCGCTTGCACGCGCGTCGCGCGAGATGATGGCGGGGCGCAACGGCTCGATCCTGACGCTTACCTACCTCGGCGCGGTGCGCGCACTTCCGAACTACAACGTGATGGGCCTGGCGAAAGCGAGCCTCGAAGCGAACGTCCGCTTTCTCGCGTTCGACCTCGGCGCCGAGGGCACACGCGTCAATGCAATTTCGGCCGGCCCGATCAAGACGCTGGCTGCCGCCGGTATCGCCGGGTTCCGCAAGATGCTCGACCACGTTGAGCACACCGCCCCGCTCCGCCGCAACGTTACGATCGACGACGTCGGTAACGCGGCGGCGTTCCTGAGCTCTGACCTTGCTGCCGGCATCACCGGTGAGACGCTGTACGTCGATGGCGGCTTCAATACTGTGGGGATGGTGCTCTGAACCTCAATCCGCTCCAGTGGAAGTTGCACTGGCAAATCTTCGCTGCGATTGTTCTCGCGGTCATCGCGGGCCTGCTGACGAATACGGAGGTTCCCGCGGGCGCCCGCGCGTACGCGACCTACGAATTCTTCGGGCGCATCTTCCTGAACTCGCTGCAGATGCTGATTGTGCCGCTGATCGTCTCGTCGATCATCGTCGGCATCGCCGGCATCTCCCGCTCCGGCGGCCTCGGGCGCCTGGGCAGCAAGACCGTCGGCTTCTACCTGATCACAACGCTGCTCGCAGTTTTGGTCGGACTGATGTTCGTCAACCTGACCGACCCTGGCCTCGAGGACGGTCAGCCGGTGCGCGAGGCGCTCAACCTGGCGGCCGAGGGCATCGATGTGCGCGAGCGCGTCGGCGAAGGCTCGCTGTCGGACCTGACCGAGCTGTTCGTGCGTATGGTGCCGCGCAACATCGTCGACTCAGCACGGATACCGGCTTCGACGCTGCGCAACCGCTGCTCGTGTTCGCGGCGACAGTCGCAGCTGCGCTCGTGTTCCACATGTTCGTTACGATATCGCTGATTCTGCGCGTGGTTGGCGGGGTCAGCCCGCTGCGGACGCTGAAGGCCATGGCGCCGGCGCTGCTCACCGCGTTCTCGACCGCGTCATCGCTGGCCACGCTACCGTTGACGCTCCGTTGCGTACGCGAGAACGCGAACGTGTCGCAGCGGACCACGAGCTTCGTGCTGCCGCTCGGCGCGACGGTAAACATGAACGGAACTGCTTTATACGAGTGTGTCGCCGCGATGTTTATCGCACAGGCTTACGGGCTCGACCTGAACTTCAACGTGCAGTTCATCATCGTGCTGACCGCACTGGTGACTTCGATTGGGGTTGCCGGCGTGCCGGCCGCGTCGATGGTCGCGATCGGAATCATCCTGACGGCGATCGGCTTGCCGCTCGAGGCGCTCGGCGTGCTGTTCGTGTTTGACCGCCTGCTCGACATGATGCGCACCACGGTGAACATCTACGGCGACGCCGCCTGCGCAATCGTAGTCGCGAAGCTGGAAGGCGAGGAGAATTTGGTCCCTGCAGTTCCGATTACCAATCAGTAAACCCACGGTGGGAGCGAATTCTTCCTGTGGGAGCGAATTCTTCCTGTGGGAGCGAATTCTTCCTGTGGGAGCGAATCTGTGATTCGCGACCGGGGCAGTACCTACTCGAAGCGACCATTCCATTCCGGCCCCGGATCCCCAACAAAGACCCACTGATATTCACCGGGCTTCCTGGCGAGGCCAGCCACCACCGGGTTATTAGCGACATAATTTACGGCCTGTACCAAAGATTTCTGCGAAACCAGCCGACGCTCATGATAGCCGGACTGCCAGACGGGCTTCCCTTTACGCCGCAGTGCACGATTGATCTCCCTGCCTGTCCAATTCTTCAAGCGAAGCATCACCGTCGAGAGCGGGGACTCCGTTGGCTGTAATACCCAATGAATGTGATCCGGCATAACGACCCAAGCGAAGCTGTATACCAAACGGTTGGAAAGAAAGTCGATTGATGCGCTAACGATGCTGGCGTTGACAGGATTCCGAAAGAGCCGCACCCGGCCTTCTGTTGCGGTAGTAACCAGGTAGGTTTCCGCCAGTGCCGAATACCTGCCGACTCTCAGTCGATGGGAATGTGCATTCACCCTGAAAGGGTAATGCCTGTTTGAAGCGCAAGAGGATTGAGGGACACGCGGAAGTGTCCCATGCGAAGTCGCGAATCACAGATTCGCTCCCCCAATTAGAGAGATTCGCTCCCACAAGAAAAATTCGCGGCCTTAAAACCTTCCTGTGGGAGCCGCTCTGTGAGCGGCGACCGAGGTTGAGCTGGTCGCGAATCACAGATTCGCTCCCACAATAGAGAGAGTCAGCCCCACAATAGAGAGAGTCAGTCCAACAATAGAGAGAGTCAGTCCAACAATAGAGTAGATTCAGTCCAACAATCAGTAAGCGGTCTCGTCTTCAAACAGGTTCGTTCCGTAACGCACATCGGCTTTTTCGCGGAGGCTGATCAGGAGCGCCTGCATCTCGGCGCTGCCCTGCCGCTCCGTGAGGATCCGCATCAGGCCGTCACGCTGTTCGGCGTCAAGCCCATCGGGTGAGCCTGCCGTCACGCTGATCAGGCTGTACACGATGAAGTCATCGCCGGAAAGCATGCCACCAACGACCGGTTCGTCTTCGGGGCGCGGCGCGCGGAAGATTGCATCGAGCAGGTCGGGCGGAGTCATGAAGTCGGAGCGGCCGGTCGTGCGTGGCTCGTTCCAATCCACGCGCTCATCCGCCTCCGCGAGCTCTGCAAGGTCGGCACCCTCGCGAAGCTGCGCATGCAGCTGTTCGCCGAGCGCCGCGGCACGCACGCGCGCATCCTCCTGCACCAAGCGGTCGCGGATATCCGAGGCAACCTCTGCGAGCTCACGCTGGCGCGGCGGCTCGCGGTTAAGCACCCGCACGATCGCAACATGGTCTTCGCCGAGCTCTATGACTGAGCTGTTGTAACCCTGCTCAAGCACCTCCGGCGAGAAGGCCGCGTCGCGTAGCCTGGGGTCCTGCAGCGGCCCGGTGCCTGATTGACGCGTGACGCCCTCAATACGCTGAATCTCGACGCCTGCGGCCTGCGCGGCAGGCTCAAGGCTATCTGGGGTTTCAAACGCAAGGTCGGCGGCACGGTCGGCGCGCTCGTAGAAGCGCCGGTCGGACTCGGCCTGACGGTAGTCGGCCGCGAGCTCGTCGCGCATTTCTTCGAACGCCGGGAACGCATCGCCGCGGACTTCGTGCAACTTGAGCACATGCCAGCCGAAGCCGGTGCGGACCGGCGCGGACACCTGGCCGGGCTCGAGCGCGAACAGCGTGTTGTCGAACTCGCGCACGAACATGCCGCGTTCAATCCAGCCAAGGTCGCCGCCCTCTTCGGCCGACGCTGGGTCGTCCGAGTGTTCGCGCGCAAGCGCCTCAAATTCCTCGCCGGCTTGCGCGCTTTCCGACAACTGCTGCGCGAGCGCCTCGGCCTCTCCCGCCGTGCGCTGCTCCGCGGTGACCAGGATATGGCTCGCCCGCCGTTCCTCCGCCTGGGTCGCGGCGTTGCGGCGCTCCTCGTAGAAGGCGCGAAGCCCCTCTTCGTCCACAGACACGCGCTCGGCAGCCTGTGACGCGTCCAGCTCGATCAGCTCGACCACGAGCGTTTCCGGCGTCATGAAGCGCCCACGGTTCCCTTCGTAAAACTCGGCAACCTGCTCGTCGGTGATTTCGACCTCGCCAGCGAAAGCGGCAGCCGTAATCTCGGCCCACGCGTATTCGCGGCGCTGGTCGGCGACGCGGATGATTTCAGCGAACATTTGCGAAGGGATGAAGCTCGTGCCGGAAATTGCCTGCTCGAGCTCGGCGATGACCAGCGAGCGGCGCATCATGCGTTCGAAGCCGGCCGGCGTCTGGCCGTTCAACTGCAGCATGTAGCGGTAGCGCTCTGGCTGGAATATGCCGCCGTCCTGGAACGCCGGGAACGAGTGGATCTCACGGACCAGCCGCTCATCGGACACGCGTACGCCGCGCTCAGTCGCGTACTGGTAAAGGAGCTCCTCGTTGACCATTTGGTCGATGGTCTGCTGGCGCAGCCGCGCTTCGTCGATCATGCCGGCACGGAAATCGGAACCGTACTGCTCGCGCGCATTGACCAGCTGCTGGTTGAACGCGTTCCGGTACGCGGTCATGGGTATCTCGGTATCACCGACTTTCGCAGCGTAATCGTCACCGAATACGCCGAGGTAATCACCGATTCCGAACAGCGCGAACGGTACGATCAATACGGCGATGACGACATAAGCCAGCCAGCCGGTGATGGCGTCTCTGATCTGTTGGAGCATCTTTTGTACTCATCCCATAAATGCAAAGGGCGCCAGAGGCGCCCGTTGCTCGTTGGTGGCGGAGTGGACGGGACTCGAACCCGCGACCCCCGGCGTGACAGGCCGGTATTCTAACCAGCTGAACTACCACACGGCTTCAATCAGTTCTGCCTTGTTCATGTTTTGGGTATCCCCTGTTGTTGGTTGTTTGAACGGCCTGCCAAATTTATAGCATGAAATCAGTGTGCTCGCGCGCCCTTGTCCTCTGTGGCCTTCGCCGGCTCCGCTTCTGGGGCCGCTGCCTTGGCGGCCGGCACCGGCCGGCTGGCCAGCGCGAGCTCCAGAACCTCGTCAATCCAGCGGACTGTTTTGATTTCCAGCTGTTTGAGAATGTTCTTCGGGATATCGTTGAGGTCCTTCGCGTTTTCCTCCGGTATCAGCACGCGCTCGATGCCGCCGCGGTGTGCCGCCAGGAGCTTTTCCTTCAGGCCGCCGATCGGCAGCACTTCGCCACGCAGCGTGATCTCACCGGTCATCGCGACATTCGCCTTGACCGGTACGCCGGTGAGTGCGGACACCAGCGCGGTGCACATGCCGATGCCGGCCGACGGACCGTCCTTCGGCGTCGCGCCCTCAGGGACGTGTACATGGACATCGAGCTTCTGGTGGAAGTCCGGGTCGACGCCCAGCGACTGTGCACGGGAACGCACAACCGTCATCGCCGCTTGCACGGATTCCTGCATCACCGACCCGAGCTGTCCGGTCAGGTTCAGCTTGCCCTTGCCTAATACGACCGCAGCCTCAATCGTCAGCAACTCGCCGCCGACCTCGGTCCACGCGAGCCCGGTGACCTGGCCGACCCGGTCCATCTCGTCGGCGCGGCCGTACCGGAAGCGGTGGACGCCCAGATACTTCTCGAGCGACTTGTGGGTAACGCGCACCGTGCCCTCAGTGGGTTTCAACACGCGCCCTTTGACGACCTTGCGGCAAACTTTCGCGATCTCACGCTCGAGGTTGCGCACACCGGCCTCGCGCGTGTAGTGGCGGATGATGTCGCACACCACCGGCGCGCTCATCTCGAGCTCGCCTTCCTTCAGGCCGTTCGCCTTGATCTGCTTCGGCAGCAGATAACGGGTGGCGATGTTGACCTTTTCATCCTCGGTGTAACCGGGGATACGGATAACTTCCATCCGGTCGAGCAGCGGACCCGGGATGTTCAGCGTGTTCGCGGTGCAGACAAACATCACATCCGATAAATCGAAATCAACTTCGAGGTAGTGGTCGCTGAAGCTCGCGTTCTGCTCCGGGTCGAGGACCTCGAGCAACGCCGATGACGGGTCGCCACGGAAATCCATCGACATCTTGTCGATTTCGTCGAGCAGGAACAGCGGATTGCGCACGCCGACCTTGGACATGTTCTGCAGAATCTTGCCGGGCATCGAACCGATGTAGGTGCGGCGGTGGCCACGGATCTCGGCCTCGTCACGCACACCGCCGAGGCTCATGCGAACGAACTTGCGGTTCGTCGCGTGCGCGATCGACTGGCCGAGCGAGGTCTTGCCGACGCCGGGCGGACCGACGAGGCACAGGATCGGGCCCTTCAGCTTTTTCACGCGCTGCTGGACCGCGAGGTACTCGATGATGCGTTCCTTGACCTTGTCGACAGTTCAGTCGACGCCTTCGCGTACACCTCTTCCGGCATCCCGGCTTCCTCGATGCGCTTCGCAAGGTCTTCGACCTCGTTCGGCACATCGTCCATGTCGCCGAGCTCCTTCTGAATCGCCTTCATTTGCTCGTTCAGGTAGTACTCGCGCTGGCTGCGCTCCATCTGCTGCTTCACACGGCCGCGGATGCGCTTCTCGATCTGGAGCACATCAATCTCACCTTCGACCATGCTCATCACGGTCTCGAGGCGCGCGTGGACATCCTGCATTTCGAGGATGCGCTGCTTGTCCTCGATCTTCAGCGCCATGTGCGCGGCAATCGTGTCGGCGAGACGGCCCGGCTGGTCGATGCCGGCGAGCGAGGTCAGAATTTCGGGTGGGATTTTTTTGTTGAGCTTCACGTACTGGTCGAACAGCGTGAGCGCCGAACGCATCAGTACTTCGAGTTCTTGCTCGTCGCTCTCGACCACCGGCTCCAACACCGAAACTTCGGCGACCAGGTGCCCGTCCTCGTCGCGCAGTTCGTGGACCTGTGCGCGCTCAGCGCCTTCAACCAGCACCTTCACGGTACCGTCGGGCAGCTTCAGCAGTTGCAGGATGCCCGCCAGCGTACCGATACGGTGCAGGTCGTCCGCTTCGGGTTCGTCCGTCTCGGGGCTCGTCTGTGCGATCAGGAGGATTTGCTTGTTCGCCTGCATCGCGCGGTCCAGCGCGGCAACCGACTTGTCGCGGCCGACAAACAGCGGAATCACCATGTGGGGATAAACGACCACATCCCGCAGGGGGAGGACCGGCACTACCGTTTTCGAGCTTTTGGATTCGTCCGCCACGCGTTGACTCCCGTTGATACTTGTCAGGGCTTACCCCGATATGAGGGGCTGCTCGGACTATATCAAGGTTTGACCCGGCGAATAGCCTACTAACGACACGCTTCCGTAACGGTTCTGGAACAAGTTATGCCGTGTCTCTCAGTCCGAGGTACCAACCCGGCGCGGGTACTCTCGCGGCGGCTCGCTGTCGTCGTCGTGGTCGTCGACGAGCGATGGCGGCTCGGACTGATAGATCAGGTATGGGCGCGAATCGCCGTTGACGACTGAATCATCAACAACGACCTTGCTGACGCCTTCCTGCGACGGCAGCTCGTACATCGTGTCGAGCAACACCGACTCCAGGATCGTGCGCAATCCACGCGCGCCAGTCTTGCGCTTCATCGCCTTCTTCGCGGCAGCACGCAGCGCGTCCTCGCGGAACTCGAGCTCGACGCCTTCCATGTCGAAAAGGCGCTGGTACTGCTTGGTCAACGCGTTCTTCGGCGCGGACAGGATCGTGATCAAAGCTTCTTCGTCGAGTTCCTCGAGCGTCGCGACGACCGGCAAGCGGCCGACGAACTCAGGGATCAGGCCGAACTTGATCAAGTCCTCGGGTTCGACCTGGAACAGTAGCTCGCCCATGTTCTGGCGGTCTTCCTTGCTCTTCACGTCGGCGACGAAGCCGATGCCAGTCTGCTCGGAGCGGTTGCGGATAATCTTGTCGAGGCCGGCAAACGCGCCACCGCAGATGAACAGGATGTTCGAAGTGTCGACCTGCAGGAACTCCTGCTGTGGGTGCTTGCGGCCACCCTGCGGTGGTACCGACGCAATCGTTCCCTCGATCAGCTTCAACAGCGCCTGCTGCACGCCTTCGCCCGACACATCGCGGGTGATAGACGGGTTGTCGGACTTGCGCGAAATCTTGTCGATTTCATCGATGTACACGATGCCGGTCTGCGCCTTGTCGACATCGTAGTCGCACTTCTGCAGCAGCTTCTGGATGATGTTTTCGACATCCTCACCGACGTACCCTGCCTCGGTGAGCGTCGTCGCATCAGCGATCGTGAACGGCACGTTGAGCAGACGCGCGAGCGTCTCAGCGAGCAGCGTCTTGCCGGAGCCGGTTGGGCCGATCAGCAGGATGTTCGACTTGGCGAGTTCGACTTCGTTCTTTTCGGCGCGGGACTCGAGTCGCTTGTAATGGTTGTACACAGCGACCGCGAGCACTTTCTTCGCACGGTCCTGGCCAATCACATACTCGTCGAGAACCTTGCGGATCTCCGCTGGCTTCGGCAGCTTGTTGTGGCCGCCGTCGGCACGCTCCTGCATCTCCTCGCGGATGATGTCGTTGCAGAGCTCAACGCACTCGTCGCAGACGAACACAGAGGGCCCTGCGATGAGCTTGCGCACTTCGTGCTGGCTCTTGCCGCAGAATGAGCAGTACAGCAGCTTGCCGCCGTCAGTGCCCTTTCCCATTCGTTCGTCAGTCATTAGGACCTCGTTTCAGTGTCGGAGTACATATAGCATGCTCACGCACACGCTCAAAATATTGTTACTTATCAAACCTTTACAGGTGCCGCTTCACGCTGCGCGAGCACCGAATCGACGAGGCCGTACTCCACCGCCTGCTCGCCGGCGAAGAACTTGTCCCGCTCCGTGTCCTGGCGGATCTGGTCGAGCGGCTGGCCGGTGTGCCGCGCGAGCACCTCATTCAGGCGTTCGCGGATGAACAGGATCTCGCGGGCATGGATGTCGATGTCCGACGCCTGACCCTGGAAGCCGCCCATCGGCTGGTGGATCATCACCCGCGCGTGCGGCAGGCAGAACCGCTTGCCCTTCTCGCCCGCAGCAAGCAGCACCGCACCCATGCTGGCTGCCTGGCCGATGCAGAGCGTGCTGACATTAGGCTTGATGAACTGCATGGTGTCGTAAATCGCCATTCCCGCAGTGACCGAGCCACCCGGCGAATTGATGTACAGGTGCACATCCTTGTCCGGGTTCTCCGACTCGAGGAACAGCAGCTGCGCGACGATCAGGTTCGCCATGTGGTCCTCTATCGGACCCACAATGAAAATCAAACGTTCCTTAAGCAGGCGCGAGTAGATGTCATACGCGCGTTCGCCTCGTGCCGTCTGTTCGACAACCATCGGAACCAGGTTCGCCTGTATCGTCATTTAGCCTCGCCCTCCTGCTTCGGGTTCATCATCTCGTCGAAGGTCGCCTTTTTCGGCGTGACCTTGGCTTTTGCGACGATCAGCTCGACCGCCTGGTCCTCCAGCACCATCGCTTCGACACCGGCGACCAGCCGGGGGTTCTTCGCATAGGTGTCCAGCACCTGCTGCGGGTCGTCGAAGCCGTCGGCGATCTCTTCCATCCGGGCCTTCACCCGGCCGCGATCCACCTTCAACGACTCCTTGCGTACGATCTCGCCGAGGATCAGGCCCAGCGAGACGCGCCGCCGCGCAGCTTCTTCGAACAACTGCGCCGGCAGTTCCGGTGCGGCCTTGCCGCTCGTGGCGCCCATCCGCTGCAGCGCTTCGCCGCGCATCCTGTTGATTTCTTCGGTAACGAGCCCCTGCGGGAGGTCGATGCCGGGGTGCTGGTCAACAAGCTGGTCGAGCACCCGTTCCTTCACCTGGCCGTGTACGACCGAATCGAGCTCACGCTGCATGTTCTCGCGCACGCCTTTGCGCAGCTCTTCCATGCTCGAAACCGCGAACGGTTCCAGGAATTTCTCATCCAGGTCCGGCAGCTTCTGCTCGGCGACCTGTGTGACCTCGACCGTGAACTGCGCGGTCTTGCCCGCTAGTTGTTTATTGGGATAGTCGGACGGGAAATCAAGGTCGAACTCGCGCGTATCACCGGTGCTGGCGCCAACCAGCTTCTCCTCGAAGCCGGCGAGGAAGCGTCCGCTACCGAGCACGACCGGGACCTGCTTGCCGGCACCGCCCGCGAACGCTTCGCCGTCCTTCTTGCCTTCGAAGTCGACGGTCAGCTGGTCGCCGTCGCGCGCAGCGCGCTCGACCGGTTCCCAAGTCCCGCGCTGCTGGCGCAGCTTCTCGACCATCGCATCGACATCTGCCTCGGTAATTTCAACTTCTGGGCGATCGACCTTCAATTTATCGAGCGGCTTGAGGTCGAGGTCCGGGTATAGCTCGATTGTCGCGGTGTACTTGAAGCTCGCGCCCGGCTCGATTCGCGCACTCTCGATGCGCGGGTTGCCTGCGGGATTCAGCTTCTCCTGCTGCAACGCCTGCGTATAGGTCTCGTTGATTAGGTCGTTCAGCACTTCTTCCCGCACTTGCGGGCCGTACTGCTGCTCGATGACCTTGAGCGGCGCCTTGCCGGGACGAAAGCCTTTCAAACGCGCGCGCTTGCCGATCACCTTCAGGCGACCGGTGATCTCGCCCTGGACGCGTTCCGCCGGGACCTCGATCAGGAGCTTACGCTCGAGCTTGTTAGCTGTTTTCTCTACTGATACTTCCATTCCGTTCATCCTGTTGGTGGTGCGAAAGGAGAGACTCGAACTCTCACGGGTTACCCCACTGGAACCTAAATCCAGCGCGTCTACCAATTCCGCCACTTTCGCGCGGCCGGACCGACGCGGCCTAACCGGAGCATTATACAGAGGGATTTCGGGCATATGGCCTACATTCCCGAGGTTTGGCGGCAACCTGCCATCCTGTGGGGGCGAGTCTGTGATTGTGGGAGCGGTGCTCCAGTGTAGGAGCGGTGCTCCGCACCGCGATGGCAGAGGTCTCAAGTGGCACTGCGCCCGCCGCAGCGCTCGCTCCTCTGGGTTCACCGGCTTTTACAGAGCCGGCTGTAACCCATAAGTCGCTTCGCGCTTGCGCCGGAACGCGGCTCGAAATGTGGGAGCGGCCCTCTGGCCTGTGGGAGCGAATCTGTGATTCGCGACTCCTCAGCCCTGTGGGAGCGAATCTGTGATTCGCGATTGACGCTCACGGCTTCGCACAGTGGAAAAAGGCCCGGGCACCGTTCGCTGCGAGCGCGCTCGCGCCGCCGGACTGAAAGTGGTGGGCCGTGTAGGACTCGAACCTACAACCTACTGATTAAGAGTCAGCAGCTCTACCAATTGAGCTAACGGCCCGCGATACCTTTAACGACGCTCGTGGGCCTTGGATGGCCCACCCGCGGCGCGCTTGCGCGCCGGCGAAGCGATTTGAAAGTCGCGCCTTTCAAATCGCGTGTCGGGCCCGCGGCAGGATGCCCGGTGCCCGACTTAGAGATGGGGTGGACGATGGGACTCGAACCCACGACGGCCGGAATCACAATCCGGGGCTCTACCAACTGAGCTACGCCCACCATAAAACCTTTACTTCCTAACTTGGCGCGCCTGGCAGGATTCGAACCTGCTACCGTCGGCTTAGCGCTACACCCCGCAAGGGTGCGGATTCTACCCCTGCATCTCTGCTGCCTCAAGCGTGTTCTGCATCAGCGTCGCGACGGTCATCGGTCCAACCCCGCCCGGCACCGGAGTGATCCATGCCGCGCGCTCCGCCGCAGCGGCGAAATCAACGTCGCCGACCAACTGTCCGGCAGCGTCCCGCGTGATGCCGACATCCACGACCGTGGCGCCCTCTTTCACCCACAACCCGGGCACGATGCCGGGCTTGCCGACCGCGACGACCAGGAGGTCGGCGTCGCTTATGAATGCCTCGAGGTCATCGGTAAATCGGTGGCAGGTCGTCGTGGTCGCGCCGGCGAGCAGTAATTCAAGCGTCATTGGGCGTCCGACGATGTTCGACGCGCCGACGACCACAGCGCGTCGACCGCGGAATGTCTCGCCGTTCTCTCCAAGCAGCGTCATCACGCCGCGCGGTGTGCATGGGCGCAGCAGCGGTATGCGCTGCGCAAGCCGGCCGATGTTGTACGGGTGGAAGCCGTCGACATCCTTCGCGGGGTGGATGCGCTCGATCACGGTCGGCGTATCGATCTGCTCGGGCAACGGCAGCTGGACGAGGATGCCGTGTATCGCGGAATCCTCGTTCAGCCGGTCAATGAGTTCGAGCAACACCTGCTGCGTGGTGTCGGCCGGCAGGTCGTAAGCGTCGGAGCGGATGCCGACCTGTGTGCACGCTTTGCGCTTGTTGCGGACATAGATTTCGGACGCCGGGTCGCTGCCAACCAGCACGACCGCGAGCCCCGGTGGCGTTGCGCCGCGGGCCGTGCGTGCGCGCACGCCGTCGGCGACGCGCGCCTTCAGGCGCTCTGCACAGGCTTTACCGTCGAGGATTTTCGCGGTCATGGGCGGGTATTCTACAGACCTCCGCCATCGCGGTGCGGAGCACCGCTCCCACATTTATGAATCAACGGCGCCGAGCATCGCGGCCAGAGGGCCGCTCCTACACTAGGAGTCACGCCGAGCTGCATGGAGAAATGTGGGAGCGACCCTCTGGTCGCGATGGCAGAGCATCAAGGAATCGCGAATCACAGATTCGCTCCCACAGGCCAGAGGGCCGCTCCTACATTCATTCGGCCATCACCGGCGCCAGGTGGTGCCGGCGGGCCCGTCCTCGAGCGTGATGCCGGCGTCTTTCAGCTCGTCGCGGATGCGGTCGGACTCGGCGAAGTCCTTGCGGGCGCGCGCGGCGTTGCGCGCATCGATCGCCGCCTGGATTGCCGCGTCGTCGGGGCCGGCGCTGTCGCCCGTTCCCTGCAGGAACGCGTCCGGGTCGTCCTGCAAGAAGCCGATGATGCCGCCGAGTTCCCGCAGCAGCGCCGCGTGCGTCGCTGCAGCAGCGGGGTCCGTGTCGCGCAGCCGGTTGATTTCGCGCGCAAGGTCGAACAGCACCGCAAACGCCACCGGCGTGTTGAAATCGTCCTTCATAGCCGCACTGAAACGCGTCGCAAACTCTCCAGTGTAGGAGCGGTGCTCCGCACCGCGATTGTCCGCACCGCGCAACGCCGTATACAAGCGCGTCAGCGCCGCCCGCGCCGCATCGAGTTGCTGGTCGGAATAATTGACCGGGCTGCGGTAATGGCTCATGAGGATGAACGCGCGGATCTCTTCGCCGCGATACTTCTTCAGCACCTCACGGATGGTGAAAAAGTTGCCGAGCGACTTCGACATTTTCTCGTCATCGACCTGCACGAAGCCGTTGTGTAGCCAGACCTGCGCGAAGCGGGCGCCGGTCGCACCGACAGATTGCGCAATCTCGTTCTCGTGGTGCGGGAACTGAAGGTCCATGCCACCGCCGTGGATATCGAAATGGTCGCCGAGGCATGCGGTTGCCATCGCAGAGCATTCGATATGCCAGCCCGGCCGGCCGGGGCCCCAAGGCGATTCCCACTGCGGTTCATCGGGCTTTGCGGCCTTCCAGAGCACGAAATCCAGTGGATCTGTCTTCGCTTCGTTCACTTCGATGCGCGCTCCCGAGCGCAGGTCATCGACGCGCTTGCCGGACAGCTGCCCGTACGACTCGAAGGTCGATACGTCGTAGTACACATCGCCGTTCGCTGCCGCGTAGGCGTGCCCGTTAGCGATGAGCTTCACAATCATGTCGATGATTGCCTGCATCTTGATGATCTTGTCGTCGATGTCGGTGATGTTGCGTACGTAATTGAGTTCATAGCCGCTTGCCCGAAGCCAGCGCGAAATCATGTCGAACACGACGACCATGCGCGCGTGACCGATGTGGCAATAGTCATACACGGTGATGCCGCAGACATACATGCGGACCTTCCCGGGCTCGAGCGGCTCCAGCGGTAGCAGCTTGCGGGTCAGCGAATCGTAGATATGCAGCGTCATCCGGCCCCCAGGCTTACTGCACGTTCCAGACGTGTCCGGATACGCTCCGGCGTGAGCAGCGCGAACACGCCTGCGAGGTCAGGGCCGTCCATGCGTCCGGTCAGCGCTGCGCGTAGTGGCTTGAACAGTTGCGGGCCGCGCACGCCGGCCGCGTCGCGCACAGTCGCGACGAGGGCGGGCCAATCGCGTGCGCCTTCGAGCGCCCTCAGCGCGTGCGTGAACAGCGCCGGGTCAGCCTGCTGCAAGGTAGCCAGCGCCTCCTTCTGCGGCATCGGGTCGTCATCGAACAGCACGAAAGTCCAATCGAGTGCATCGCCGGGGAACAACACATTTGGGCGTACCAGCGACAGAAACGCATCGCGCTGACTCCCCGGCACCCGTGCGTGCACCGCTTCGTCCATCCACTCCCACAGCGCATCGCTGGACAGGGAGTCGAGCGCGTGGCGCTGCCAGTACCGTAACTGGTCCTCGTCGAAACCGGCCGGCGATTTTGCGAAGTTGCGTACATCGAACGCGCGCGCCAATTCGGTGAGCGGCAACGCGGCCTGGCTTTCGACGTGTCCACCGACGCGCGCCAGGTAATTGACGATTGCGAGCGGGTGGTAGCCGCTGTCGCGCAGGTTCGCGACCGACAGCGCGCCCGAGCGCTTCGACAGGCGACCGCCACCCGCACCGTGGATCAAGGGCAAGTGGCCGTACTCGGGGACCGGGAGGTCCAGCGCCTCCAGGAGCAGTATCTGGCGCGGCGAATTGCTCAGGTGGTCGTCGCCGCGCAGCACGAGCGTGACCCCTGCGTCACCGTCGTCGAGCGCGTTCGCGAAGAAGAACGCTGGCGTGCCGTCGCTGCGCTGCACCACGAAATCACCGATGTCCGCAGTCGCGAAGCGCTGGGGCCCGTGAACCCGGTCCTCGAATGCGACTTCCCGGTCAGGCGGCACACGGAAGCGCAGCGTGTGCGGTTCGCCGGCGGCGCGCCGGCGCTCCGCGTCTTCCTGTGTCACAGCCGCGCAGGTGCCCGAATACCGCGGCGGCCGCCCCGCCTCCTGCTGTGCAATACGCGCGCGCTTCAGCGTCGCTTCGCTGCAGAAGCATGGGTACAGACGCCCGGCAGCCTGCAGGCGTGCGAGCGCGGCGGCGTGCGTGTCCGCGCGCCTTGACTGGTATACCGCCTCCTCATCGGCGGACAGGCCGAGCCACTGCAGGTCCGAAACAATCGCATCCGCGCCCCCGGGGACTTCCCTCGCGACGTCGGTGTCTTCGATGCGCAAAAGGAACCGCCCGTCGTCATGCCGGGCGACCAGCCAGTTGAACAGCGCAGCGCGCACATTACCGAGGTG
>JAIVGZ010000007.1 GCA_020201335.1 Natronospirales bacterium
GCGCTCGGTGGCGTTCGACGGCCATACGCTGGTCGTGAAGGCAGCGTTCTGGACGCGCCGCACGCCGGTCGGCGAGCTCGACCTCGACGGCGCGCGGATCGTGAACCTCGCCGAGCGCACCGAGTTGCGGCCGCTGCTGCGCATGAACGGCTATTCGCTGCCGGGCTTCCATGCCGGTCACTACCGTCTGCGCAACACGCAGAAGGCGTTCGCGCTGTTGACCGCGCGCGACCCCGTGCTCGCCGTTCCGGAACGCGGCGGCACACTGCTGCTGCTCAGCCTCGAGCGGCCGCAGCGACTCCTGGACGCGCTGGTGTCCGCGCGCTAGTTCGGGGCGTGGGTGAACACTTGCTCGAGCGGGACGCCGAAGACCTCTGCAATTCGGAACGCGACCTCCAGCGATGGCGAATACTTGTCGCCCTCGATCGCAATAACGGTCTGGCGCGTGACGCCGATGCGGTCGGCGAGCGCCTGCTGCGTCATCTGATTGGCAGCGAAGCGCAGCGCCTTGACGTTGTTGTGAATCATCAGACGCCCCGGCGGTAGTAGTACAACTGGCTCGCGAAGTGGAATATCTCGGCAATGACGAGCGCGAGCAGGACGAACACAATCGCAGTCGATAGGTCGATTTCCAGCCCGCGGCCGAAAATCCGGTTAAGCGCTGCGTGTCCACCCAGCAGGGCCAGTCCCGTCACCAGCACGTAGTAAGCATTACGGGCCCCCTTCGCAGCAATCAGCGCATCCCGCTCATCGGTCCGCTCTTTCTTGCGGCATGCGATTGCAAGCGTGACCTGCAGCGCAATTTCGGCCGCGACGATGATGAAGACGAGTGCCAGGCCGAGCCGGTAGAGCTCGTCTACCGGCAACGGTGTGCCGGCCGCCATCGCACCGAGCACCTTGCTGAAGAAATAGACGGAAGTCAGGACGATGATGAACAGCGAAGACCAAATACCGCTCTCGTGGTTGGAAAGATTTCGCATGACAGCCCCCAAAGTGGTTGATGGCTGGAATGTAAAGAAACTTTGACATGATGTCAAGAAAAACATACATCCATCAGGATGACGCCCGTTTGCTACCATGCACGGCATGAACAGCACCTACCTGCAGCGCACCGCTTCCGACCGCATCCTGGGGGGCGTGCTTGGCGGCGCCGCCAAGTACTTCGGCTGGGACCCTGTATTACTGCGGGTGGTCTATGTGGTCGTCACCGTCTTGTCGGCGGCGTTCCCCGGCATCCTGATTTATCTCGCGGCGTGGGTGATCATGCCGCTCGACGAGGAATACAACCATGTCTAGCCGTCCAATGCGCCGTTCACAATCGAACCGGATGATCGGGGGCGTGCTCGGTGGCGTCGCGCAGCATTTTGGCTGGGACGCGACAGTGTTGCGGGTTGTCTACGTGGTGGTATCGATTCTTTCGGTCGCGTTCCCGGGCATCCTGATTTACCTGCTCGCGTGGCTCCTGATCCCACTTGAGGGTGAGCCGCGCCGCCTGTCCTGATTACGCGGGAATCTCACCGAAGCGCCCGCTGTTGAAGTCGCGGACTGCCTGTTCTATTTCGCTGCGCGAATTCATCACGAACGGCCCATAGCCGGCGACCGGTTCTTCAATCGGCACGCCGTCCAGCCACAGCACCACAGAATCCTCGATGGCCTCGACCTGCGCGCCGGTGCCCGACCGTTCGAGCAGCACCATCTGTGATGCGTACACTTCGCTGCCGTTCACGCGCGCTGCGCCATGCAGCACCACCAGCGCGGTCGTGCGGCCATCATGCGCCGGGAGTTCCACCGGTTTGCCGGCGCTGAGCCGAAGGTCCCAGACATTGAGCGGCGTGAAGGTGCGTGCCGGTCCGTTGTGCCCCTCGAACTCGCCGGCAATTACGCGCAGCGTGCCGGCGCCATTGGGCAATTCGACGGCCGGGATGTCCGCTGCCAACAGAGATTGGTAAGCGGGTGGCGACATCTTGTGCGCCGCCGGCAGGTTCACCCACAGCTGCGCCATCTCGAGCGTGCCACCCGCGCGCGTGAATTTCTCCGAATGGAATTCCTCATGGATGATCCCGGACGCCGCGGTCATCCACTGCACGTCGCCTGGTCCGATAGTGCCGCCGTTGCCGGCGGAATCACGATGTGAGACTTCGCCGTGGTACACGATCGTCACGGTTTCAAAGCCGCGGTGAGGGTGCTGGCCGACCCCGCGCGGCTTCGGGCCGGCCGGGAAGTCGGCGGGCCCGGCGTGGTCGAGCAGCAGGAACGGGCTCATCAACTCCGCGTCGCCGTTGTAGGAGAACATCGAACGCACCGGGAACCCGTCGCCGACCCAGTGGCCCGGGGGCGCGTCGCGCACGGTGTGCACTTTCTTCATGGAATCTGCAGGCCGCCCTTACCGCCGAGGCCTTGGGGAGCGCCCTGACCGGGCACAACAATCTGCGACGCCTGCTGGCGACGCATCTCGCGCAACTGCTCCATCGTTTCGTCGACGGCCTTGTTTGCGGCCTCGGCGAATCCTGCGCACGCTTCGTCCAGCGATTTGCCGGCAAGCTCAAAGCTGATCGGCAACGCGCCAGCCGGCGTGTAGATGCTCGCCTGGCCGATATATTGCACGGGGCGTGCCGGGTCGGGCGTACCGTCACGCTTAACCGGCGTCAGTACGCGGATGGTGCCAATCTTCTGGTCGGTGTAGGTCTCTTCGCGCCACAGCGCATCGGGGTCCATCTTCAGTTCGTCGTTCATGACGCGGATTTTAACAGGGTGCCGCCTCGGCGCGCCTCCTCGTAGGCAAGCAGCGCGCGCTTGGCGTCCAGCCCCCAGCGGTAGCCGCCGAGTGCCCCGGAAGTGCGTATTACGCGATGGCACGGAATAAGCCACGACACCGGGTTGGCGCCCACGGCATTGGCGACCGCGCGCGTAGCGGTCGGCCGGCCGACCGCGGCAGCGAGCGCCGTGTAAGTAGTGATCGCCCCTTCCGGAATGCGCAGCAGCGCGCGCCACACCTGCACCTGGAAATTCGTGCCGGGTACGCAGAGCGTCACTGGTGCCACCCCCGGCACGCCGAGCTGCGCGGCCTGCGCTGCGGTCGCCCCCGGGTTCTCGGCAAGCGCCGCACCGGGCGACGTCTGCTGCAGTTCTGAAAGTGCCCGTGCGCGCGCGTCAGCATCTACGAACGCAAGGAAGCAGATACCGCGCGGCGTTGCCGCGAGCAGCACCTCGCCGAACGGGCAGTCATGGAAGCCATACTCAATCTTTAGCCCCTCACCGCCGCGCCGATATTCGCCGGGCGTCACGGCGTCGAGCGTGACGAAATGGTCGTGCACGCGGCCGAGTCCGGACAGACCGGCTGAAGTCGTCGCCGACCACAGGTCGTCACCGGCGGCGAGGCGCGCCTTTAAATGGTCGAGCGTCAGGTGCTTAACGAACAGCTTCGGGCTGACGCCGGCAAAGCGATGGAATTCGCGGCTGAAATGCGCCGGGCTCATGCACGCGACCGCGGCGGCCTCGTCGAGCGACGGCTGTGCGTCGAAGTGCGCGACCAGCCAGCGGATGGCGCGTGCGATACGCGGGTGCTGAATGTCGTCCATTGCTGCATTCTAAGCCCGCCGCCCACACGCGGTTACCCGGTTTTTGCGACATAATCGGCCGATGGCCCACACGCTGACAGAGAACGCGCCGCTCGCCGCGCGCACGACCTTCCGCGTGCCCGCACACGCGGCGTGGCTCGCCGAGGTCCGCGACGCCGGAGCAATGCCGGAGGTCCTCGCGTTACCGCAGGCGGCGCCGGGCGTGCTGGTGTTGGGTGAGGGCAGCAACATCCTGTTCACGCGCGACTTCGATGGCTTGGTCGTGCACCCGGACATCCGCGGCATCGAAGTGCTCGCCGACGGCGCAGTGCGCGCCGGCGCCGCCGAGAACTGGCACGCGTTCGTACGGTGGACGCTCGCACGCGGTTACGCTGGCCTCGAGAACCTTGCGCTGATTCCCGGTACCGTCGGCGCGGCGCCGATCCAGAACATCGGCGCGTACGGAACAGAACTTGAAGAATTTGTTTCCGCGGTGCACGCGTACGACCGTGTTGCGCGCGCGCAGTGCGAACTCAGCCGGGACGCGTGCGCATTCTCGTACCGCGACTCCGTGTTCAAGCAGCAGCGTGACCGTTACATCGTCACCGCGGTCGAATTCCGGCTGCCGCGCGAACGCGCACCCGTGCTGGATTATGCGGGCGTGCGCGACGAGCTTGCCGCGATGGGCGTTGCCGCACCGTCGCCGACCGATGTCGCCGACGCGGTTGAGCGCTTACGGCGACGCAAGCTCCCGGATCCGGCAGAGGTCGGAAACGCCGGGAGCTTCTTCAAGAACCCGGTGGTGGCGGCGGAGGCGGCGGAACGGCTGGCGGCGGCATTCCCGGAGATGCCCATGTGGAATGGCAAATTGTCGGCGGCGTGGCTGCTCGAGCAGTGTGGCTTCAAGGGCGCGCGCGACGGTGATGCAGGGTTCTCGGAGCGTCACGCGCTTGTGCTCGTCAACCACGGTAGTGCGACCGGTGCGCAACTGTGGGCGCTGGCGCAACGCGCACAGGCGGAAGTGAAGCAGAAGTTTGGAGTGCAGCTAGAGCCGGAGCCGCGGGTGATCTGAACTAGTGGACCTTCTGCCCGCCGTTGACCAGCATGACGGTGACCAAATTGGTGTCGTCGATGGCGATTTCGTACACGACGCGGTACTGCCCTATACGCAGTCGGTACCGTTCTTTCTCACTTAGCCGTTCGCAGCCGTCGGGCCGCGGGTCGACTGCGAGTTCGGCGACGCGCTGCATGATTTCAGCGGCCACAGAAGCCGGTATCGCCTTAAGGTCTTTAGCGACTGATTTCTTTAGCATGAGCTTATAACTTGCCACTCGTCTTGAGATCCTTAAGCATCGTCTCGTAGGTGATGCTGGATTCGCTTGACCGCTCTTCGGATTTCGAAAGGTCTTCCTGATCCTGCGCGAGCGTCAGGCGCACCGCGTCGTTCACTAGGTCGGAAACAGTTTGATTCGTACATGCGGCCTTCACCTTCAATGTACGGTATAGCTCCGATTGGAAATAAATTGTCGCGCGTCTTGTTTCGTTACCCATCTTTCGACACTACCCGGCCTAAGCGCAAGCAGCAAGATGTTTTAACGCTGATTAAAAATTCTACGCGCAATCGCCAACACATCCTCCGTATTTGGTAATACAAGTTGGGCTGCATCCGCGAGCGGAATGTATGAGTCTTCACCGCACACGCGCGCCTTGCGTATGTGCGCCGTGCAGCATTCATCTATTACCGCGAAAATCTGCTCGCTGATTCCGCCGGTACGCCGACCTTCGTCGACGACGAGGACGGCGCCGACTTCGTCGGCGTGTGCCGCAATCCACTTTTCGTTCAGCGGCTTCAACCAGCGCAAGTCCAGCACCCGCGCGCGTTTGCCGGTCTCCGCTTCCAGCCGCCGCGCGGCACGCAGCGACATCGGCACGCCGTTTCCGTAAGTGACGATTAGAAGATCCGTCGCGTCTGGCTGGTAGACGCGACCCTCTCCGAGAGGTACTGCGCGGTCTGGACCCGGGTACTCAAACTGCCAGCCGCCATCTTTCGGCTCGTGCAGGTCCTTCGTCATGTACAACGCGATTGGTTCCATGAACACGACGACGCGGCCGTCGACCTTAGCGAGCGCCGCACAGGTTCGCAGCATCATGGCTGCGTCGTCGCCGCGGGACGGACACGCGATTACGATACCGGGGATGTCGCGTAGCGCGGTGAAGCTGTTGTCGTTGTGGAAGTGGCCACCGAAACCGCGCTGGTAGCCGAGCGAGGCGACGCGGATCACCATCGGGTTCCGGTACTGCGCGTTCGAGAAGTATTGCAGTGACGCGGCTTCGCCGCGCACCTGGTCACATGCGTTGTGGAAATACGCGAGGTATTGGATCTCTGGGAACGGCAGCAAGCCGCAGTAGCCGGCTCCTTGCGCGATGCCGAGTATCGTCTGCTCGTCGAGCAGCGTGTTGAAGACGCGCGTACCGCGGAACTGCTTCATCAGCCCGCTCGTCACGGTGTAGACGCCACCCTTCAGCGCGACGTCCTCGCCAAACAGCGTCATCTCCGGGTACTTGACCATCAGGTCGAACAGCGCACGGTTGATCTGCAACGCGAGGTGACGCGGCGGCGCATTTTCCGGCAGGTTCGCGGTGCTGCCGAACTGGGCGACGCGGGCGTCGTGGGAATCGGCGCGGGTAGCTTCCGCGTTCACCGCGTCGGGTGTGTACGGTGCGAGCGGCGCCATGACTTCGTCTGCCGTCGCGAGCTTTGGGCGCCGCGCGGCCGCCTGCGCAGCCTCAGCGACCCGTGCGCGCGCGGCTTCGTAGAGCGCGAGCAGCTTCTTCTGGTCGTAGATGCCGTGCTCGAGCGCGTACGCGGCGGAATCGAGCAACGGGTCGCACGCCTCGTCGGCCTCGACATCGGCGACCGCTCGGTACTCGAGCTCGATGTCGGTGCCCGCATGGCCCATCAGCCGCTTCAGTTGCAGGTGCAGGAACACCGGACGGCGCTGGCCACGGCACAAGCGCACCGCCTCCTCGGCGGCCGCCCAGGTGTCGGCAAGCGACAAGCCATTGCAGCTTATGTAGTGCAGCCCCGCCCGGTGCTGGTAGTTAGCGGCAATCCAGCCGCCCGGCGAGCGCACCGAGATGCCGATGCCGTTGTCCTCGCATACAAACAGGATAGGGCAGGGCAGCCGCTGGTACGCGCTCCAAGCGGCGGCGTTGATCGCGCCGGTCGCGGTCGAATGGTTCGCGCTCGCGTCACCGAAACTGCAAACGGCGATGCTGTCTTCGGGGAACGGCAGCGAAAGTTTCAGGCGCTTTGCCTGCTCGATCGACAGCGCGGTGCCGACGGCCTTCGGCAGGTGGGACGCAATCGTCGAAGTTTGCGGCAGCACCCATAGCGGTACGCTGCCCCACACCTTGTGTCGCCCGCCGGAGATGGGGTCGTCGGCGGATGCCGCCAGCGACAGCGCGGTGTCTTGCACCATGTCGATGCCCCGCACCTTGCGTGCGCGCTCGAGCATGAATCCGCCAGAGCGGTAGTGCAGGAACGCAGGGTCCGTGTGGCGCGTCAGCCGGCCGAGCACCGCGTTGCACTCGTGGCCCGAGCTGCCAATCGTGTAGTAGCCGTCGCCGCGCATGCGCATCTCGCGCGCTTCGAGGTCGATGTGGCGAGAGAGGAGCTGGCTCTCGAACAACTCTTTATATTCGGCGTGGGCAAGCCCTGTGGGAGCGGCCCTCTGGCCGCGATTCGTCGAGGTGGGCACCCACCTTTCTACGAAGCGCTTGAAATTCGCGTCTATAACCTTCGCGCGGTTGAAATCGCGCGTCGCGGCTTTCGCGAGCGCTGGACCCGTAGCGTGGCGGGGCGTATTTGCCATTCGTCAGAACGCGTTGTGGCCGGTCAGCGCCTTGCCGATCACGAGTTCGTGCACGGTCTCGGTGCCTTCGTAGGTGATGACGCTCTCGAGGTTAAGGCCATGACGAATCGGCGAGTACTCGACGCTGATGCCGGCACCGCCAAGGATGTCGCGCGCGTCGCGCGCGATGTCGATCGCCATGCGCACATTGTTCCACTTCGCCATCGACACCTGGTCGGGCTTCAAACGGCCGGCGTCCTTGAGGCGGCCGAGCTGCAGGGAAAGCAGTTGCGCCGTCGTAATGCGGCGCGACATGTCGGCCATCCGCCGTTGCACGGTTTGCGTACGGTTCAGCGGGCGGCCGAATAGCTCGCGAGTCTCGGTGTAGTCGAGCACGGTCTTCAAGCAGTCCTGGGCGGCGCCAATCGCACCCCAAGTGATGCCGTAGCGCGCCTGCGTGAGGCACGACAGCGGACCCTTCAGGCCGGTGACGCCGGGGAGCACGTTCGCTTCGGGCACGCGTACGTTGTCGAAGAAAAGCGATGAGGTCACTGACGCGCGCAGCGACATCTTGTGTTTGATCTCCGGCGCCGTATAACCGTCCATGCCTTTCTCGACGAGGAAACCCTTCACGCCATCGTCGGTTGCTGCCCACACCACTGCGACATCGGCGATCGTGCCGTTGGTGATCCACATCTTTGCGCCGTTCAGCACCCAGTCGCCGCCCTGTTTCTTCGCGACGGTCTTCATATTCGACGGGTCGGAACCGCCATGCGGCTCGGTCAAGCCGAAGCACCCAATCGCTTCACCCTGCGCCATCGCCGGTAACCATCGCTGTTTCTGCTCGTCGGAGCCAAAGGTGAAAATCGGGTACATAACGAGGCTTGACTGCACCGATACGAAGCTGCGGATGCCGCTGTCGCCGCGCTCGAGCTCCTGGCAAATCAGCCCGTAGCTGACGCCGTTCAGGCCGGCGCAGCCATAGCCGTCGATAGAGCTTCCGAGCAGGCCGAGCGCGGCAATCTCGGGCACGAGCTCCGACGGGAAACGGCCATGCTCAAAGCACTCGCCGATAACCGGGATGACCTTGTCGTCGACGAAGCGGGCAACCGTGTCCTGGACCGTTTGTTCCTCGTCGGACAAGAGTCCGCGGACGTCGTAGAAATCCATCGGGTTGATTGTCACCTGGCGCTCCGTCACGGCTGTCGGAAAAGGCCCGAATTATACATTGGGGCCGTTTGTCATGGGGTTGGTGTATCTTTCTGTCCATGAAGATTCCAGAGGTCCTGCTGGTCGAGAGCCAGCACCGAACCGGCAGCCTGGCGAAGATCTGCCAGGCGATAGCCGACTCCGGCCTGCTGATTGAGAACCTGGTTGCGGTCCGCCGGGCACAGGACAAGACGCTCTGGGAAATCACGCTGGAGCTCGACGAGGATGTCGACAGCGGCGTGTTCGACCGCATCAACGCGCTCGAGACCGCGCGCATCGTCGGCACCTCGGACCGGGTGTTCAACCGGCACCGTGGCGGCAAAATCCAGATGGTTGCGCGGCATACGGTCACGACGCTGCAAGAACTGCGCGACCTTTATACCCCGGGTGTCGCGCGGGTCTGCCTGGCAATCAAAGCCGATGACGCGAAGGCTTGGGAATTCACGAACCTGCCGAACACCGTCGCGATTATCACGAACGGCACCGCAGTCCTCGGGCTCGGTGACATCGGCCCGCTCGCGGGGCTGCCAGTGATGGAAGGAAAAGCGGCGCTGATGGGCAGCCTCGCCGGCCTGTCCGGGATTCCGATACTGATCGACGAAAAAGACCCGGCGAAAATCATCGAGACCATCGTTTCGATTGCGCCGAGCTTCGGCGCAATCCAGCTTGAGGATTTCGCGGCGCCCGATTGCTTCGAGATAGAGCGGGCGCTGCTAGACCGCTTGAAGATTCCGCTGATGCACGACGACCAGCATGGAACCGCTGTTGTCGCGCTCGCCGCGGTGCTCTCCGCGATGACTCGCGTCGGTCGGCGTCTCGATGATTGCGTGGTCGGGCAGATCGGGCTCGGGGCGGCCGGCATCGGCATCACGCGGCTGTTCCTGCACCGGGGGGTCAAGCAGGTCATCGGCACCGACCTGGATAAGTCGGCGGTGATGCGGCTGGAGAGCATGGGCGGCCAGGGGCGCAGCCTTGACGAGGTGATGAAAGAAGCCGACATCGTGATCGCGACGACCGGGCGCAAGGGCCTCATCAAGGCGGAAATGGTGCGGAAAGGTCAGATGATCTTTGCGCTGTCGAACCCCGAGCCCGAAATCGAGCCGCGCATCGCGCTGGAACGCGGTGCGGTGTTCGCCGCCGACGGCCGGTCAATCAACAACGTGCTGGGTTTCCCCGGCATCTTCCGCGGCGCGCTTGATGCGCGCGCGACGCGCATCACCGATGCGATGCTGTTCGCCGCCGCGGACGCGCTGGTCGCCGCAGTGGTCGGCGACGAGCTGATACCGGACTGCCTCGACCCGACGGTTCATGCAAGGGTTGCCGAGGCGGTAAAGGGCGCTGCGGAGTCAGGCTAATCGCGGTGCGGAGCACCGCTCCCACAGGAGTCAGGCTAATCGCAGTGGGAGCACCGCTCCTACAAGCTCGCTCCGGTCAGACCTTTATGCCTGATTTTCGGTAGACATCCGCCATCAGCCACGCCGGCCCTATCAGCAGGAACTGCAGGTCCTTAAAGAAAGACGGGCGCTTGCCTTCAATCTCGTGGCCGATGAACTGGCCTATCCACGCGGCGACGAAGATGCCAGTGAAGATCATCCACAGTGGCGCGGGGGCGGCTTCCTGCAGGCGGCTGATGACCGTGAACATCACCAGCGCCACCATCGCCATGCCAATGGCGATGCTCGGTGATAGAAGGACATAGTAGATGACGGTCAACGCCATCAGCAGCGAGGCCCAGTTCACCCACGCGCCGTACTGCGCGACGGCTGCGGGCACCGGCACCAGCCACAGCAGGCCGAGTACGCTGAACAGGATCAGCGGTACGCATATCCAATGGATCAGTTTGTTTTTCGGATTCCGGTGGCTCTCGCCATAGTCGGCCAGCCACTGCTGCATGCTCTTCATAGGGTCCCCCTCGGTCTTAATGCCGGGAGCCTTAAGGGTACACCAGCTACAATCCCTCCCCATGAACCTGATCGCCCGGCTTTCGCGCCTGTCGTTCATCTCGCCGAAGCGGCGGCTCGAGTGGTACCCGCCGTTTCTGGTGATGCGCATCAAGGTGCTGGAACTGTCGCCGGACTGGCGGAAGGTCCGGATCCGCTTGCCGCTGAACTCCTTTTCGACCAACCCGGGCGGCGTGATGTTCGGCGGCTACCAGGCGTCGCTTGCCGACCCGATTGCGGCAATCGCCTGCGCGCGTGTCTTCCCCGGATACTCGGTGTGGACTCGTGGGCTGATGCTCGATTTCATCAAGGGTGGGGCTACCGACCTCGAGCTACGCTTCCAGATGCCGCCCGAGCAGGAGGACGCAATCCGGCGGGAGTTGGACGAACGCGGCCGGGCGTCGCCGGTGTTCGAATACGGCTATTACCTCGCCGACGGCACCCAGTGCACCCGCATCATGAATACGGTCGCCATTCGCCCGAAAGGCTACCCGTACGCGACTACACCACCCGCGGACCCTCGCGACCTTTGAAATCAGACGCTTGACGGGCGATATGTGACCCTCCGCACAGTATGTGCTATTGCGTACGGTCACAATCCTTGGCTTGACCCAACTTTGATTCAACGGAGACACCCTAGATGAAGACCAAGATGCTCGTCCTCGCCGTCGTCGCGACCACTGTCGCTGCGTGCGCGTCATATGACCCCTACACCGGCGAACAGCGCACCAGCCGCACCGGCATCGGCGCTGGTATCGGCGCCGTCATCGGCGCAGTCGCGGGTGCCGCAACCGGAGACGACGCACGCGAACGCCGCCAGCGGGCGTTGCTTGGCGCGGGCGTAGGCGCTTTGAGTGGCGCCGCGGTCGGTGGCTACATGGACCGCAGCGCGGAGCGGCTGCGCGCGGAACTTGGCGGCACTGGTGTCAGCGTGACCCGTGACGGCGACAACGTGATCCTCAATATGCCGGGCAATGTCACATTCCAGCACGACAGCGCCGGTCTGCAGCAGCAGTTCTTCTCGGTGTTGGACTCCGTCGGTACCGTTCTGACGGAATTCGACAAGACCGTAATCGAAGTCACCGGGCACACCGATAGTACCGGCGCCCGCGCGTACAACCAGACGCTGTCCGAGCAGCGCGCGAGCACCGTTGCGACCTACCTGCACAATCGGAACATCCGTGCCGACCGCTTCCTGACCATCGGCTACGGGCAGGACCGCCCGATTGCGTCGAACGACACGGTCGACGGACGCCAGACGAACCGCCGCGTGGAAATCACGCTGGTGCCCATCACGAACTAAAGCGACTGGGATATGGATGACGCGACGTTCCTGAGGCGCACGCTGATCGTCGGCGTGCTCGTTGTGGCGGCCGCGCTCATCTGGATGCTGGGTTCGCTGCTGCTCCTGCTGTTTGGGGCGATCGTGATTGCAGTGGTAATCCGCTCTGCGGGCAACGCGATTGCTGCGCATTCGCGGCTGTCGCCGCGCTGGGCGTCGGTGGTGGTCGTGCTGATTACGACGCTCGCGTTCGTCGCGATGGTGATGCTTGTCGGCGACGAGGTCGCGACGCAGTTTGGTGAACTACAGAACCGGCTCCCTCAGGCATACGCCAAGGTGAGTGAATGGGTGGAGCGGAGCGAGTTCGGCCAGATGTTGTTCCCGCAACTCGGCGATGTCGAGAGCGGAGAAGGCGAGGGTGTCTCGGCCGCGGGGGCGGCGAAAACGGTCGCAATTACCGTCACCGCAATTTCGCACACCGTCGTGGTGATCCTGATTGCAATCTACCTGAGCTTCAACCCCGGGCTGTACACGCGCGGGGTACTCGCGTTGGTGCCACCGAAACGGCGCCCCGCGGTCGCTGAGGCACTCGATTTGTCCAGTACCGCATTGCGGAAGTGGTTGGTCGGGCAGTCGGTGTCGATGGTGCTGGTCGGCACGATGGTCGGGGTCGGGCTGTGGCTGATCGGCGTGCCGCTCGCGCTCGCGCTCGGCATTCTGGCTGGCGTGCTTGAGTTCGTGCCGATAGCCGGCCCCTTCATCGCCGCGGTGCCCGGCATATTGCTCGCGTTCGCGGTCAGCCCGCTGGTTGCCGCGTACGCGCTCGGCGTGTACCTGATCGTGCAACAACTTGAGGGCGGGTTGATCTCGCCGCTCGCGCAACGCTGGTCGGTTAGCCTGCCGCCGGCCCTCGGGCTGTTTGCAATTGTCGTGTTCGGCATGCTGTTCGGTATCCCGGGCCTCCTGTTCGCGACGCCGCTCACGGTCGTCCTGATGGTGCTGGTGCAAAAATTCTGGGTCGTCAAGTCGTAAACTCCCCGTATGGCTACCCGCGACGACATCATCGACGCTGCGCTCGCGCTCGCCGACGCGAGCCACTGGGAGCGCATCCGGCTGCACGAAGTCGCGGCGCGCGTGGGCTGCAGCCTCGACGACATCCGCACGCACTTCCGTGAGAAGGAAGAAATCATCAACGCGTGGTTCGACCGTGCGGACCAGGCAATGCTCGGCGGGCAGACCTCCATATACGCGTTGATCATGGCGTGGCTCGACGCCCTCGCGCCGTACCACCGCGTCACCCGCGAGATGGTGTTCACGCGACTCGAGCCGGGCCACCTGCACCACCAATTGCCGTCCGTCCTGCGCATCTCGCGCACCGTGCAGTGGCTGCGCGAAGCGGCAGGCCGCGACCACGCGTTCACCGCGCGCGCTCTCGACGAGACTGCGTGCACCGCGCTGTGCGTCGGAACCTTCGCACACTGGCTGTATGACGAGTCGCCTGGTCAGCAGGCAACGCGCGACCGCCTTGCGGGCGCGCTCGACGCTGCGGCTCGGGCGCGCTCGCTGCTCGGTTTGCACGGCAGGAGCTGAGCTCTGGACACGCTGACGCACGCACTTACCGGCGCGCTGGTTGGCCGCGCGTTGGCCGGCGACCGTCACAGAGTGGTCACCGCGCGCGCGGCCACCGTCGCCGGTGCTGTCGCGGCAGCATTCCCCGATGCGGACTTCGTGTTGAACGCGTTCGGCCAGTTCGCATATCTAGACCTCCACCAGGGCGTTACCCACTCGCTGCCAATGATGCCGGTGTGGGCGTGGTTGCTCGCTCTCGTGTCCGCGTGGGTCTACGACCGCCGTTCGTGGCGACGCTCCGGAGGACGGCTGAAACTGACGCTCGAATTCCTGCCAGTGACACTCGCCGCGCTTGCCGCTCACACGATTGCGGACGCGATGAACATCTGGGGCGTGATGTTGTGGTGGCCGGTCAACGAGGTGCGCACTGCGTTCAACGCCATCTTCGTAATCGATCCTCTATACAGTGCGCTGGTTATCGCCGGGATAGTGCTGTCGTCCGCGTGGCGCGTCCGTGCAGGTGCGGCGCTGGGCCTGGTACTGGTAGCCGCGTACACGCTGGTCGCGCTCGGCGTTAATGCGCACACCAACCGCTTGGTCGCCGCGCTACCCGCCGCGGAGTCGGCCCGGTCTGCGGAGCAGCAGGCGGCTCCGCCGTCGTTGCTGCACCGACGCTTTGTGTTACGCGATGATGACGGTTGGCGGTACGGATTCGTGGACCTCGATGCGCGCGGGGCGCGTACGCCCGGAAACCGCTGGTGGACGCGTTTCTCCGCGGCATTCGGGTCGGTGGATGCCATTGCGTGGCGGTATGCGCTGCACCCGGATGGTGCCGGGGAGTTTGTGCAAACGGCCTGGGCGCGCCCGGAGCTCGACAGCTTCCGCCGCTTCGTCGCGCTTCCATACGTGTATGCGGTGGACGCAGAAGGTGACACCGTCTGCGCGTGGTTCGCCGACCTTCGCTTCGCGCTGCCCGAGGTTACGCAGCCGTTCGTATGGGGCGCATGCCGAGCACCGGAAAACCAGTGGGAAGTCCGCCAGCGCGGCAGGTGGTAATATCGCTGGATTCAGTCTAAGTGACCCGGAGAGTTGCGATGAGCCACCGCCTGATACCCCTGTTTCTGCTGCCACTGGTTTTAGCGGCGGGCTGCGAGCGCCAGTCGGACGACGGCGTCGTAGAGCCGTTGCCGGAGGCCGAGGTCGTCAGCGCGGAAGCGGCGAATCTGTTCATGGAGAACCTGCGCACGATGTGCGGCAATTCGTACCGGGGTGAACTCTTAGAGTTCAATGAGGGCGACGCCGACATGGTCGGACAGGCGCTCGTGATGCACGTGCGCGATTGCGACGATGACGAAATTCGCATTCCGTTTCACGTCGGGGAAAACCGTTCACGCACATGGATATTCACGCTCACCGAGGAGGGGCTGAGGTTGAAACACGACCACCGTCAGCCCGATGGTAGCGACGACGAGGTGACGATGTACGGTGGCGACACCGTCGAAGTGGGCACCGGCACGCGGCAGGCGTTCCATGCCGACCGGTACACCGGCGAGATGCTTCCGGTCTCCGCGAACAACGTTTGGACCGTCGAGGTGATCCCCGGCGAGGTGTTCTCGTACTACCTGCGTCGCCGCAACGAGCCTCTCGAGTTCCGCGCTGACGGTGCGCAGGGCGTAGGCGGCCGGTCGCAGTGCTGGTGCAGCCGATTACCCGCACGCTTTTTGCCGACGAGGTTGAGGCGCTCGGCACGACGCGCGCCGCCGAGTCCGTGGAGATTACCGCGCGCGTGACGAACGTCATTACCGCGATTCATTTCACCGAAGGCAATCACCTCGAGCGCGGCGACCCAATCGTGGAGCTGGAGAACAGCGAAGCACGCGCCAACCAGGCTGCGGCCGAGGCGAAACTCATCGAGAGCCGCGGCCAGTACGAGCGTTCGCGCGAGCTGCTGCGGACGAATGCCGTATCGACGTCGAACGTCGAACAGTTGCGTGCGGTTATGCGCGCAGATGAGGCGGCGCTGGCTGCCGCCGAGTCGCGGCTGCGCGACCACATGGTCCGCGCGCCATTTGCCGGCGAAGTTGGCCTGCGCCGCATCAGCACCGGCGCGCTGGTTTCGCCAGGTACCGTAATCACTACGCTCGACAACCTCGACACTGTGTTGCTCGACTTCGACGTGCCCGAGACACACCTGTCCGGGATCGCCGCCGGCCAGACGCTGACCGCAGGCGGTGCCGCGTATCCGGATGTCGAGTTCACTGGCGTCGTCGAGACGGTCGACACACGGGTGGACCCGGTGTCGCGCGCGGTGACGGTGCGCGCGCGCCTGCCGAACACCGAGCGGCTGCTGCGGCCGGGCATGTTCATGACGGTGCGGGTGCTGCGCGAGTCCGCGCCGCTGCTGCTGGTGCCGGAACAGGCGCTGGTTCCCAGGCAAGCGCGCCAATACCTGTTCGTCGTGCGTGACGGCGTCGCGCACGAGGTGCGGGTGCAGGCCGGCCGACGCGCTCCCGGGCATGTCGAGATTACCGAAGGCGTCAGCGAGGGCGACATAATCGTCGTCGAGGGCACCCAGCACCTGCGGAACGGAACACCGGTCGAAGTGCGGCCGTGGTTCCCGGCGGTCGCGCAATGATCTTGTCCGACATTTCAATCCGCCGTCCGGTGTTCGCCGCCGTGATCAGCCTGATGCTGGTGATCCTTGGCGTGATGTCGTTCACGCGCCTGTCGGTGCGCGAGTACCCGGATATCGACCCGCCAATCGTGTCGGTCGAAGTGCCGTACCGCGGCGCATCTGCCGACGTGATTGAGACACAGGTCACGCAGGTCATCGAGGACCAGATTGCCGGCCTAGAGGGCATCGCGAAGCTGACTTCGCGCAGCGAGGATGAAGAGGCAAACATCCGGATTGAGTTCAATGTCGGCCGTGACATCGACTCGGCGGCGAATGACGTCCGTGACCGCGTCAGCCGGGTGGTGGACAACTTACCGCCGGAAGCAGGGGTGCCCGAAGTTCAGAAGGCCGATGCGAGCACGCAATCGGTGATGTGGCTGGTGTTGACCTCGGACACCATGAGCCAGCTCGACCTCACCGATTACGCCGAACGCGTACTCGTAGACCAATTGTCGGTGGTCGACGGGGTCGCGCGGGTGCGCGTCGGCGGCCAGCGCCGTTACGCGATGCGAATCTGGCTCGACCGGAATCGGATGGCTGCGCACCGCGTGACCGTTGGCGACATCGAGGCCGCGCTGCGGCGGGAGAACGTGCAGTTGCCCGCAGGTCGGCTCGAATCATCACAGCGAGAATTTTCGCTGCGCACGCTTACCGGCTACGCGACGCCCGAGGATTTTGGCCGGCTCGCAATCGGTAGCGGCCCGGATGGGTATGTGGTGCGCCTCGCCGATGTCGCCGAGGTCGAAATCGGCGCACAGAACACACGCAATGCCGCGCGCGCGAACACCGTGCCGGCGGTCAGCATCGGCATCGAGCAGCAATCGCGCGCCAACACCGTTGCAGTGTCGGAGGGCGTGATGGCAGCGATTGCGCGTATCCGGCCGACGCTACCGGATGGCATCCGACTCGAGGTGAACTTCGACCGCGCTGCTTTCATCAATGCCTCTATTACCGAAGTGTTCAAGGCATTGGCGATCGCGTTGGTCCTCGTGTTGGTGGTCATTTACTGCTTCCTCGGCACGCTGCGCGCGACAATGATCCCCGCGGTCGTCGTACCGGTGTCGATCATCGCGACCTTCTCGGTGATGGCGGCGCTCGGATTCTCAATCAACGTACTGCTTCTGCTCGGCCTGGTGCTCGCTATCGGGCTGGTCGTCGACGATGCGATCATCGTGCTCGAGAATATCTACCGTCGCATCGAAGAAGGGCAGACCCCGCTGCTCGCCGCGATTGACGGCGCCCGCGAAATCGGCTTCGCGGTCATCGCGACGACATTGGTTCTGATTTCCGTGTTCCTGCCGGTTTCTTTCATCCAGGGCAATATCGGCCGGTTGTTCGGCGAGTTCGGCATCGCGCTCGCCGCGGCGGTCGCGTTGTCGTCGCTGGTCGCGCTGACGCTGACCCCGATGATGTGTTCGAAGCTGTTCACCGGCGCGGCTCGCCGCCAATGGTTTGCGCGGCAGGTGGATCGCTTCTTCCGCTGGCTGTCGGAAGCATACGGCCGGATGCTGCGCTGGACGCTCGCGCACAACTGGGTAGTGCTGATTGCGGCGGCTGCGGTCACCGCGCTCGCTTACATGATGTTCGCGGGGTTGCCGAAGGAATACGCGCCGAAAGAGGATCGCGGCGTTTTCTACGTAATCGTCTCGGCGCCAGAGGGCGCGAGCTTCGAGTACACCGACCGTTACATGCGTCAGGTCGAGGAAGTCTTGATGCAATACGTCGAGTCGGGCGAGGCGCGCCGCGTGCTGACCCGCGTGCCAGCCGGCTGGGGTGGTGGTGGCGTGAACACCGCCCGCGCGCTCGTGATGCTCGCCGATTGGGAGATCCGCGAGCGTAGCGCCGAAGAGCTCGCTGACGAAGTGCGGTTGCAGGTGCAGGACTTCCCGGGCGTGCGCGTGCGCGTCGCAACACCGCAAGGGCTGGGTGTGCGCGGCGGCGATACGCCGCTCGAGGTTGTGCTGGGGGGTGGTGATTACGCCGAAATCGCCGGCTGGCGCGACCTCTTGATGGCGCGCATGGATGAAAACCCGGGTCTGACCGGCGTTGAGTCCGACTACGACGAGCGCACGCCCCAGATCCGTGTCGCGATTGACCGCGACCGCGCGGCGACGCTTGGGGTGTCGCTCGCGAACATCGGGCGGACGCTCGAAACAATGCTGGGCTCCCGCATCGTCACCCGTTACATCGACCGCGGCCTCGAGTACAACGTACTGCTGCAGAGCCGTGAGCAGGACCGTGCGACGCCGTCCGACCTACGCAATATCTATGTGCGGTCGGACGCGACCGGCCGCATGGTGCCGCTGTCGAATCTGGTCACGCTCACGGAGCTCGCCGGGCCTTCCGAGCTGAGACGCTTCGACCGGTTGCGCGCGATTACCGTGTCGGCAGGGCTGACGCCCGGGTACTCGCTCGGCGAGGCAATTGACTGGGTGTACGAGTTCTCTCGCACCGAGCTGCCGCCGTACGCGCGCGTCAGTTTTGACGGCGAGGCGCGCGAGTTCGTGCAGTCGGGCGGTTCGCTGTACTGGACCTTCCTGCTCGCACTGGTCATCGTGTTCCTCGTGCTCGCCGCACAATTTGAAAGCTTCCGGCATCCGCTGATCATCATGACGACCGTGCCGCTCGCCGTCACCGGGGCGCTCGTCGGCCTGTCATTGCAGGGTTTTTCGATCAACGTGTACAGCCAGATTGGCATCATTCTGCTGGTTGGGCTGTCGGCGAAGAACGGCGTGCTGATAACAGAGTTTGCAAACCAGTTGCGCGACCGCGGCATGGATTTCACGCAGGCGATCGTCGAGGGCGCCCGCGTCCGGCTCAGGCCCGTGCTGATGACCAGCCTATGTACAACCTTCGGCGCCGTACCGTTGCTGCTTGCGACGGGCGCAGGCGCCGAGAGCCGGCAGCCGATCGGCGTGGTCGTCGTCTATGGCGTCGCATTCTCGACGCTGCTTACGCTGTTCGTGATTCCGACTTTCTATTCGCTGCTGGCGCGCAACACCCGGCCGCCGCAGTATGTGTCGCGGATGATCAAGGAACTCCGCGCGCAGGTGGGGTAATATCCCGGAATCACCAGGTACCGAGGAGTTCCGCAGATGAGCGAGCAGAACCACGCGCCGGACGGGACGGCGAAGCGCTGGCTGGACCGTGCGCTGAATTCGATCGAGGTCGTCGGCAACAAGCTGCCTGACCCCGCCGCGCTGTTCCTGATCCTGCTGGTTGTCGTTTGGCTCCTGTCCTGGTGGATGTCCGGGATGAGCTTCGCGGAGATCGACCCCCGCACCGGAAACCCGATTGAGGTGCAGAACCAGCTTGCGGGGGCGTCGATGGCGACCTTCCTGTCGCGCATGGTCAGCATCTTCGTGAACTTCGCACCGCTCGGCGTCGTGCTCGTCGCGCTGCTTGGTGTCGGTGTCGCCGAGCATACCGGCCTGATAAACGCCGGCCTCCGGTGGATGCTCGGCTTCACCTCCAAGGCGTTGCTGACGCCCATGGTTGTGGCGGTTGGCATCATCAGCCACACCGCAGTGGATGCCGGCTATGTGCTGGTAATACCCATAGGCGCGGTGATCTTCTACGCGGCAGGGCGGCACCCGCTCGCCGGTATTGCTGCGGCCTTCGCCGGCGTGTCCGGCGGCTTCTCGGCGAATTTCGTGCCGTCGGCGATCGACCCGTTGCTCCAGAGCTTCACGCAGGAGGCCGGCCGTATCATCAACCCCGAGCTCCTCGTCAACCCGCTGGTCAATTACTACTTCACGGCGATGTCGAGCGTACTCATCATCGGTCTAGGTTGGTATCTGACCGACAAGATCGTCGAGCCCCGTCTGCGGCGCAACACGCCGGTTGACGGGGACATGCGTGACATGCCGACGATGGAGCCGCTCGCCGCGGACGAGAAGCGCGGCCTCATGTGGGCAGGTGGAGCGGTTGCGCTCGGCCTCGGGCTGCTGTTCGCGTCGCTGTGGCCGGAGACCTCGCCGATGCGAGCGGCGGATGGGCAGCTCTCCTCGTTCCAGGCGCCGATCATGCAGTCGATCGTTCCGCTGATCTTCTTGCTGTTCCTGATACCGGGCGTCGTGTACGGCTATGTCGCGAAGACGATCAAGGGCCATCGCGATGTAATCGAAGGCATGAGCAAGTCAATGAGCACGATGGGGTATTACATCGTGATGGCGTTCTTCGCCGCGCAGTTCATCTACGCGTTCGGCAACTCGAACCTCGGCGCGTTGCTCGCGCTGAAAGGCGCAGGTCTGCTCACCGGCGACGACGGACAATTACTGTTCCCGCCGCAGGTCACGATCGTCGGCATCATCTTGCTCACCGGCTTCGTCAACCTGTTCGTTGGCTCGGCGTCGGCGAAGTGGGCGTTGCTTGCGCCGATCTTCGTGCCAATGCTGATGTTGCTCGAAATCCACCCGGGGCTCACGCAGGCTGCGTACCGCGTCGGCGATTCCACGACCAACATCATTACGCCGCTGATGCCGTACTTCCCGCTGGTGGTCGTGTTCTGCCGCAAGTACGTTAAGGGTACTGGCATCGGTACGCTGGTCTCGATGATGCTGCCGTACTCGGTAGTGTTCATTACGGTGTGGACGGTGTTCCTGCTGCTCTATTGGGCGCTCGGAATCCCGCTCGGCCTGCAGGCGTCCTACACCTACCCGTGACGCAGGCGCTGTCGATAGCGGGACTCGCCAAGACCTACGGGAATGGCGTCGAAGCGCTGCGCGGCATCGACCTCGATGTAGCCGAGGGGGATTTCTTCGGGCTGCTTGGGCCGAACGGCGCCGGGAAGACGACTGCGATCGGCATCGTCACCTCGCTGGTCCGGAAGACCGGCGGAACAGTCTCGGTGTTCGGACACGATATCGACCGTGAACTGGAGGCAGCGAAAGCCTGCATTGGGCTGGTGCCGCAGGAAATCAACTTCAACCAGTTCGAGAAGTGCCGCGACATCCTGGTCAACCAGGCCGGGTTCTACGGTATACCCCGCGCGACCGCGAAGGAACGCGCGGAGAAGTACCTGAAGCAGCTGCAGCTGTGGGACAAGCGCGAGGACATCAGCCGTAACCTCTCCGGCGGCATGAAGCGGCGGCTGATGATTGCGCGCGCCCTGGTGCACGAACCGCGGCTGCTAATCCTCGACGAGCCGACCGCCGGCGTCGACATCGAGATACGCCGCTCAATGTGGGAGTTCCTGCGTCGAATTAACCGCGAAGGGACGACCATCATCCTGACGACGCACTACCTCGAGGAAGCCGAGACCCTGTGCCGGGAGATTGGGATCATCAATCATGGGCGCATTGTCGAGCGCGGGCGCACGCGCGACCTGCTGGCGAAGCTGCAGACTGAGACCTTCGAGTTGAACCTGCGGACGCCGATAGCCCAGGCACCCGAAGTAACGGGGTACACAGTGCGGCAGCTCGATCCGAGCACGCTCGAAGTCGACGTCGACAAGTCACAGAGTGTCACGCACCTGTTCAGCGAGCTGGCGCAGCACGGCATCGAAGTAGTCAGCATGCGTAACAAGGTGAATCGCCTTGAGGAGCTGTTCGTACGCATGGTTGAGAAGGGCCGCACCTGATGTCCCGCGCCGCCGCGAACTGGACCGGGCTCGTCACGATCGTACGGCGCGAGATGCGGCGCGTGCTTCGCATCTGGCCACAGACGCTGCTGCCTCCAGTCATCACCATGACGCTGTACTTCATAATCTTCGGCGCGCTGATTGGCCGCCGCATCGGCGAGATGGGCGGCTACGATTACATGCAGTACATCGCCCCCGGCCTGATCATCATGGCGGTACTGACCAACTCGTACGCGAATGTCAGCTCCAGCTTCTTCGGCGCGAAGTTCGGCAAGTTCATCGAAGAGCTTCTGGTATCGCCGATGCCGAACTCGCTCATTCTGCTTGGTTACGTCGCCGGCGGCGTTCTGCGCGGCACGCTGATTGGCGCATTGGTCACCGTGGTCGCGATGTTCTTCACGCCGCTGACGGTTGCGAATCCGCTGCTTATGATCCTGGTGGTCGTATTGACGGCGGTCGTGTTCGCGCTCGGCGGCTTCATCAACGGCGTCTACGCGAACAAGTTCGACGACATTTCGATTGTGCCAACCTTCGTGCTCGCGCCACTGACCTACCTCGGCGGCGTGTTCTACACGGTCGACCTGCTGCCAGACATCGCACGCCAGCTGTCGCTCGCGAACCCGATCCTGTATATGGTCAACGCGTTCCGCTACGCGATGCTGGGGGTCAGCGACGTACACATCGGCGTCGCGCTCTCAATGACCGTAGGCTTCCTGGTGTTTCTGTTTGCGCTCGCAATGTGGCTGCTGAACAAGGGTTACGGGCTACGCAGCTAGTGCTGTGCTTCTTCAACGATACGCTCCCACGCCGCGTCGACGTGCGCGGCAGTGGTCTTCGCCTGGCCTACGCAGAAGCGTAGCGTATAGCACCCGCCGACCGCGGCGTGGCTAAGCGCCAGCGCGCCGCTCGCATTCAGCCGCTCCAGCAGCGCACGGTTTGCAGCATCATCCCGGTCCTTCAGTCGGAAGCACACTAAATTCAGCGGTGCCGGTGCGGCGAGTTCCAGCAACGGGTGGCGTTCGACACGCTGCGCGAAGTCCTGCGCAAGCCGTACATGCTCGCGGACCATCGCGCGCAGCGCCTCGGCGCCGTAGCTGCGCAGCACAAACCACAGCTTCAGCGCGCGGAAGCGCCGGCCCAGCGGCACTTGCCAGTCACGGTAGTCGATCACCGCACCGGTGTCGGTCGCCTGGTTGCGCAGGTATTCAGGCAGGATGCTGAGCGCCTCGAGCAGCCAGCGGCGGTCGGCGACCCAGAACGCGCTGCAGTCGAAGTTCGTCAGCATCCACTTGTGCGGGTTGAACGAGTAACTGTCGGCGTGCTCGACGCCAGCGTGGATCCAGCGGAACTCGGGGCACAGCGCTGCGGTGCCGGACATTGCCGCGTCGACATGCAGCCACATGCCGGCGTCGCGACAGACGGCGGCGATAGCGCCCACGGGGTCGATTGCATTCGAAGCGGTCGTCCCTACCGTCGCAGAGGCGAAAAACGGTACGAGGCCATCGGCCCGGTCCGCTGCCACCTGCGTGGCGAGCGCGTCGGCGCGCATGGCGTGGGTGTTGTCGGTGGGGATCAGGCGCAGGTGCGCGCGGCCGATGCCGGCGATGCCGGCCGCCTTTTCGACCATCGAATGCGCCTGCTCAGAGGTATATGCGACGAGCGTGCCGTCGCAGCCTTCGCGGTTGGTACGGCCGCCGGTGGCGCGTTCACGCGCCGCGAGCATCGCACACAGCACGGCGCTCGATGCAGTGTCCTGCAGTACGCCGCCGCCGGGGCCAGAGGACTGGAATGCCGCTGGCAGGCCGAGCAGCTCCGCTGTCCAGTCGAGCACGTGCGTCTCGAGTTCGGTACATGCGGGCGAGGTTTGCCACAGCATCCCTTGCACGCCAAGGCCAGCCGACAGCAGCTCGCCGAGGATTGAAGGGAACGATGCGTTGGCCGGGAAATACGCGTGCCAGTGCGGCGATTGCCAGTGCGTGATGCCGGGCATCACTACGCGCTCGAAGTCCGCGAGGATCCGGTCGAAAGGTTCCGGCTCCTCGGGTGCGTGCGGCGGCAGTTGCGCGCGTACCTCGCCCGGCTGCACGGTCGACTGCACCGGGCGCGATGCGATGCCCGCGTGGTAATCCGCGATCCAGTCGATCAGCTGGTGCCCCCAATCGCGGAATGCGTCCGCGTCCATCGGCTTCGTGGCGTCGCTCATCGCGCCATTGTTGCGCGAACGGCGCCGGCGTTCCATCATGCGAGCGTGAGCCGTCCCGCACGCATCGTCTATCCAGGCGCTTGGTACCATGTCTTTGCCAACGGCAACGGCGCGCAGCCGGTATTCGAGAACGGGGAGTTCGGTGCGGCGTTTCTGTCGGTGCTTTCGGAGGTAGCCGCTGCAACCGCAGTCGAAGTGCACGCGTACTGCCTGCTGACGGACGGATACCACCTGCTGCTGCGCACGCCGCGCGCTAACCTGCCGCAAATGATGCGCCAGCTGAATGGGCAGTACGCGCACTGGTGCCGCCGGGATGGCCGGCGGGATGGTCGCGTGTTCGACCGCCGCTACCGCGCGGTGCTGCTGGACCCGGACGGCTGGCCATTGCGCGTCAGCCGCTACATCCACCTCGAACCGGTGCGTACGCAGCTGGTCGCGGACCCGCTGCTGTACCGCTGGTCGAGCCTACGTGCGCTCGTGGGTCGCAGTGACTCGCCGCCGTGGCTGACGACGCGCACACTCGTACGCCTCGCAGGCGGCGCCGACGCGTACCTCGCGTACGTTGGTTATGGCGTTGACGCCGAGACAGCCGCGTTCTACAACCGCCAGCGCATCAGTCCGGTGCTCGGGCAGCCGCGCATGACTGCTTCGACGAAGCCGCGGGCGTCGGGCATCGAAATCGCCGACATCGTCCGCCGCGTTGCCGAGGCGTTCTCCCTGCCGCCCGCGCTGCTGTACGAGTCGAAACGCGGTCGCGGCGCGCAGGCGACGCCGCGCGCGGTCGCGATGTTGCTCGCGCGCAGCCCGGGTGGGCACTCACTGGAGGCGATTGCGGACGCGCTCAGCGTGCAACACCGCTCGACGATATCGGTGACGGTGCGCCGCTGCCGCGAACGCTTGAAGCGCGACAACGAACTGAAGGAGCGGGTCGAGGCAATCAGCCGGCGCTTGGCCGGCTGATTGCATCAGTTACATCCGGTCGGTGCGCGTAACCACCGGGCGCCAGTCGCTTGCGTGCGGACCCGGCACGTGCGCGGCGACCGTGTAGTGCCCACCTGATTCCACGACGAGGCGGAGCTCTTCGGCCGGATAGCCTCGCCCGCGCATGCCGACGCTGCCAATCTCGGTCGAAAGCTTCGTGGTTGGGCGTAGCCGCAGCGTGTACTCGCCCGGCGCGAGCAGGAATTGGCTTGACCCGCCCGACGGTACGTTGATGCCGTTGATGGCGACGATTTCGACCGGGTGCGTTCGATCTGCGCCCTGGCCGAGCTGGGCATGCACGACGCCATGTGGTTGTGACGGTGGTACCGTCGGCAGCGTGCGCTGCATCGCGCAGGCGGACAGTGCGCCGACCGCGAGTGTTGCAATGATGAGTCTCAGCATGGTGACCTCCAAAAATCTCGGTGTAGCTGAATCTCCCGATTTTATGCCTATTAGCGCTTGCCGACCACTTCGCCCTTCGTGAGTCGCTCCTCCGGTAGAATGTGCCGGCCATGCATCCCCGCACCATTCGATGAGCCTGAATCCAGCCCAACTCGAAGCGGTCCGCCACACCGGCGGGCCGCTGCTCGTGCTCGCTGGCGCCGGCAGCGGCAAGACGCGCGTGATTGCTCACAAAATGGCATTCCTCGTCGGCGAACTCGGTGTGTCACCGCACACAATCGCCGCGCTCACCTTCACGAACAAGGCGGCTCGGGAGATGCGGGAGCGCGTCGCGACGCTGGTTGGGCCCGACGCATCCGCGAAGCTGACGGTATCGACCTTCCACACGCTCGGCCTGAAGATTATCGGCCACGAGCACGAGGCGCTCGGCTGCCGGCGTGGCGTGTCGATATTCGACCAGCAGGACGGGGCTGGGCTGCTGAAGGAGTTGCTGAAGCGCGACGGAGCAGTCGACGCAGGTGGTGCGGCTGATGCCGCGCTCGCGACAATCTCTGCATGGAAGAGCCGGCTTGTGCGCCCCGATGCAGCGCTCGCTTCTGCCGAGGACCCGCAGGCGCACGCGGCGGCGCGCTTGTATGCGCAGTACGAGCGCTACCTGCGCGCATGCAACGCCGTCGATTTTGACGACCTGATCGCACTGCCGGTGCACCTGTTCCGAGAGCGCGCCGACATTCGTGACGCTTGGCAGAATCGCTTGCGTTGGCTGATGGTCGACGAATACCAGGATACGAACGCCGCGCAGTACGAATTACTGAAGCTGCTCGCCGGGCCGCGAGCGAACCTGACGGTGGTCGGCGACGATGACCAGTCGATCTACGCGTGGCGGGGCGCGCAGCCGGAAAACCTCGCGTTGCTCGGCGCCGACTTTCCCCAGTTGAAGGTCGTCAAGCTCGAACAGAACTACCGCTCCTCACAGCGCATCCTGCACGCGGCGAACACGCTGATCGCGCACAACCCGCACCTGATTGAAAAGCGACTGTGGTCGGCGTTGGGGCAGGGCGATGCGATAGAGGTCGTTGCATGCGAAGACGGTCAGCGCGAGGCCGAACGCGTCGTGATGGAGCTGATCACGCACCACGCGGGGCGCGGCCACCACTGGCGCGACTACGCGGTGCTGTACCGCAGCAACCATCAGGCACGCGCGTTCGAACGCCTGTTGCGAGAGCACCGCGTACCGTATCGGGTGTCCGGGGGAACCTCGTTCTTCGACCGGGCAGAAGTGCGGGACCTCATTGCGTACCTGCGCCTGCTGGTAAACCCCGACGACGACACCGCGTTCCTGCGCGTCGCCAACGTACCGCGCCGCGAGGTTGGCACCACGACGCTCGAGCGCCTCGGCGCGTATGCGATGCAACGCGGCGTCAGCCTGTTTGAGGCGAGTTTTGAGCTCGGCGTTGAACAGGTACTCGGCAGTCGCCCGCTGGCAGCAGTGCGCGCGTTCACGCGCTTGCTTGTCGAAACCGCAGATGCCGTGGAGCGTGGCGAGCCGGTCGAAGTCGTCCGCGAGCTGGTGGAACGCATCGGCTACCGTGGCTGGCTCGCGGATACCTCACGGGACCTTCCCACCGCCGACCGGCGCATGGAAACAGTCAATGAACTGACCAGCTGGATGGAGCGGCTCGCTGAACAGCCAGGTCCTGAACGCTCGCTCGCAGACCTGCTCGCACACATGAGCCTGATGGACATGCTGGACAAGGACGATGAGGGTGGCGATGCGGTCGCGTTGATGACGTTGCACGCAGCGAAGGGATTGGAGTTCCCGTGCGTGTTCCTGACCGGTATCGAGGAAGGGTTGCTGCCGCACCGCAACAGCGTCGAGGGTGATTCAATCGAGGAGGAGCGCAGGCTGCTCTATGTCGGCATCACCCGAGCGCAGCGGCGGCTGTGGCTGACCTACGCCGGTCGGCGCAAGCGCCACCGCGAGGATGTCGAATGCGAGCCGAGCCGATTCTTATCGGAGCTGCCCGCAGACGCGCTGAACTGGGCGCGCCCGGAGGCGCCGGCCAGCGAAGGGGAGCGTAAGGAGAAAGGCCGCGCGAGTATCGCGGCGCTACGAGGGTTGCTGAATAGATAAGCCCTGATCAGCGTCCGATCGATTGCTCAAGCATGTAGTCGAGCGCGGCAATGACCACTTCGTCGGACAACTGCGTCTGCCCACCTTTTGGCGGCATGACCCCGCGCTCGCCGGTGAAGCCCTCTATCGAATGCCGCACCAGTATGTCGCGCCCTTGCTCAGCGCGGCGGCCCCAGTCTTCGCTGTCGCCGATGCGCGGCGCGCCGGCGGCGCCGGTGCCGTGGCACGCGAAGCACGCCTGCTGGTAGGTCCGCTGGCCGACGTCGGCGGCGGCGGTCGCCTGTGCGGTACCGACGGCTGACAGCGCGGCGGTTTCGCTGACCGCGACTTGTCCGACGGGCCGAATGCGCTCAGCGACGAGTTGCTCGGAGTACGGGTTGCGTTCACTCGCCGCGACGCCGGTGCCGTGCGAGATCGCGACGGCGAGGCCAATCAGGCCGAGCTTCAGGGCGAACAGAATGCCAATAACTACGGCGAAGGTCTGGTAGAACTGCCTGTCGTGCTGGCTGTCGTCGTGGCTCACGCGAACTCGCTCCGGTAACGGTTTCGAACGGGCGCATTATACCGAAGATGCCCGCTTATGGACCCGTAGCTCAGCTGGATAGAGTACTGCCCTCCGAAGGCAGGGGTCGCGCCAACACCTCACGAGGCGCGGTTGCCCCGAGTTGCCGGGTAACCCAGCGATTGATGGACCTCCAGAGTGGGCCGAACACTGCGGCTGCAATTGCGGCAGAAACGACCAGCCCGGTCGATTCGGGCAGGTCGAAACGGGCACTAATCTGGCTGGTTAAAAACTCCTCAACCACGGCGAACATGAACGCGAGGATGACGCTGAACAAGCCGATGAACGCAGTGCCGCGAATGATCAGCCGTGGATCGAATGCGCCGCCTGAGAACAACGCGAGAATGAGGCAGACCACGAACGCAAGGCATGCGCTGGCCGCGCCCAGGGCGGTTAAGCCAAGAAACCGTGTATCCCACAGGATGTGGCTGGCATAGTCGATTGTCATCACGACGACAAAAATGGACATCGCGATTAGAAATGCTTCCATGACCCAGAGCGATCGGTGTTTCATTTCTGCGTCAGCCCGCAGGTAGCCGATGCGCGCGACGATCAATGCTATGACGGGCATGGGGGCGAGCAACCCGAACGTAACAGCGAGCACCGTTGCGATTCCGTACAGCGTACTGATGTGGTCGATTTCTGATGGTGTGACAATCACGGCAATCACAAGCAACAGCGTCAGCATGCAGGCGATGGGCCAGGGCTTCTGAATTCGTCGTGCGTAAGCTCGATAGTGACCCGCGGCGCCAATTGACTCAAATCGCCCTACCCAAAGTGCAAACTTTCTGGTTAGCCTCTCGTGGCGGCGGTATAAGGATTTTCCGAACAACGGGAGCCAAACAACACGGTTAAGCCGTCGTCCCAGCGCCTGCATTATTCCCCACCTCGCCGCAATCGGATCCGAAACGGGGGCGCTTGAGCGGACGTCGCGCCAACCCCAGCGTAAGGACGACAGCCCGTCGGCGATCTCCTCCGTGCTGAGCGCGTGTGGAAACAGCGACAAGAAGCGGATCAACCCCGCGGCGGTGAAACTGAATCCCGCCATTACAACGGTCAACGTCACGAGGAAATTGACGCCTGGGATTTCGTTCGCGCTACCCACGCCCCAGGCGGTGACCGCAGAACATAAGCCAATCGCGAGCGGAATGGCGCCGCGGTGTATGTCAGGGCGAATCATCATTAGCGCGACCAAGCCGAGCGCAAGGACCGAAGTTGCGTCGACGATGAATACGGTCCAGAAGTAGTAGCCGCCGAGCAGAATTGAGCCGGTGGAGAAGCTGCCGAGCGTGGGGTGGGGTGGCGCATCGGACGGAAGCCAAATTAAAAGGGCGGCCGTCGCGGCGAAGGCCAGTAAACCGATCCGAATTGCCAGTTCTTTCATTTGGGCGGGACCCCCTAACACGAAGTATAGGTGATGGTCGCCGTGATATCCTTAGCCCCGTTTCGCGCCCGTAGCTCAGCTGGATAGAGTACTGCCCTCCGAAGGCAGGGGTCACTGGTTCGAATCCAGTCGGGCGCGCCAAAAATATAGGGCCGCTTTTGCGGCCCTATTTTTTGGCGCGCTTGCCTCGGAATCGAGCCACCGTTCGAATAATCGGCAGGGACTGCCGATTTTCGATGCGCAGCTACCCGAGCGTCAGCGAGGGCGTGGGCCAGGGATGGCCCGCGTCAATCCAGTCGGGCGCGCCAACTTACCCTTAGTCTTTATCGGTAAACACGCGATTACGGCCAGCCTTTTTGGCGCGATACATCGCGCTATCGGCACGCACCAACAAGTCTTTCAAGCGGTCACCCTTAGTCCATTCGGTGACACCCAGGCTCACGGTTACAGGGTCCGGAAAGCCGAAATCGGTTTCTGCCACGCGAGCGCGAACCCGTTCGGCAACGACTGCGGCACCCGCAAGGTCAGTGCCGGGTAGCAACACCATAAACTCCTCGCCGCCCCAGCGACCCAACAGGTCTCCCTCACGCAGGAATGCTGTCAGGCCATCCGCCAGCGTTTTCAGAACCCGGTCGCCTTCGTCGTGCCCGTAGGTGTCGTTCACCAGTTTGAAATGATCGATGTCGAACAAAATCAGGGAAAACGCATGGCCATACCGTTCGGCGTTGGCCACAAAAACTTGCACGAGATGCTCGATGCGAAAGCGGTTCATGACACCGGTCAGAGAATCGGTGGTTGCGAGCTTGCTCAAATGTGCGTTCAGACGAGTCACTTCGTGCGCCGAAGCCAATACCGCGAGGTCGTCACCCAGGTCTCTGGCCGCCACTAACTCCCCAGGGTGCCAAGCGAGGCTTTTTCCGCGCACTTCTTCACGCCAGACTGCGAACGACTTTCGCGGCGTGAGCGTTAGCCGTTTCCCGACGCGCTGGAGTGTTTTCTGCGGCGCCCCCGCCCATTCGATGGTTTCCACCTGCTCTTGGCGGAAGAACAAAAGCCAGCCGCGGGTCGAGACATCGACTACCAACGGCATCGCCAGCAGGCCGCAACAGCCGCAATCGATATCAGCCGCGCCGGGGTAGCCGGCCTCCGCCAAGCTTGGGGTGGACCAAGGGTTGAGCTCCCGCCACTGCTCCGTGAGCCAGGCCGCCAAATGAACCAGTTGGGATTTCTCCGGGGTGCAGCCGTGCACGAAAGTATGGTCGCGATGAAGGAAAGCGACTCCTTTGGCCCGAAATAATCGCAGCCATTCGGCAGCGTGTTCGGTGAGGATCTGCTCAGGCCCTTGCTCGGGCACTTCACGCGCGAGCACGACCCGGTGTTGACGGATCTGGTCCCGATAACGGGCTCCGGCTTCTGCTTTCAAATAGAAAAGGCGTTGAGCGGCCACCCGCACCAAGGTAACGACGCTATCGCGGGCAGAGGTGTTCAATACTTCTGCGTCGCGCTTGTGGCACGCCAAAAGACCCCAGAGCCCGGTGCTTGAGTGGATAGCCACCGATAGCGAGCTCGCGGTCTCCATGTTACGCATGTATTGACGGTGCACCGGGGATACGGCGCGCAGCGCCCCGAAACTGAGGTCGATGGGCGGTTCCCGGGAAGGCACCAGAGGCACGGAGTCCTCATAGGCATCCGCAATGAAACGCAGCGGATTGACGCTGTAGAGTGCGCGTACCTGCGGAGGGATATCACTGGCGGGGAAGTGGTGGTTTAACATCGAAGGCAGTTGGTCGTTACGGCTCTCTGCCACCACGCGCCCATTCCAGTGTTCGTCAAACCGGTAAACCAGCGCACGATCGTGACCGGTAATCGCCCTGGCCGCCGTGACCAGCTCGTCCAACAAGTCTGTTTGCGAATCGGTATCGACCAGCTTCGTCAAATACTCATTGACCAGCGCTAACCAGCGAAGGCGCGCCCCCTGTTCAACGGGTTCCAACTCCACCACTACGGAATCACCGGCACGAAACGCCGTTACATAAAAACGTCGGGACTTACCTTCCAGTTTGCGGCTCATCACCAGCCCGGCAGGCAGTTGGTCACGCTCGGCGAGTCCTTCCTGAATACTGCGATGCGCTTTCTTGCCGAGCAGCACCTTGGGGGAGGTCACCAGACATTCTTTGACTGACACACCCAGGAAATCCTCAATATTGGCGCTGACCTGTTCGACACAGCTGATTTCCGGATTGACGCGAATCAAGACACCAAAGGATTGAATGGCGCCGGGAATATGGACCGGCTCACTGTCA
>JAIVGZ010000008.1 GCA_020201335.1 Natronospirales bacterium
GCGCACGCACCACGGTAGGTGTACGTACAGCGTCAGCGGGAGGATCTTCACCCTGCGGTGAGCTTTTCCTTCAGTTTCGCGAGCGCGATGGCCCTATGCGAAATACGGTTCTTTTCGGTCGGGTCGAGCTCAGCGGCGGTGCAATCGTGCGTCGGCACCAAGAAGAGCGGGTCGTAGCCGAAGCCGCCCGCGCCGCGTGGAGCGTCCAGAATTTCGCCGTGCCAGTCGCCGGTGCAGAGAACCGGGTCCGGGTCGTTGGCGCTGCGCACGAATGCAATCACGGAGATGTAGTGTGCGCGCCGCCGCGTGACGCCCGCGAGGTCGACGAGCAACTTCGCGTTGTTCTTCGCATCGTCGGCGCTGGGGCCGGCGTATCTCGCCGAATAGACGCCGGGCCGGCCGCCGAGCGCGTCGACACAGAGGCCGGAGTCGTCCGCTAACGCGGGCAGGCCGGTCGCTTCGCTCGCGTGCAACGCCTTGATCAGCGCGTTCTCCTCGAAGGTCGCGCCGGATTCCTCGGCATCTTCGACACCGAGTTCCGCTTGCGGCACAAGCTCGAACCCGAACCCGGCCATCACCGCCGAGAGCTCGGCGAGCTTCTTCGGGTTGTTGCTGGCGAGAACGACGCGTGTCATGCGAGCGCCGCGCGCTGCAGCGCGACCAGTTCGCGCACGCCCTTCTCTGCCAGCACCAGTAGCGCGTCGAGCTCGTCGCGTCGAAACGCGTGGCCTTCCGCGGTGCCCTGCAGTTCGATGAACGCACCGGCGTCGTTCATCACGATGTTCATGTCGGTCTCGGCGGTGCTGTCCTCAGCGTAGTCGAGGTCCAGGACCGGCGCGCCGTCGTGTATGCCGACCGAGACCGCGGCCACTGCACCGTACAGCGGGTCTTTGCTAATCAGCTTCTTCGCGCGCAGGTACGCGATGGCGTCGACCAGTGCGACATACGCGCCGGTAATCGCGGCGGTGCGCGTGCCACCGTCGGCCTGCAATACATCGCAGTCGAGCGTGATGGTGTGCTCACCGAGTGCGCGCCGGTCGACGATGGCGCGCAGTGAGCGGCCAATCAGACGCTGGATCTCGAGTGTGCGGCCGCCTTGCTTGCCCCGCGCGGCCTCACGGTCATTGCGGCTGCCGGTCGCACGCGGGAGCATCCCGTACTCGGCGGTCACCCAGCCGTCGCCGGTGCCACGGAGGAAATGGGGTACCCGCGCTTCGACCGAGGCTGTGCAGAGGACGCGCGTATCCCCGAACTCCACTAGGACCGAACCTTCGGCGTGGCGAGTGAATTGTCGAGTGAACCTGACCGGCCGCAGCTCGTCAGCAGCCCTTCCGCTTGGTCGCATTGTTTCTCCTGGATTTACTTGCGAAGACGCAGCACGGCCGCGGTCGCATTGTCGGCCTGCGGCGCGTTTGCGCGGCAGGCCTCTTCGGTAATCGTTTCGAGGTCGGATTCCAATTCCTTTGATTTGCCCAGCCGGTCGGCGGCGGCCGCGACATCGACGCCGTCCCAGAAGCCGTCGCTGCACAGCAGCACGACATCGCCCGGTTGCAGCGCGTGAGGCCCGCCGAGTTCGACCTCGACCGCGCCACGCTCGCCGCCGAGGCATCGCTCGACGAGGTTGCGCAGAGGGTGGTGCTGCGCCTGGTCCGCAGTAATCTCGCCGGCGTCGACCATCGCCTCGACGTGGCTATGGTCGCGCGTGCGCACGACGACTTTCCCGTCCCGCACAAGGTAGGCGCGGCTGTCGCCGGAGTGCGCGAACCACGCGCTGTCACCGTCCACCAGCGCAGCGACGCAAGTGGTCCGCGGGCGTTCGTCGACCGGTACGCTCAGGCCGATTGCGAGTACCGCATCGTGCGCGAGCTGGAATCCATTCTGCAGGAAATCCGCCGGTTTCGCGCGGCTGCCGAACGCATCCACCAGCGCGCCGACGGCGGCAGCCGATGCGCCTTCGCCGTTGTCGTGGCCGCCCATGCCGTCGGCTACTACGAGCAACGCGGTGTCGCCATCGACTACGACGGCGGCGCAGTCCTCGTTGTTGGCACGGTCGCCCGTGCGTGTCGCGTGGGTGGTTTCTGCATGCATTGCCAGCGTAAGCTTATCACCCATGACACTATCCATGACCGGATTCGCGCGCGCGGAGGCCGACACCGAGTTCGGCACGCTGGCTTGGGAAGCGCGCGCAGTGAACCACCGCCACTTTGAGCTCTCGATGCGCGTACCCGAGGAATGCCGCGTGCTCGAGCCGCGCATCCGCGAAGCAGCCGGGGCCCGGATCAGGCGTGGGAAGCTCGAACTCGGCCTGTTCCTGCGCCGCCGCGAGGCCGGCGCCGAACCACTTAACCTGGACGAAGCCTTACTCGCTGAGGTCGCCACTGCGGCCGGCCGCGTCGCGCGCCTGCTCGGTAACGCGGCGCCGCCCAACCCGTTCGACCTGCTGCGCTGGCCCGGTGTGGTACGCGAACCGGAGCGCGATCTGGGGCCGTTGCACGAGCGCACGATGGCGTTGCTCGACGCCGCGTTGGATGACCTCGTCGCGAGCCGCGCGCGGGAAGGTGAGCGCATCGAGGCGCTATTGCTCGAGAAGGCGGCACAAATCACCGCGCTGGTTGCGACGGTGCGCGAGCGGCTGCCGGAAGTTCATACGCGCATGCGCGAACGGTTGCTCGCGCGGGTTCAGGAACTGGTCGCCGCACCGGACATGCAGCGTCTCGAACAGGAACTCGCGATCATCGCGCAGCGGCTCGACGTAGCCGAGGAGCTCGACCGTCTCGACGGCCACGTGACGGAACTGCGGGAGGTGCTCGCGCGCGACGAACCCATTGGGCGCCGCCTCGATTTCCTCTTGCAGGAGTTCAATCGGGAAGCGAACACACTCGGGTCGAAGTCGCAGGATGCGGATACGACGCGCGCAGCCGTCGACCTCAAGGTCCTGATTGAGCAGATTCGTGAACAGGTGCAAAACCTTGAGTGAGCGTGGGCGCGTGTTCGTAATCGCCGCACCATCGGGTGCCGGCAAAACAAGCCTGGTGAAGGCGCTGCTCGACGCAAATGCGAGCCGGAGTTTCTCAGTCTCGACGACCACCCGCAGGAAGCGCCCGGCGGAGGTCGAAGGGTCCGACTACCACTTCGTCGATGAGCAGACATTCCGGCGCATGGTCGATGCAGATGCCTTCCTCGAGTACGCCCAGGTGTTCGATAACTGGTACGGGACCACGCGGGACGCTGTGGAGCAGCTGCGCAACACGGGGCACGACGTAATCCTGGAAATCGACTGGCAGGGTGCGCGGCAGGTCCGCGAGCGCCTGCCCGACTGCACCTCTATCTTCATCCTGCCGCCTTCGCGTGCCGAGCTGGAGCGCCGGCTCCGGTCGCGAGCCCAGGACAGCGACGAGGTCATCGCCCGCCGGCTACGGGACGCCGACGCCGACATCGCCCATTCGTCGGAATTCGACCATGTGGTGGTCAATGACCGTTTCGAGGACGCGCTGGCCGAGCTGGAACGCATATTCCGGCCACAGAATTAGCGTAAGAACGCGGAAAGTTGTAGGATTCGCGTCCTGCTCCACCAATTGAGAGTCCGTCCAGATGGCCCGCATCACCGTAGAAGATTGCCTCGAGAACGTCGACAACCGTTTCCAGCTCGTGCTCGTCGCGACGAAGCGCGCCCGCCAGCTGAGCCGCGGCGCCGAAGCCAAGCTCGCATGGGAGAACGACAAGGCGACCGTCCTTGCGCTCCGCGAAATCGCCGAAGGCCTGATTGGCCCTGATGTGCTGACGGAGCAGGACGGCCCGGCAGTCGCCGAGACCGCGGCGCCGGAAATCGACCTGACCGCCGAGATCGCGGCCGAATTCGCCCGCCAGCTGGTCGCGGACGATGACGACGACGATGAGCCGGTGGCCAAGCGTGCTGCCGAGTCAGACGAGACCGCAACGCCGGGCGAAACCGAAGAAGAGTAGGCGCAAATCGCGGTGCGGAGCACCGCTCCCACACTGGCGCCGATACTACGCTTGAGCCCTGCTTGACCTCCTGCCCGTGGTAACGCATATCTAGGGCGTGAGTACGCCCTCTACATTCAGCAGGATGATGCGCTTCGCGGGCTGGCGCTCGCTCGGCGAGAACGACCTGCTCACGAAGCTTTCGACCTACCTCACACCTGCCCAGGTTGAGGAAGTCCACCGCGCGTACCTGTTTGGCGCACAGGCGCACGAAGGCCAGCAGCGCCTGTCCGGCGAGCCGTACATCGCACACCCGATTGCGGTCGCCAGCATCCTCGCTGAGCTGCACATGGACCACCGCAGCATCCTGGCCGCAATCCTGCACGATGTGATCGAGGACACGCCGACCGCGAAGGAGCAAATCGCGGAGCAGTTCGGCGAAGAGGTCGCGCAGCTCGTCGACGGCGTCAGCAAGCTCACCCAAATCAAATTCCGCGACCGCGCCGAAGCGCAGGCCGAGAACTTCCGCAAGATGGTGTTGGCGATGACGCAGGACCTGCGCGTCATCCTCATCAAGCTGGCCGACCGGCTGCACAACATGCGCACGCTCGGCGTGATGCCACCCCCAAAGCGCCGCCGCATCGCCCGCGAGACCCTGGACATCTACGCACCGATCGCACACCGGCTCGGCATGCACATGGTGCGCGTCGAACTTGAGGACCTGTGCTTCCAGTCGATGTACCCGGTTCGCTACAAGGTGCTGCAGCGTGCGGTAAAGCGCGCGCGCGGCCGTCAGAAAGAGGTGCTGCGCAGGGTATCGGCCGCGCTGAAGAAGCAGCTGAAGGCCGAGCTGATCGACGCGCAGGTGCTGGCGCGGGAAAAGCACCTCTGGTCGCTGTACCAGAAGATGCGCGACAAGAACCTTCCGTTCGAGGAGGTAATGGATGTATTCGGCTTCCGCATCGTCGTCGAGCGGGTCGATACCTGTTACCGCGCGCTAGGCGTCGTGCACGGCACTTACAAGCCGGTACCCGGGCGATTCAAGGACTACATCGCGATACCGAAGTCGAACGGCTACCAGTCGCTGCACACGACGATGCTCGGGCCGCAGGGCTTGCCACTGGAAATTCAGATCCGCACGCTCGACATGGACCGCGTCGCCGAATCCGGCATTGCGGCACATTGGCAGTACAAGGAAGGCAGCGAGCTCGCGAACGCACCGCAGCTCCGGGCGCGCGAGTGGCTTAAGAACTTGCTTGAAATGCAGAAGGGCGCGGGCAACTCGCAAGAGTTCCTTGAGAACGTGCGCGTCGACCTGTTTCCCGACGAGGTATACGTGTTCACGCCGCAGGGAGACATTCGCCGGCTGCCGCGTGGCGCGACCGCGGTGGACTTCGCGTACGCGGTGCACACCGATGTCGGCAACACTTGCGTCGCGGCGAAGATCGACCGCCGCCTCGTACCACTGCGCACGCAGCTGGTGAACGGTCAGACCGTCGAAATCATCACGAACACGCTCGCACGCCCGAACCCACAGTGGCTCGACTTCGTCGTGACCGCGAAAGCCAGGGCAAACGTTCGCAACTTCCTGAAGCTGCTGCAGGGCGACGAGGCGGTGCTGCTCGGCAAGCGGCTGCTGGAGCGCGCGCTGTCCGACTACCAGTTCTCGCTCGACCGTGTTCCGCCAGAATTGCTCGGTGAGACGTTGCAGGCGCTGCGCCTCGGTACGCTGGAGGAACTGCTCGAGAGGGTCGGGCTCGGTGATCGCAGCGCGGCGCTGGTCGCGCGCCGCCTCGTGCCCGCGGGCGAGGAAGGCGAGGCGAGTGGCGCCCGCGCGTCCGGTCCGCTCGCGATTCGTGGCACCGAGGGCATGGTGGTCAGCTTCCCAGGCTGTTGTCGGCCGATACCCGGCGACCCGATTCTCGGCTTCCTGTCTTCGGGCAAGGGCATCGTGATTCACAATGAAAATTGCCCGGCGGTCGCCGAGTTCCGCAAACAGCCGGACAAATGGGTGCAGGTCCAATGGGACACGGAAATCGACCGCACCTTCCCGGTGGAGATCCGCGTCGACACCGCGAATCAGCGTGGCGTGCTGGCAACGGTTGCGTCAGAGATTGCCGACCTCGGCTCGAACATCGAGAAGGTACAGGTCAACGAACACGACGACCAGACTTCGACGATGCTGTTCCTGCTCGCAGTGCGGGACAGGAAGCACCTTGCGGGAATCATGCGGCGGATACGGTCACTACCAGCGGTCCTGCGGATTCAAAGGACGAAGGGCTAGCTCCGCGTTTATGATGGTGCAATGAAAACACCAATCCAGACGACTGACGCACCCGGCGCAATCGGCACTTACTCGCAGGCGGTCCGCGCTGGCGACACTGTGTACCTGTCCGGGCAGATTCCGCTCGACCCGAAGACGATGGAGGTGGTGGACGGTCCGGTCGAAAGGCAGATCCGCCGCGTGTTCGACAATCTCGCTGCGGTCTGTGTCGCGGCGGGCGGCTCGCTTGACGACATCGTCAAGCTCAATGTGTACCTGACCGACCTCGGCGATTTCGCGAAAGTGAACGAGGTGATGGCTGATTGCTTCGGGGAGCCGTATCCGGCGCGCGCGGCAGTCGGCGTGGCCGCATTGCCGAAGGGCGTGCCGGTTGAGGTCGACGCCGTGATGGTCCTCCCCAACCGTTGAGGGGGCAGCAGTGTGGGAGCGGTGCTCCGATATGACCCGCGACGCATCAGCCATGCCTGTCTCCGAACTCCGCGGCGTCGGTCCGTCCGTCGCAGAGAAGCTCGCGCGCGTTGGCGTCGAGAACGTACAGGACCTGCTGTTCCATCTTCCCGCACGCTACGAGGACCGCACGCGCGTCACGCCAATTGGTGCGTTGCGGGCCGGCGAGCACGCAGTCGTCGAGGCGACCGTCGAATTGACTGAGGTCGCGTTCGGACGCCGCCGCACGCTGCTCGTGCGCATCGCGGATGGCACCGGCAGCCTGCTGTTGCGGTTCTTCCATTTCAGCGGTGCGCAGCAGAATGCGCTGGCGCGCGGGCTGCGGGTGCGCGTGTACGGTGAAGCGAGGCGTGGAAAGGCCTCGCTGGAGATGGTGCACCCGGAGTACCGCGCGATGCGCGCCGATGATGCCGGCGTACCGGATTCGCTCACGCCGGTGTACCCGTCGACAGAGGGTGTGCAGCAGCCGCGCTGGCGGACGCTTACCGACCAGGCGCTCGACCTGCTGCGCCGCGACGCGGTTTTGTTACCCGAGTTCCTGCCGCACGAGGTGCTTGCGCGTCTGCAGCTGCCGACGCTGCACGCGGCGCTCGCACTGGTACACCGGCCGCCGGCGGATGCCGACGCTGCGGCTTTGCTTGCAGGCCGACACCCGGCGCAGCGGCGGCTCGCTTTCGAGGAGCTGCTTGCTCAACACATGAGCCTGCGGCTGGTGCGGCAACGCGCGGACCACGCGCGCGCACCGGTGCTGAAGGCCGGTGGGCGGCTCGTAAATGCGTACATCGAGTCGTTGCCGTTCGCCCTGACCGGCGCGCAACGACGCGTGCTCGATGAGATATTCGCCGACCTCAAGCGTGCGCGGCCGATGATGCGGCTCGTGCAGGGGGACGTCGGCTCGGGCAAGACTGTCGTCGCCGCCGCAGCCGCGTTGCGTGCGGTCGAATGTGGCTGCCAGGCCGTACTGATGGCGCCGACAGAGCTGCTCGCCGAGCAACACTTTCGTAACTTCGACCAGTGGCTGCAGCCGCTCGGCATCGTGCCGGAGTTCTTCGCGGGCCGCGTGAAAGGTAAAGCGCGCGCGGCGCTGCTGGCGCGCATGGCGGCGGGCGATACGCCAATAGTCGTCGGTACCCACGCATTGTTTCAGGATGAGGTGGCGTTCCAACGCCTTGCGCTCGTAATTGTCGATGAGCAGCACCGGTTCGGCGTTCACCAGCGGCTAGCGTTGCGCGAAAAAGGCCAGGAGGCCGGCTGGCGGGCGCACCAGTTGATCATGACCGCGACGCCGATTCCGCGCACGCTGGCGATGAGTGCGTACGCTGACCTCGACAATTCGGTGATCGACGAAATGCCGCCCGGGCGGCCGCCGCTACGCACCGTGGTTCTGCCGGAAGGCCGGCGCGACGAAGTCGTCGCGCGTGTGCATGCCGCATGCGCTGCGGGCAGGCAGGTGTACTGGGTGTGCCCGCTGATCGAGGAGTCCGACACGCTCGAGGCGCAAGCCGCAGAGCGCACTGCCGAGACGCTGGCCGCAGCGCTGCCCGATGTGCGCGTCGGGCTCGTGCACGGCCGTCTGAAGCCCGAGGTGCGTGGCCGAACGATGCAGGCGTTCAAGGATGGCGCGCTCGACATGCTCGTCGCTACGACCGTAATCGAAGTCGGCGTCGATGTGCCGAACGCCACGCTGATGGTCATTGAGAACGCCGAGCGCATGGGGCTCGCCCAGCTACACCAGCTTCGCGGACGCGTCGGGCGCGGATCAGAGGCGAGCGCGTGCGTTCTGATGTACCGCGCGCCACTTTCGGCGCTCGCGCGCGAACGGCTTGGCGTGCTGCGCGATAGCAACGACGGTTTCGAAATAGCCGCCGAGGACCTGCGCCTGCGCGGGCCAGGTGAGGTACTCGGAACGAAGCAGACCGGCATAGCGCAGATGCGCATCGCCGACCTTGTGCGCGATGCGGACCTGCTGCCGCGTGTGCAGCAGGCCGCCGACATGATTCTCTTAGCGCACCCGGATCGCGCCGCGCCGCTCGTGCGGCGCTGGCACGGCGGCGGGGAGCGATACGCGAGCGTTTAGGCGGACGGCAACGCGTCGATGTGCGCAACCATGCGCGCGCGCATCGCTGCATCGGGGAGCCGCCCGTACGCGGCGCCCATGTTGTCGACCATATGGCGCGCCTGACTGGTCGCCGGCGTGACGACCGTGACCGCCGGATGGGACAGCGCGAACTTGATGAAGAACTGGCCCCACGAACGCGCATCGAACTCGGCTGCCCACGCGGGCACCTCGTGTCCCCGTACGCGTTGCCACAGACGCGTGCGGCCGAACGGCATGTACACCATCACCGCGATGCCGCGCTCCTGAGCGAGCGGCAGAATACGCTCTTCAATGTTGCGGTTATCAATCGCGTAGTCGATGCCGATAAAGTCCAGCGGTTCGCGCTGCATGATTGGAATCAGCCGCTCGTACTGCTGCGCCGAGGTGGTGGTCACGCCGACGTAGCGCACGTGGCCGGCTTCCTTTGCCTCCTTCAGGATCGGCAGCTGCGTCGGGATGTCGGCGAGGTTGTGCACCTGGTTTAGGTCGATCTTGTCCTTGCCAATACGCTCGTAAGAGGTCTGCAGCTGCGCGCGTGCGGCCGCCACGTCAGCACTGTCGCCGCCGCGCGGCACCACATTGACCTTCGTGGCCCAGAAGATGCGGTCAGTGAGGCCCAGCTCCTTCGCGAGCCGACCCGATACCGCTTCGGACGCGCCGTAACTCGGCGCCGTGTCGAACACCGCGCCACCGTGCTCGATCAGCGCCGAGAACACCTCGCGCAGCGCGCTCACATCCTCGCTGCGTGCGACCTGTGCGAAGGTCGCTGAACTGCCGAGCCCGACGACCGGGATCTTCTCTCCTGACGAAGGGATTGCGCGGGTGATCAATGAGCCGCGGGATGGCGCGTCGGCGAGCAGCGCCGCGGGGCCAAGGGTGAGCGCCGCGCCAGCGGCGAGTGACAGCTTCAAGTATTCGCGTCTGGTAATCATGTCGTTTGCAACTCCTTGCTTCGGTTTTGTGCGCGGCCGAGCCAGAGCCCGAGCGCGGCCCATACGAGTGCGAGCGGAATCGCGACGCTGGCGAGCCCCGCCAGACCGAAGCCGAGTTTTGCGAGCAGGCCCTCGGTTTGCGCGCCAATCACGTCGCCGCCGCGATAGATGAATGTGTCGATGAACGCCTTCGACTTGTATTTGTCTTCCCGGCTCACCACCGTGAACAGCGTCTCCCGCGCCGGCCGAGTCAGCGCACGCTGGACCGCGCGGAACGCGGCCTCGAAAGCAATGAGAACCGCGAGCGACCCCACAATCGCCAACCCCAGGAAGCCGAGTATCGCGGTCAGCGGCAGGAGCATCAGCACAATGTGCACGCCGAAGCGCTTCATCAAGTGGCCGGCAACGACCGCCTGCAGGACGAGCGTCGTGGCCTGGGTAATCAGGTCGATGCGCGCGAACCATGTCGTGCGCAGATCGAGGTCATCGCCGAGGGCCGCAACCATCTGCAGCCGCGTGAAGTAGATGAAGGTTGCCATGATTGTCATGATTACGATGAAGCCAGCGATACCCATCAGGTAGCGGGACTGGAACACCGCCCGGAAACCTTCCCATGCGCTGCCGCCGATGACTTCCCGCTCGTCGACTGCAGGTGGCGCGTCGGGGTCGTCGCGCCGCTCCGTGCGGGTACGCACAACCGCCCACGCGAAGACGATTGCGAGCGCGAGAAAGCCGGCGGCGATCGGCAGCAATGCGGCGGTACCGAGCGGGCGAGCGAGCACCGCAGCGAGCATCGGCCCGAAGATTGCGCCGACCGTGCCGCCGACCGCGATCAGCGCGAAGAAGCGCTTCGCCTGCTCAACCGAGAAGCGGTCGGCCATCAGCGCCCAGAACACCATCGTCGTGAACAGGTTGAACACGCTGAACCACACGTAAAACACTTGGCCGCTGATGACGCCAACGGCGGCCGGTGCCAACACAAGCAGCGCGTAAAAGCCGAGCAGGCTCGCGCCGAAGAATGCGTAGGTTGCGGTGATGAACTGCAGTCGGCGGAAGCGGGCGACCATGAGCCCGAAGACTGGGTTCACGAGCATCGTGACCAGCGCGGTGCCTATGAATAGCCAGCGGAGTTCCTCGATGCCGCGCTGCATGCCGAGGGCCTCGCGCGCGGGGCGCAGGACCATCAGCGCGGTCAGGACGCAGAAGAAGAAAGCTGCGGACAGCAGCACGGGTGCCAGCTCGTCGCGGCGGACGTTAAAAAGGCGCTGCAGCATCGCGGTCACAGTGGCCAAGTTTCTAGAATGACAGGGTGCCCGCCATTTGGTTCCCCGCTAGCGGCGCAGCATGCGGCAACTATAGCGCGGCCGCCGGTACAATGGCGCCATGACCCCACGCTGGTACGCCCTCGATGATGCGCAGCACGCACGGATTCCCGCTGCGCTGCAGTCGTGGCTCGCGGAAACCGGCTCGCTGACACAGCGGCTCAAGCGCCATTGTGCGGGTGCGTTCGACTTGGTCGTGTTGTCCGAAGCAGATGCGCCGCTTCCTGTCGATGACGCGGCGACGCTTGGGCTCGAGCCGGGCGTCCCCGTGCGCGTGCGCGAAGTCCACATGCGCTGCGACGGCGTGCCGCGTATACATGCGCGCTCGCTGTTGCCGCACGCGACGCTCGCTGGGGCTGGCCGCGACCTCGCGTCGCTTGGCGAGCGGCCACTCGGCGACGCGTTGTTTGCGCACCCGGACATGTTGCGCGGACCAATCGAAGTGACCGACACACCCGGCTGGGGTCGCCGCTCCGTCTTCAGCCTGTCCGGGCAGCCGGTGCTCGTCACCGAATGGTTCCTGCCGGCGCTGCTCGAATGCGAAGGCTGATTTCCGGCATCGAGCGTTGGTACGCCGAGCACCCGCAGGTGGAGCGGGCGCTGCTGCGAGCGCTCGAACGCGCCGAGCAATACTGGCTGCTGATGCGCTTCAACCGGCCGATCGGCATTCTGCTGCTGCTGTGGCCAACCTTGTGGGCACTGTGGATCGCCGGCGACGGGCGCCCGGACCCGAAAGTGTTTGTCGTATTCGTCGTCGGCGTCGTGTTGATGCGTGCTGCAGGGTGCACAATCAACGACTACGCAGACCGCAAATTCGACCCGCATGTTGCACGCACGCGCGATCGACCGATTGCATCGGGGCGTGTCACACCACGGGAGGCGCTCGCCCTGTTTGCCGTGCTGGGCCTGACAGCGTTCGTGCTGGTGCTGACGATGAACCGGCTGACCGTGCTGCTCGCGCTCATCGGTGCCGCGCTCGCGGCCAGTTATCCGTTCATGAAGCGCTGGACATGGCTGCCGCAGCCATACCTGGGCGCTGCGTTCGGCTGGGCGATTCCGATGGCGTTCGCCGCGCAGACCGGGTCGGTGCCGCCGGTCGCGTGGGTGCTATTCATCTCCACGGTGCTGTGGGCAACCGTTTACGACACGCAGTACGCGATGGTCGACCGCGACGACGATGTGCGTGTCGGCATCCGCTCGACGGCAATCCTGTTTGGCGACAACGACCGTACGATCATCGCGCTGCTGCAGGTGACCACGCTGTTTGGCCTGCTGCTTGCCGGCCAACGCGCCGGGCTCGGGGGCTGGTATCTCGCCGCGCTCGGCGCCGGCGCGGTGCTGTTCGCGTGGCAGCAATGGCTGATTCGCAAGCGCGACCGCGATGGGTGCTTCCGCGCGTTCCTGAACAACAACTGGTTTGGCTTGGTCGTGTTCGTCGGGATACTGCTCCATTACTTGTTCCTGTAGTGGTGCGAGGGCTTGCAATGTGGGAGCGGTGCTCCGCACCGCGATGGCAGAGGTTTGTTAGTGCTCGGCGTTCCCGGCTTCGGACAGCTTTTTCCGGGGCCGCTGTGAATACATCCCTGTACGCTGCGACGGCGACATCCGTGTCGCCGACGCCCCCGGAAAAAGGTCCGTGCGCCGCGCCCGCCGCTCCGCGCTTTTCCTGACCTCGAATCGCGGTGCGGAGCACCGCTCCTACACTGCTCCAGAGCGCTCGGTATGACTCCATCCTTGTATCGCGGCCAGAGGGCCGCTCCCACAAAGCCTCGATGCGTTCGACAGAGCGGTGAGTTTGCTGCCTTCTGAAACACATCCGGCTCTTTGCACTCACGCTCTCGCGACGCACCACGCCACGACGCTCGCGGCCCCGGCCCGGTACAACGCCCGTGTGACGGCGGCGATTGTATTGCCGGTCGTATACACATCGTCGACGACCGCGAGGTGCAACCCGGCGACCTGCGGCTCAGCAACGAACGCATCCTTGAGGTTGCGGCGCCGCTCCGGACCGGCGAGCGTGCTCTGCGGAGGCGTGTTGCGCGTGCGCCGGCACGCGCGCAGCACAGGGATGCGCAGCGCGCGGGCGACCGGCCGCGCGAGCTCAAGCGCCTGGTTATAGCCGCGTTCACGCAGCCGCTTCGGGTGTAGCGGCACTGGCACTATTGCCTCCGGGCACTCCAGTGTAGGAGCGGTGCTCCGCACCGCGATTGCCAGCAACTCCCCCAGCACCCGCCCCGGCGGCAGCGAGTTGCCGAATTTCAGCTTTAGCAGCAGCCGGTCGACCGGGAACGCGTACGCGAACGCGGCGACGGTGGCGGACTGGGGCGGTGGCCGCCGCAGGCAGGGGCCGCACTCGCCGGGGTCGAGTGATAGCGCGGGCAACGGGGTGGCGCAGCGCCGGCAGGCATCGCGGATCCAGGGGAGATCGCGCGCGCAGCCGGCGCACAAGTCGCGGCCCGTGCAAAGCGCGCCGCAGAGGATGCAGTGATGTGGCAACATTGCCCAGATTGGCGCCGGGGACACGAACGCGCGTCAAATCGGCGAATCGGACAACACTTGTAAACCGAGCCACTACTCATTGGTTGACAGCAGTCCAGACGCTCCGCATTATTTCGCGATGACCCGAAACGAAATCCAGGCGCTTTTCGACCTCCCTTTCAACGATCTGTTGTTCCGCGCGCAGGCCGTCCATCGCGAAAACTTCGACCCGAACGAGGTCCAGGTTTCGACGCTCTTAAGCATAAAGACTGGCGCTTGTCCGGAAGACTGCAAGTACTGTTCGCAGAGCATCCGCTACGACACCGGGCTGGAGCGCGAGGCGCTGATGGCCGTCGACGACGTGGTCGAAAAGGCAAAACTCGCAAAGGCGAACGGAGCGACCCGGTTTTGCATGGGTGCCGCCTGGCGCGGTCCGAAGGACAAACAGCTCGCAGTCGTTGAAGCGATGGTGCGCGAGGTGCGCGCGCTAGGCATGGAGACCTGTGCAACGCTTGGGATGCTGACGCCCGCACAGGCCGGACGGCTTGCCGACGCCGGCCTCGATTACTACAACCACAACCTCGATACCTCGCCGGAGTACTACGGCGAAGTCATCACGACGCGCTGCTACGGCGACCGTCTCGACACACTCGCCGCGGTGCGCGACGCGGGCATCAACGTCTGTTCTGGCGGAATACTGGGACTCGGGGAGAGCAACGCTGACCGCGTCGGTTTGCTGCACGCGCTCGCGACGCTGCCGGAGCACCCGCAGTCGGTGCCGATCAACCAACTCGTGCGCGTACCGGGTACACCGATGGCCGATGCGGCGCCGGTCGACCCGTTCGATTTTGTGCGGACAATTGCAGTCGCGCGCATCCTGATGCCGCGCGCACACGTCCGGCTCTCGGCCGGACGCAGTGAGATGAGCGACGAATTGCAGGCACTCTGCTTCTTCGCCGGCGCGAACTCGATTTTTTATGGTGAAAAGCTGTTGACCACCGGGAATCCGGACACCGAGCGCGACAACGCGCTGTTCGAGCGGCTCGGCATCCGTCCGGAACGCCCAGCAGAGCAGTCAGCGGCGCCACGACGCGCCGCGTCATGACCCCCGCGCTGGCCGCAGCGCTCGCCGAGCGGGACGCGGCGGGGTTGTACCGTCGCCGCCGCGTCGTAGATGGCCCAGGACCGCACATGCGCGTCGACGGACGCGAACTCGTCGCGTTCTGCTCAAACGATTACCTCGGCCTCGCATCGCATCCCGAAATTGCGGCGGCGTGCGCGGCCGCTGCGCAGCGACACGGTGCCGGCGCCGGCGCTGCACACCTCGTTTGCGGACACCACGCGCTGCACGAAGAACTCGAGCACGCGCTCGCTGCGTTTACCGGCCGTGCGCGCGCGCTCGTCTTCTCCACCGGCTACATGGCGAACCTCGGAATCGGAACAGCGTTGGCCGGTCGCGGCGCTCTGGTCGTCGAAGACAGGCTGAACCACGCGTCGCTGATCGACGCATCGCGTGCCGGCGGCGCACGCGTCGTGCGCTACGCGCATGGCGATGCACAGGCCGCCGCCGCAAAGCTTGCGGCCGAGGAAGCGCGCGACCGCTTCGTGTTCACCGACGGCGTGTTCAGCATGGATGGCGATGTCGCGCCACTCGCGGAACTGGCGGACGCGTGCCGCACGCATTCGGCAACGCTGGTGGTCGACGATGCGCACGGCCTCGGCGTACTCGGTGCAACCGGGCGCGGTTCGCTCGAGCACTGCGCGCTCAGCCCCGCGGATGCCCCAGTGTTGATGGGTACGCTCGGCAAGGCGTTCGGCGTGTTCGGCGCGTTCGTCGCGGGGCCGGACGAAGTGATTGAGACGCTGATTCAGCATGCGCGGACTTATATCTACACGACCGCTCTACCGCCCGCGCTCGCGGCTGCGGCGCTCACGGCGCTGCGCATCAGCGACGACGAATCGTGGCGACGGGAGCGCGTGATGGAACTCGTTACGCGATTCCGCGGGGGCGCGGCGGCCCGCGGAATCCCGCTGCTTGACTCGCCGACGCCGATTCAGCCGCTACCTGTCGGCAGCGCACCCGCTGCGTTGGAACGCGCGCGACACCTCGAGTCGCGCGGCTTTCTCGTCACCGCGATTCGCCCGCCGACCGTTCCCGAGGGCACCGCACGCCTGCGCGTCACGCTGTCCGCTGCGCACCAAGACGCTGAAGTCGATGCGCTGCTGGATGCGTTGGCAGAGGATGTCGGGTGAGCGTGTTCGTTGAGACGGCGGGTAGCGGTCCCGACCTCGTGCTGCTGCACGGCTGGGGTCTGCACGGTGGGATCTTTGCGGCGCTGGTCACGCAGTTGGCGACACGCTTCCGCACGCATGCAGTCGACCTGCCGGGGCACGGCCGCAGCCGGAGTGCAGGCCCGCACCGGCTGGACCGGTGGACTGACGCGGTCCGCGCCGCCGTGCCGACGCCGGCTGTGTGGCTCGGCTGGTCGCTCGGCGCGTTGGTGGCGTTGAAGGCGGCGCTTGATGCGCCGGTGGCCGTGCGACGCCTGGTGCTCGTCTCTGCAACGCCGCGTTTCGCGACGGCTTCCGACTGGCCACACGCGCAGGAGCGCGCGATGCTCGACCGTTTCGCAAAATCACTCACGCAGGACTTTCGTCGCACCGTGCAGGATTTCTTGACCCTGCAGTCGCTAGGCGATGAGAACGCGCGCACACAGGTGCGCGCGTTGCGGCCGCTGTTGTTCGCGCACGGCGACCCGGATCCGGAGGCGCTTGCCGGGGGGCTCGAAATCCTGCGCGACACAGACTTCAGGGCGGAACTCGGCCGCATCGACACGCCCACGCTGGTCGTCACCGGCGCGCGCGACCGGCTGACGCCACCGGCGGCTGCGCAGGCGCTCGCGGCCGGGCTGGCGCACGGCAGCGTGGAAATCATTCCAGGCGTCGCCCACACGCCGTTCCTCGCGAACCCTGACTTGTTTGCAGCGCGCGTCGCGGAGTTCGCCGGTGTCTGACGGCTTCCATTTGCGGCACGACCGGGTACGGCGGTCGTTCGCGCGCGCGGCGGAAAGCTACGACGCGGCGGCGGTATTGCAACGAGAGGTGCTGAATCGCCTGGTGGAACGGCTGGACCTCGTTTCGCTCAAGCCGGTTGTCGTACTCGATGCCGGCACCGGCACCGGCCTGGGCGCCGCCGCGCTTTCCGACCGCTTCCGTCGCTTCCTGGATATGCATGATGTCGGTGATGCGCTGGTCCGCAGTGGATTCCGGGACCCTGTGATGGATGTCGAACGGATGACGGTCACCTATGAAGACACGATGGCCCTTATGCGCGACCTTCAGGCGATAGGCGCCCGCAACGTCAACGCTGGCCGCCCCCGCGGGCTGACCGGGCCGCGACGCTTGCGCGCGATGCAAGCGGAATACGAAGCGTTCAGGCGCGACGGCAGTTTACCGGCGAGCTGGGAGGTCGTCTTCGGGCAGGCGTGGGCGCCACCGGCCGGCGTCGCCCACAGGGACCCGGGCCAGCCGGGGGAAGCCCGCATTCCGATTGAAGCGATCGCTCGGCGCAGCCGGGGCGACCGATGACGAGCGGGTACTTCGTTGCCGGCACCGACACCGGAGTCGGCAAGACGCATGTCGCCGTGTCACTGGTGATCGCATTGCGGGCGGCCGGCCACTCGGTCGGCGTCATGAAGCCGGTCGCGGCCGGCGCGCTCGAGTCGTCGCAGGGGCCGCGCAACGAGGACGCGCTCGCGCTGATTACCGCCGCCGGACAGCCGTTCGACTATGGGCTGGTCAACCCGTACCTGTTCGACGAACCGGTCGCGCCGCACATTGCCGCCGCCGAGGCTGGCGTGGAAATCGATATCGACCGGATTGTGGCCGCCTACGCGGGACTGGCCGGCCAGTCGGACATCATGATCGTAGAAGGCGCCGGTGGTTGGCTGGTGCCGATCGGCCCGAACCGGACGATGGCGGACATTGCGGCTGCGCTCGGGCTGCCGGTATTGCTTGTGGTCGGAATACGGCTCGGTTGCCTGAACCACGCGCTGCTGACCGCAAGCGCCATCCGCGACAGTGGCCTGGAACTCGCCGGGTGGGTCGCCAACTGCATAGACCCGGAGATGCGCCGGAGCGACGCGAATCTGGCTGCGCTGGATGAAAGGCTTGGCGCCCCGAGGGTTGCGACGCTTCCCTGGGAGCCGTATGTGACGCCGGAAAGCAATGCGCACCGGTTGGACCTCGACGCACTGCATGCGTGAGGATTGAATTTGCGCGGTTCGCGCGCAGCCCTTAAAATCCGCGGAGTTTGCCCGTTGCCTCCAGGAGCTACTCACGCATGTCACTCCGCACGTTGAAACGCGCTTCGTGCAGCCTGTTCGGCCTGGTCGCGGCATTTGCCGCGAACGCCGCATGGGCGGTCACCCCATCCCGCTTCAACATGCCGCCCGGCGTGACCGAGATCAGCCAGGAAGTCTACGACCTGCACATGCTGATCCTGTGGGTCTGCGTCGTAATCGGCGTTTTGGTGTTCGGCGCGATGATCTGGTCGATCGTTCGGCACCGCAAGAGCAAGGGGCGGGTTGCCGCTGGCTTCCATGACAACCTGCGCGTCGAGATCGCCTGGACGGTCATCCCGTTCCTGATTCTGGTGGGCATGGCAGTCCCCGCCGCGCGAGTGCTGGTGAAGATGGAGGACACGCGCGACGCGGACCTGACTATCCAAGTCACCGGGTACCAGTGGCGCTGGCGCTACGACTACATCGATAACGACTTTGGCTACTTCTCCAACCTGTCGCGGGACTCGAACGACGCACGTCAGCGAGGCGTGGACATCGACCTCACGAGTGTCGACAACTACCTCTTGGACGTAGACAACCCTGTGGTGGTGCCGGTCGGGCGCCGCATCCGCTTCCTGTTTACCTCGAACGACGTGATACACGCGTGGTGGGTACCTCAGCTCGCGGTGAAAAAGGATGCGATTCCGGGCTTCATCAACGAGATGTGGACGAAGATCGACGTGCCCGGCGTGTACCGCGGCCAGTGCGCCGAGCTGTGCGGCCGCGACCATGCGTTTATGCCGGTCGTCCTGATAGCGATGACGGATGACGACTATGAGGCGTGGGTCGCGGAGCGCCGCGAACTAGCGCAGGCCGAAGCCGAGGCACTCGCCGCCGACCGCGACTGGGAACTCGACGAACTGATGCAGCGCGGCGAAGGCGTGTATATGTCGCAGTGCGCGGCGTGCCACCAGGCGAACGGGCAGGGCTTGCCGGCGGCCGGTTTCCCGGCGCTGACCAGCGGCATGTCGGTCGACCCGGATGGCGTCGGCGCACACATCGACATGGTGCTCAACGGCAGCCCCAGGAACTCGGTGATGGCCGCATTCGGACGCTCGCTGAACAACCTCGACCTCGCAGCGGTGATCACTTTCGAGCGCAACGCGTTCGGTAACGACACCGGCGACATCATCCAGCCGCGCGACATCGAAGCGGCGCGCCAGCAGCAGCGCTAACGGAGAGACTGAACATGAGCAGCACCGCGACAACCGTCCACGATCACGATCACGA
>JAIVGZ010000009.1 GCA_020201335.1 Natronospirales bacterium
GGTTCGCCCGCGGCGACACGCAGCTGCCATTCGACCAGGTCGAGCCCGGTGGCCAGTTCGGTGACTGGGTGCTCGACCTGCAGGCGGGTGTTCATCTCCATGAAGAAGAACTGGCCATCCGGCGCGACGATGAACTCGATCGTGCCGGCATTGCGATAGCCGACCGCACGCGCGGCGGCAACAGCGGCATCACCCATGCGGGTCCGCAGTGCTGGATCAAGGAATGGGGACGGCGATTCTTCGACGATCTTCTGGTAGCGCCGTTGCAGCGAGCACTCGCGCTCAAACACATGCACGACATTGCCGTGGTCGTCGCCGAACACCTGAAACTCGATGTGTCGGGGACGCTCGATGAAGCGTTCGATCAGCACCCGGTCGTCGCCGAACGCGCTTTGCGCCTCGCGCCGCGCCCCGGCGAGCGCCTCGGCGAAGCCCTTGGCGTCCCGTACGATGCGCATGCCTTTGCCGCCGCCTCCGGCAGTCGCCTTGACCAGCACCGGGAATCCGATGCGCTCCGCTTCTTTGGCGAGCAGCGCGTCAGTCTGGTCATCGCCGTGGTAGCCCGGCACGCACGAGACGCCGGCGGCTTCCATGATGCGCTTCGCGTCGCTCTTCGACCCCATCGCTTCGATTGCCGCGACCGGCGGGCCGATGAATGTAACGCCCGCTTCTGCGCACGCGCGCGCGAACGCGACGTTTTCCGAAAGAAAACCGTAACCAGGGTGCACGGCATCGGCGCCCATCTTGCGTGCGGCGGCGAGAACCTTTTCCGCGTCGAGGTAGGATTCCGCGGCGGGCGCGCGCCCGATGTGGACGGCATGGTCAGCGGCCCAACGGTGCTGGGCGTCGCGATCCGCATCCGAGTACACAGCGACGGTCTCGATGCCGAGCCGGCGGCAGGTCGCCATCACGCGGCAGGCAATTTCGCCGCGGTTTGCAACCAAAACGCGCTTAAACATATATATCCAATGTGGGAGCATCTATATCCAATGTGGGAGCGAATCTGTGATTCGCGATGCGTCGCGGCAGGTCGCCGATCACAGATCGGCTCCCACAAGGGAGTGAGATCACTCCTGACTCCAACTAGGCGCCCGCTTCTCCAAGAACGCGCTGAGCCCCTCCTGTCCCTCCGGCGAGACGCGCAGCGTGGCGATCAATTCGGCAGTCTCGGCGATGAGCGCCTCGTTGAGAGGCGCCGATACGCGCGCGACCAAGCGCTTCGCCGCGGCCAATGCGGTAGGCCCGCCCTGCAATAGCGCATTAACTTGCGATTTAACTGTGTAGTCGAGCGCCGCGAACGAAACGACTTCGTGTACGAGGCCAATACGCTGCGCGGTTGCCGCATCAAACGCGTCGGCAGTCAGGAACCAGCGTCTCGCCTCGCGGGCGCCGATTGCGCGCACCACATACGGTGCAATGACCGCGGGCACGAGCCCGAGCCGCACCTCCGACAACGAGAATTTCGCAAGGTCTACGGACACCGCGATATCGCAACAGGCAACCAGACCGACCGCGCCCCCGAACGCCGCGCCATTCACGCGCGCGACCGTCGGCTTCGACAGGGTGTCCAGCGTGCGCATCAACCCGGCGAGCTTCAGCGCGTCCGCTCGGTTCGCATCGGCGTCGAAACCGGCCATGCGCTTCATCCAACCGAGGTCGGCGCCGCTTGAGAAGGTCTTGTCCGCGCCGGTCAGGACGACGACCCGCACCGTTGGGTCTTGGTCCAGCCGGACCAGCGCGCCCCCGAGTTCCGCAATCAATGCGTCGTCGAACGCATTGCGCGTTTCCGGGCGGTTGAGGGTGAGGGTGGCGATGCCGCCCGACAATTCGATTGTGAGCGCGCTCATGTCACATGCGGAACACGCCGTGGCGCATCCCTTTCGGCCACGGTTTGTTGGTAGCTGTAGCAATCGCCATGCCGAGCACGCGGCGCGTATCGACTGGGTCGATTACGCCGTCGTCCCACAGCCGCGCCGACGCGTAGTACGGGTGGCCCTGTGCCTCGTACTGCGCGCGGATCTCTTCGCGGAACGCCTTTTCGTCTTCGTGCGACCAGGTGGTTCCGCGCGCTTCGAGGCCGTCGCGTTTCACTGTCGCCAGCACCGCAGCAGCTTGCTCGCCGCCCATTACGGAGATTCGCGCGTTCGGCCAGGTCCAGAGGAAACGCCCGCCGTATGCGCGGCCGCACATCGCGTAATTGCCGGCACCAAACGAGCCGCCGATGATTACGGTGAACTTGGGAACCTGCGCGGTCGCAACCGCGTTGACCATCTTGGCGCCGTCTTTCGCGATGCCGCCGTGCTCGTACTTCTTGCCGACCATGAAGCCGGTGATGTTTTGCAGGAATACGAGCGGGATGCCGCGCTGGCAGCAAAGTTCGATGAAGTGGGCGCCTTTCTGCGCAGACTCGGAGAAGAGGATGCCGTTATTCGCGATGATGCCGACCGGGTAACCGTGCAGGTGTGCGAAGCCGCAAACCAGCGTCTTGCCGTACAGCGCCTTGAACTCGTGGAATTCCGAGCCGTCTACGAGCCGCGTAATGACCTCGCGCACCTCGTACGGGTAGCGCGTGTCGCGCGGAACGATGCCGTACAGGTCCTCAGCAGGGTAGAGCGGGGCGGCCGCCGGCCGTGTCGCGAGGGCCATCGGCGCCGTGCGGTTCAGGTTAAGCACGATGTCGCGCGCGATCGACAAAGCGTGCGCGTCATCATCGGCGAGGTGGTCGGTGACGCCCGAGATGCGGCTGTGCACGTCGCCGCCGCCCAACGACTCCGCGTCGACGACCTCACCGGTCGCCGCTTTCACCAGGGGCGGCCCGCCGAGGAAAATCGTGCCCTGTTCTCGCACGATTACCGCCTCGTCGCACATCGCCGGCACATACGCGCCGCCCGCGGTGCACGAGCCGAGGACCACCGCAATCTGTGGGATGCCTTCGGCGGACAGGCGCGCCTGGTTGTAGAAGATGCGGCCGAAGTGGTCGCGATCAGGGAACACCTCATCCTGCAGCGGCAGGAACGCGCCGCCGGAGTCTACGAGGTACACGCACGGCAATGCATTCTCGAGCGCAACTTCCTGCGCGCGCAGGTGCTTCTTGACGGTTAACGGGTAGTAGGTGCCGCCCTTGACCGTCGCGTCGTTCGCGACGACTACAACTTCGCGCCCGTGCACGAGCCCGACGCCGGTGACAATGCCGGCGCACGGCGCATCGTCGTCGTACATGCCGTGTGCGGCAAGCGGTGCGATCTCAAGGAACGGGCTACCGGGGTCCAGCAGCGCGGCGATGCGGTCCCGTGCCAGCAGCTTGCCGCGCTCAAGGTGTTTCGTGCGGGCGCGCTCACCACCGCCGAGCGCTGACTTGCTGAGTTGCGTGCGCAGGTCTTCGACCACTCCGCGCATGTGTTCGGCATTCGCGGAGAATTCGGCGGAGCCGGTGTCGATCGTGGATTGAATCACTGGCATCGGCTGCTCCGCGCGCGGGTCACAAGGTTTCGATTCCGATCGCCGTGGCCTCGCCGCCGCCAATACAGAGCGCGGCGATACCGCGCTTCAGGCCGCGCCGCTTCAGGGCGTGCGCAAGCGAGACGATCAGCCGCGCACCGGTTGCGCCGATCGGGTGTCCGAGGGCGCAGGCGCCACCGTTGACGTTGACCTTTTCCCGGTCGAGGCCGAGTTCCTTGATCGCCGCCATCGTGACCACCGCGAACGCTTCGTTGATCTCGTACAGGTCGACGTCCGTCGCGCTCCAGCCGAGTTGGTCGTGCAACGCCGCAATGGCTTTCACCGGCGCGGTGGTGAACCACTCTGGTTCATGGGCGTGCCCCGCATGACCGACAATGCGGGCGAGCGGCGTCAAGCCGCGGCGCTGTGCCTCGCTTTCAGGCATCAGAACCAGCGCGGCGGCGCCGTCCGAGATCGATGACGAAGTCGCGGCAGTGACCGTTCCGCCTTCCTTGCGGAATGCAGCCTTCAGGCCCGGAATCTTTTCGACGTTGCAGCGGGCCGGTTCCTCGTCGGAGGTGACTTCGACCTCGCCTTTGCGTGTCTTGGTAACGACCGGAACGATCTCATCGGCAAAGCTGCCGTCCTGCGTCGCGCGTACCGCAGAGTTCACGGATTCGATTGCGAACGCATCCTGCGCTTCGCGCGTGAACGCGTACTTGTCCGCGCACTGGTCGCCGAAGTGGCCCATCATCTGTTTGTCGTAGGGGTTCTGCAGCCCGTCGTAGAACATGTGGTCGAGCATTTCACTGTGGCCCATCCGGAGCGCGCGCTGGACGAGGTAGGGTGCGTTCGACATCGATTCCATGCCGCCCGCGACAACGACCGTTGCGCTGCCGGCGCGGATCAGGTCATTGCCGAACATCACCGCCTTCATGCCGGAGCCGCACACCTTGTTGATCGTTGTGCAGCCGACCGAAACGGGTACGCCGGCGCCTAGCGAAGCCTGACGCGCGGGCGCCTGGCCAAGGCCCGCCGGCAGCACGCAGCCCATGATGACTTCCGAGACATCGGAGCCGCTTACCTTGCCGTCGGCGAGCGCGGCACGAATCACCGCCGCGCCGAGTTCCGGCGCGGAAAGCGGGGCGAGCGCGCCCTGGAATGAACCGATGGGCGTCCTTCTCGCTGCAACAATTACAACTGAATCTGACAAGACTGCCTCCGAAAAACGAATCGCGCGTTGATTCTATAGCGTACCGACAAGCTCTCGGCCGATGAGCATTCTACGGATTTCATTGGTACCTGCGCCGATGTCATATAGCTTTGCGTCGCGCAGCAGGCGGCCGGTCGGGTACTCATTGATGTAGCCGTTGCCGCCGAGCGACTGGATCGCCTCGAGCGACAGCTTCACTGCGCATTCCGATGCATAGAGCAGGCACGCCGCAGCGTCCATGCGCGAGCTGCGGCCGGCGTCGAATTGTGCGGCGACGCGGTAGCTGTACGCACGTGCCGACTGCAGCATGGTGAACATGTCAGCGATTTTCGCCTGCATGATGCCGAAGGATCCAATCGGCTGGCCGAACTGGCGCCGCTCGCGGATGTACGGCAGTACTGCATCCATGCCAGCTTGCATGATGCCGAGCGGACCGCCGGAGAGCACGACGCGTTCGGTGTCGAGTCCCTTCATCAGTACGAGGACGCCTTCGCCGGCTTCACCGAGCCTGTTTGCGTCAGGGATGCGGGCGTTCTCGAACACGAGTTCGCTGGTGTCCGACCCCCGCATGCCGAGCTTATCGAGCTTTTGTGCGCTCTTGAAGCCGGCGGTGCCCTTTTCGACCAGAAACGCAGTGATGGTGTGCGACCCTTTCTCGCGCGGCGCGGTGCGCATATAAGTGATCACTACGTCGGCGCGCGGCCCATTCGTGATCCACATCTTGTTCCCGTTCGCGACCCACTCGTCGCCGTCGCGTTCGGCACGGCAGGTCATCGAGCCGACCACGTCCGAACCCGCGCCCGGTTCCGACATCGCGAGCGCGCCGACCCATTCGCCGCTGCAGAGCTTGGGGAGCAGTCGCTTGCGCTGGGCGTCAGTGCCGTTCAGGTACAGGTTGTTTACGCACAAATTCGAGTGTGCGCCGTACGAGAGTCCGACAGACGCCGATGCGCGAGAGATCTCTTCCATCGCGACTACGTGCGCAAGATAGCCGAGCCCCGACCCACCGAATTCTTCGGGGACGGTGATGCCGAGCAAGCCCATTTCGCCCAGCTTCGGCCAGAGGTCGTACGGGCACTCATTCGAGGCGTCGATCTCAGCGGCCCGCGGCGCAATTTCGCTCTCCGCGAAGCGGCGCACCGCATCGCGCAGCATGTCGATGTCGTCGCCGAGGCCGGTATCGAAACTCATGCGTTGTGGGTCACTTGCGGTCGCGGCCGTCGAGGCGGTTCGCGGACTGACGCACATGCGGCATCTTTACCGTGCCGAGCGAAGCGATGCGCTCCTCGGCGACGCGGTCAGCGGCGCGCCAGGTAGGGATACCGTCACGCTCTGCGAAGCGGAAGATGTTTTCGATGTTGTTGTAAATCGTCGACACCATGCGCATTGCGCGTTCACGGTCGTAACCTTGCAACTCAATCGCCACATTCATCAGGCCGCCCGCATTGATGGCGTAGTCTGGTGCATACACGATGCCGCGGCGGTCGAGTTCGTCGCCGCACGCATCATTGGCAAGCTGGTTGTTCGCCGCGCCAGCCACGATTTCGAACTTGAAGCGGGGGATTGTGTCTTCGTTAACAACGGCGCCAAGTGCGCAGGGCACGAACACAGTAGCTTCGACGTCGTAGATGTCTTCCATGCCGACGGCCTCGGCGCCGAGCTCGACGCACTGCTGCACGCGTTCGGCGTTCATGTCGGTCACGAAGACCTTGGCGCCGGATTCGCATAGCGCGCGTACAACGTGGAAGCCGACGTGCCCAACGCCCTGCACCGCGTAGCTTGCCTTCGACAGGTCGGAGTGCCCGAACTTCCAGTTCAGGGATGCCTCGATGCCGCGCACGGTGCCGTAGGCGGTGAACGGTGATGGGTCACCCGAACCGCCGTGTACCGGGTGCACGCCGACGACATGGTTGGTCTCCTGAAAGATGTAATCCATGTCCTGGACATTGGTGTTCACATCTTCGGCGGTGATGTAGCGGCCGCCTAGCGAATCGATGAAGCGCCCGAGCGCCCGGAACATGGCCTCGTTCTTGTCGGCCGGGTCGCCGATCAGGACCGCTTTGCCGCCACCGAGGTTCAGCCCGGAGACCGCCGCCTTGTAGGTCATGCCGCGCGACAGACGCAGCACATCACGCAGCGCCTCGTCTTCGCTCGCGTACGGCCACATGCGCAGCCCACCGAGTGCCGGCCCCAGCGTGGTGTCGTGGATTGCGACAATCGCCTTCAGCCCGTTGGATGGGCTGTGGAAGAACACGACCTGTTCATGGCCCATGGTTTCCACGGTGGCGAACAATTGCATTAGGAGGTCTCCTGGATGAAGCGGCCGGCTGGCGGGCCGTTAGCCTTTGAATTCGAAGTGTGTTGGGCGTCGTATGCGCTCAAGGGCGCCGATTATAACCAACGGCCGCCGTGGACGATAGCGCGGACCTGCCGGCGCCGGACCGCCGTTCGCTATAATCGCCGGATGAACTCGGCCACGCCATTGCAGGACACCCAGCCCGGCACGGGGACACCGTTGCGCTTTATCACCGCGGCGTCGCTGTTCGATGGCCACGACGCGGCAATCAACATCATCCGGCGACTCCTCCAGGGCCATGGCGCGGAAGTGATCCACCTCGGCCACAACCGGGCGGTCGCCGAGATCGTGCGCGCGGCGCTGCAGGAGGATGCCGACGGCATCGCCGTGAGTTCGTACCAGGGCGGCCATATGGAGTACTTCAAGTACATGGTCGACATGCTGCGCGAAGCCGACGCGGAGCACATCCGAATCGTGGTCGGGGGCGGCGGCACGATTGCACCGCACGAAATCGCGGAACTCGAGGCATACGGGGTTGAGAAAATCTACTCTCCCGATGACGGCATGCGTATGGGCCTGGAGGGGATGATCGACGACGTGTTCGTGCGCGTCCGAAACTGGCAGCGCCCGAATTTCAAACCAGGGCGCCCGGAACCGGGCGACCACCAACAGATTGGTCGCACGATTTCCCTGCTCGAGCAGCTTGCACCAGTTGACGGCGACCGTTCACTGGATGGTTTGCGCCGTGTATGGCGAGAATCCGACCATCGGCCGCCGATTATCGGAATCACCGGCACCGGCGGCGCCGGCAAGTCGAGCCTGACCGATGAGTTGCTGAACCGATTCCTGCAGGCGTTCCCCGACCTCCGCATCGCGGTGCTCGCAGTTGACCCCACGCGGCGCCGCACTGGTGGCGCGTTGCTTGGCGACCGCATTCGGATGAACAGCCTCGCCGACGACCGAATATTCATGCGGTCGGTAGCGACGCGGCGCGCCCACCTCGCGACCAGCGAAGTGCTGGAAGACACCATCCAGTTCCTGCGTTCGTGCGGGTTCGGATTGATCCTGGTAGAAACCGCCGGCATCGGCCAAAGCGACTCCGAGGTCGTCGACCTCGTCGAGTTCCCGGTGTATGTGATGACTTCGGAGTACGGAGCGGCGAGCCAGCTCGAGAAGATCGACATGCTCGACTTCGCCGAAATCGTTGTGTTGAACAAGTTCGAGAAGCGCGGTGCCGAGGACGCGTTGCGCGACGTTCGCAAGCAATGGAAGCGGAACCAAAAGGCGTTCAAGATGCCGGACGAACAGGTTCCGGTGTTTCCAACCATCGCGAGCCAGTTCAACGACCCCGGGGTGAACCGCCTGTTTGTCGCGCTCCTCACGCGCATGGTCGAAAAGCTAAAATTGGACCCCAAGGCCTGGCGCATCGACCTCGACCTGCAGGTCGAGGGCAGCGGGCGCGCCGCATTGGTACCACCGCAACGGACACGCTACCTCGCGGAGATCGCCGAACAGGGCAGGGAAGTGCACGGCGATATCGCCGCGCGCTGCGATGCGGCGAGCCTTGCGCAGTCGTTGTACCAGGCGTTGGAGGTTCTTGAAGACCCGGAGCTTCCGCAGCCGCTGGACGCGTTTGCGCCGCCCAAAGAAATCGCGGTGCGGAGCACCGCTCCTACACATGAGCAGTTCAAACCCCTGAGAGAGCGGTACAACCAGGCGCTCGAAGATATTGGTGCCGAGGGGCTCAAGCTCCTTCGTGGATGGCCGAAACTCAAGGAGTCGGTTACCGCCGATACCTATTCGTACACGGTGCGCGAACGCGAGATTACCGGCGAGAACTACACCGAGTCGCTGTCGCGGCTGAAGGTGCCGAAGATTGCCGTGCCGAGAAGCCGCGACTGGGGCGACCTGCTCCTCTTCTTGATGGAAGAGAACTTGCCCGGGCACTACCCGTACACGGCGGGCGTGTACCCGTACCGACGACTTGCCGAGGACCCGGCCCGCATGTTCGCTGGCGAGGGTACGCCGGAGCGCACGAACCGCCGCTTTCACTATGTCGCGCGCGGCCAGCCGGCGACCCGGCTCTCGACGGCGTTCGATTCAGTGACGCTGTACGGCGAAGACCCCGACGAACGCCCGGATATCTACGGCCGCATCGGCAACTCCGGTGTCTCGATCGCGACCGTCGACGACATGAAAAAATTGTATTCGGGCTTCGACCTGTGCGCGCCCACGACTTCGGTGTCGATGACCATCAACGGTCCAGCGCCGATGATCCTCGCGATGTTCATGAACGCCGCGATTGACCAGCGCATCGAGCGGCACTTGAAAGAGACGGGAGAATGGGACGCAGCGCGGAAGAAGGCCGGGAAGGCGTTCGCCGGGTACGCAACACCGCAATACGATGGCGACTTGCCGAGTGGCCACGACGGGGTCGGCCTGGATACGCTGGGCATCGCCGGTGACCGACTGGTCGACGCTGAAACCTACGCGAAGCTGAAGGCCGAAGCGATGAGCCAGGTCCGCGGCACGGTACAAGCCGACATCCTCAAGGAAGACCAGGCGCAGAACACCTGCATTTTCTCGACCGATTTTGCATTGCGCATGATGGGTGACATGCAAGCGCATTTCAGCGCGAACGGCGTGCGCAACTTCTACAGCGTGTCGATATCCGGTTACCACATTGCCGAAGCCGGCGCGAACCCAATCAGCCAGCTGGCGTTCACCCTCGCGAACGGGTTCACGATCGTCGAGTACTACCTCGCGCGCGGCATGCCGATCGACGATTTCGCGCCGAACTTGAGTTTCTTCTTCAGTAACGGAATGGATCCGGAGTACGCGGTGATTGGCCGTGTCGCACGCCGCATCTGGGCGCGCGCGATGCGTGAGCGTTACGGCGCGTCGGCACGCAGCCAGATGCTGAAGTACCACATCCAGACCTCCGGACGCAGCCTGCATGCGCAAGAGATCCAGTTCAACGATATCCGTACGACGCTGCAGGCCCTGTACGCGCTGTACGACAACTGCAACAGCCTGCACACGAACGCGTACGACGAGGCAATCACGACGCCGACCGAGGAATCGGTGCGGCGTGCGCTCGCGATTCAGCTCGTGATCAACCGGGAGCTCGGGCTCAACAAGAACGAGAACCCTTTGCAGGGCGCGTTCATCATCGACGAGCTCACCGACCTGGTCGAGGAGGCCGTATACGCTGAATTCGAACGGATTTCGGAGCGAGGCGGGGTGCTCGGCGCGATGGAAACGATGTACCAGCGCGGCAAGATCCAGGAGGAGAGCCTTCATTACGAGGCGCTCAAGCATGACGGCCGGCTGCCGATCGTCGGAGTTAATACCTTCATGCCGCATGAAGGGGAAGAGCAAGACGCCGACGTTGAGGTGCAGCTAATCCGCTCGACTGAGGAAGAGAAGCAACAGCAGATTACAAACATCCGCGCGTTCCACGCGCGGCATGCGGCCGAGGCCGATGCGGCGCTGGCGAAGTTGCAGCAGGTCGCGCGCGCGGGCGGCAACGTATTCGAAGAACTGCTGGAGAGCGTCAAGGTGTGCTCGCTCGGGCAAATTTCCGGTGCGCTATACGCGGTAGGCGGTCGTTACCGCCGCAACATGTAACCAACATAAAAAGGGAACGTAGTGGACACTCAAACTGATGAAGGCAAACGCGAGCTGCTCGCATGGGTCACCGCGCAATTGCAGGCGCAGGCCCGGCACGTTGTCCAGAAGGACCTGGTCACCGGCAAGAAGGCGCGCGCGTACGCGGCTTGGGCGTTGCCAGGCAAGTTGTGCATTGGGCGCATCGTCTCGGTTAACAATAAGGCGCAGGCATATTGGGTGATTTCAGGTGATTCCCCTACGGACGAGTTGGAACTGAAGCTCGCAGCTACGCCGCGTGACGCGGCGCGCCATTTCGCTTTGAAGTGGCAGATGATGGCCGCGCGGCTCGGTGATGCCCGCCAGCCGGCGCCTTCCGAGAAGCCCGGAACATGGTCAGAGGTCAGCGGCAAGCTGGCCTGGACGGCCGAGGCGCTGCACCGGCTGACGACCGAGGATGAACACTGGACGGCACCGCCGCCGGACACCGGAACAGCCGGCAGCGAGGTGCGTGCGGACTGAGGTCGTGGGTTCCGTAACCTACGGCAACCTTCGTTTGCATTTTTGAGGTAACCCCTGCTATAACAAAAGCGCTGGAGCCTGCTACGCCGGGCTTCCCGCGTGGTGCCCGGCAATCGACGAGAGTGTTGAAATGCAGTCTGCGGCTGACTTATGTCCGAACAGGCAATTGTTTATGCACGCGACGGCGCGAGCCCGCGGGTGCTTCTACTTCCCACGACTTTCTTAAGGTAGAGCTATGCTCAATTCATGCGTTGCTGGACTTTGCAGAGCTGCATTACCGGCGCTGCTGATACTCGTCGCTCCGAATGTTGGCGCGACGCCCGAGGTGCTGAGGTCCTCCATCCAGGTCCAGTCGCAGGCCGACGCCGAAGCGGCGCGCAGCCAGGCTGATATCGACCGGATGACGGAAGAGACGCGCCAGATGTTCGATGAGTATCGCAACGCGATGCAGGAAATCGAGCAGCTCCGCATCTACAACGAGCAGATGGCGCGCCAGGTCGCGAACCAGGAGCGCGAGATGGCAAGCATCCAGCGCCAGATCGACGAGTTCGAAGGCGTGGAGCGCGGCATCACGCCGCTGATGGTGCGGATGGTCGACACGCTCGACCGCTTCGTCCAACTCGACGCACCGTTCCTCCCTGAGGAGCGCCGAAACCGCGTCGAGAATGTGAAGAGCCTGATGGATGACGCAAACGTTGCCGTCGGCGAGCGCTACCGCCGCCTGATGGAGGCGTACACCATCGAAATGGATTACGCCCGCAATATGGACACTTACTCCGGGATGCTGGATTTCGGCGGCAGCCTGCGGGAAGTCAATTTCTTGCGCTTAGGGCGGCTGGTGTTGTTGTACCAGACGCTGGACCGCAGCGAGACCGGGTTCTGGGATACGCGCACGAACGAGTGGGCGCGGCTCGGCGATGAATATCGTACCCCTGTAAACGACGGCATCCGTATGGCGCAGCGTCTCGCAGCGCCGGACCTGCTGGCGATTCCGATCATCGTTCCGGAGAGAAATTGATGAACCGCTCCCTGATTGCATCCCTCACCGTTGCGTTGATCGCATTCGCGCCGCTCGCCGGCGCCCAGCAGGAAGGCGGACCGGCCGCACTGGACCGCCTGTTGCAAGAGGTCCGCGAATACCGGCAGCGTGAAGCCGCCGTCAACCGCGAGCGCGAGCAGCGCTTCAGGGCCGACCGCACCCAGCAGCAGCGAATGCTGGCCGAAGCCCGGGCCGAGCTGCAGCGTCAGCAGCAGCGCGCGACCCAACTGCGCAATACTTACAACGCCAACGACCGCCGGCTCGACGAGCTGAACGCGCTTCTGGTGCAGCGCACCGGCCAGTTCGGCGAGCTGTTCGGCGTAGTCCGCATGGTCGCGGGCGAGGCCGGCAGCGTGATTGGCAGCTCGCTCGTGTCCGCCGAGTTTCCGGAACGCACAGAATTCCTCGGCGACATCGCGGCAAGCCGCGACCTGCCGTCGATGGAGCACTTGGAGCAGCTGTGGATAGCGCTGCTCACCGAGATGACCGAATCGGGCAAGACGAGCTCGTTTACCGCAACGGTGATGTCGCCGGACGGCGAGCAGTACGAGTCCGAAGTCTTCCGCATGGGCACGTTCACCGCGGTCACCGATAACCGCTTCCTGAACTACTCATCGGAGACGGGGCGCCTGACTGAGCTGCCGCGGCAACCCGCCGGCCGCTTCACCAGCATGGCCCGAAAGCTCACCAGCGGCGACGCCGGTGATGTCGTGCAGGTCGTAATCGACCCGTCGCGCGGCGCGCTGCTCGGCATGCTGATTCAGACGCCGACGATTTGGGAGTACGTGAAGCAGGGCCGGATGGTCGGTTATGTGATCATAGGCCTCTTGATCTTTGCGCTGGGCTTGTTTGCCCTGCGCTACGCACAGTTGTGGATCGTGACTGGCAAGGTCAACCGCCAGCTGAAGAGCGACACACCGGATACCGACAACCCGCTCGGCCGCGTGTTAGCCGTGTACCACGACAACCGTGCTAACGACCTGGAGACGCTCGAGCTGAAGATCGACGAAGCGATTCTCCGCGAAGTTCCGCGGCTCGAACGTGGCCTCGGCTTCATCAAGCTTATTGCCGCGATAGCGCCGCTGCTCGGACTGCTCGGCACAGTCGTCGGCATGATTGTGACCTTCCAGGCGATTACGCTGTACGGCACCGGCGACCCGAAACTGATGGCGGACGGTATCTCGACCGCACTGGTTACGACCGTGTTGGGTCTCGTTACCGCAATCCCGCTGATCCTGCTGCACAGCATTGCGGCGGCAAAAAGCCGGCGCCTGGTGCAGATTATCGAGGAGCAGAGCGCAGGCCTGATCGCGACCGCGGCGGAAAAGCAGGCCTAATCCATGTACCAGGTTTATGAAACGCTGACCTTGATCCGTGACTTCATGGAGCTCGGTGGCAATGTCCTGTGGGGGGTGTTCTTCGTCACCGCCCTTATGTGGACCTTTCTGCTTGAACGATTCTGGTACTACAAGAAGATATACCCGACACAGCGCCAGGCCGTGATTGATGCATGGCGAGAGCGCGGAGACACCGACTCGTGGTACGCGAAACGCGTACGAGAGAAGATGATCTCCGAAGTCCGCATCGGCCTGTCGCAATACCTGTCGTTGATCAAGACCTGCATCGGCGTACTGCCGTTGATTGGCTTGCTCGGGACGGTGACCGGCATGATTCAGGTATTCGAGGTGATGGCGTACACGGGCTCCGGAAACGCGCGGCTGATGGCCGGCGGCGTTTCCGCGGCGACGATCCCCACGATGGCCGGTATGGTGGCGGCGCTTTCGGGCCTCGCGATTGCTGCCCGGCTGGACCACTATGCAAGAGACGAATCCGCCCGCGTCGAAGACAGCCTGCGCAGGGCCTGAACGAGGTTCAACGAGCAAATGAGACGTTCACACGTAACGCAGGAAGAAGAAGCCGAGATCAACATCACGCCGATGCTTGACGTCGTGTTCATCATGCTGATCTTCTTCATCGTCACCGCGACCTTCGTGCGGGAGACCGGCATCGACGTCACACGGCCGGATGCGCAGACTGCGCAGCAGCAGCAGCGGCCGCCGATCCTGATCGCGATCAGTAAGGACGGAGAGATCTGGTTCGATCGCCGCCGTATCGACATCCGCGCGGTGCGCGCGAACGTCGAGCGCGCACTCGCCGAGAACCCTGAGGGCGGTGTCGTGATTCTGGCCGACCGCGAGTCGATTACCGGCCTGCTCGTCGAGGTCATGGACGAGGCGAGACTCGCCGGTGCCCCGAGCGTGTCAATCGCATCGGAGCAGCAGGAATAATGCGGATTGCGCTTTCCATCGTAGTCGCTGTGGTCGTCACGCTGGCGCTGTTCTGGTTCATGCAGTTCCTGATCGCCGGCGGCGACGACGAAATCGTGAAGCCGGAAGACCGGATGAACGTCGAGATTGTCCGCGTCAAACAGGACGAGCAGGTTCAGGAGCGCCAGCGCGAGCCACCGCGTCCGCCGCAGCAGCAGCAGCGCCCGCCGCCGCCGCCGATGGACCAGACCACGGTCCGTCCGACCGTAGGCGGCACTGGCATCGGCATTCCGCGCATCGACACCGGGGTCAGCGGTGGGCTCGGTATCGGCCGTCTGCAGGAAGGCGACCCAATGCCGGTCGCGGCGATTCCACCCCAGTATCCGCGCGAGGCCCAAATGCAGGGCCTGGAAGGCTGGGTACGCGTCGAGTTCACGATTGAGCCGGATGGCTCGGTATCGAATGCGCGCGTCGTCGACGCGCAGCCGCGGCGCGGCATTTTCGACCGCGAAGCGCTGCGGGCAATCCAGCGTTGGCGCTTCCGGCCGAAGGTCGAAGGTGGCGAGCCCGTCGCGAGCCGCGCCGGCTACACAATCGAATTCAAGATGGACGACTCCGGGGGCTGATGATGGTCCGTCGCGTAATAAACGCGTTTCCTTTGGTGGCCGTGGCGCTCGCACTCGGCGTACCCGACGTCGTTTCAGCGCAGGCCGAACCGCCGCCGCAGCAGCGTCAGGAAGCGCCGATGTACCGGATGCCGGGCACTTCGCCGGAGCCCGACCGCACCCAGCGGCAGAGCGCGCTGACCGAGCGCACCTTCAGCATCCTGACCGCCGCACACGAGCAGATCGGTAACGAGCAGTACCAGGAAGCCGAGGCTCGCTTGCAGGAGCTGCTGGGCCGTTTGGGCCGCAGCTCGAATTACGAGCGCGCGTTGGTGATGCAGAACCTCGGTTACGTATATCTCGCGCTTGAGCGTTACCCGCAGGCGCTGCAGATGCTCGAGCAGTCGCTGCAGATTGATGCGCTCTCACACCGAGAGACGCAGGACCTGTTCCGGATGATGGGGCAGCTGTATGCCGTGCAGGAACAGTGGCGGGAATCGCTGCGGGTGATGCAGCGGTACTACTACTGGGAAAGCGACCCGCCTGCCGACGCGCTGCTCCTGATGGCGACCGCGTACGCGCAGCTCGAGGATTTCCGTAACGGTATCCTCTGGATCCAACGCGCGATCCAGAAGTCGAGCACGCCGCGGGAGAACTGGTACCAGTTGTGGCTGGCGATGCACCACGGGCTCCGCGAGTATCAGGAGTCCGCAGATGTGCTCGCGCAGATGATCGCAATCTGGCCGGGTAACAAGAACTATTGGCAACAGCTCGCCGGCCTGCTGTGGGCGGACCTGAACCGTGAAGCAGACGCGCTCGCAGTGTGGTCGATGGCGTATCGCCGCGGCCTACTGACTGAGGAGTCGGAGATCCTGAACGTCGTGCGCGGCTACATGTACCGGAATGCGCCCTACAACGGCGCCCGGGTTATGCGCGACGCGATGGAAGCGGGCCATGTGCGGCCGACGCTGCGGAACTGGGAACTGTTGTCGCAGGCGTATCAGCTCTCGCAGGAGAACCGCCAGGCGATTAGTGCGTTGCAGCGGGCGGCTGCGCTGTCGGACGACGGCGAACTGTACGTGCGTGAGGCGCAGTTGCACGCGTCGGCCGACAACTGGACGGGCGTGCAGACTGCTGCGGCAAACGCGATCCAGAAGGGCGGGCTACGCAACCCTGGTCGCGCCTGGATGATGGTCGGAATGGCCGCGTACGAGCGCAAGCAGTATCAGGAAGCACTCCGCGCGTTCCGTTCCGCTGCGCAGCACCCGGATAGTAGCCGCCTCGCAAGCCAGTGGATTCAGCACATCAACCACGAACTGCGCGTCGCCCGCGAACTCCGCGAAGGCATCTAACCCTCGATGTAGGAGCGAATCTGTGATTCGCGACTTCTCTGTGATTGTGGGAGCGGCCCTCTGGCCGCGATGGCAGAGCTTTCTAAGTGCGCCGCGCCCGCCGCAGCGCTCGCTCCTCTGGGTTCACCGGCTTTCGCAGAGCCGGCTGTAACCCACAAGTCGCTTCGCGCTTGCGCCGGAACGCGGCTCACAGTGTGGGAGCGGTGCTCAGTGTGGGACCGGTGCTCCGCACCGCGATGGCAGAGCTTTCTAAGTGCGCCGCGCGGCGACTAATCAAGATGCTCCGCACAGTCCTCTTCACACCCCTCGATAATGTGTTGGCGTACGGCTTGCGGTGTCGCTCGCGCCCTCGCGCGCGTTGAAGCGGGCCACGAACTCCGTGCCGAGTCGCCGCAACAGGAAGCCGGCGAGCGGCATGCGGTCCATCTCGTTCTTGACGACAAACGCAAAGCGCGGAGGCAAAACCGCCTGCATCAGTACGCCGTCTACGTAGCTCGCATGATTCGCGACGACGATGCACGGCCCCGGCGGCAACAATTCCAGACCGGAGACTTCCACCGGCGTACCGGTCAGTCGGAATATCGCGCCGGCTGCGCGTCGCGCCAGTGCGCGGCGGCGCTCCAGCCCAGGGACGAAAGCGAGCAGCACGACTGCTGAGCCTGCGCATGCAGCGAAGACCACCAGTGCCCACACGCCCCATGCCCGGCGGCTGATTCCCGTCAGCAGACCCATGGGCGCAGCTTACCTGTCGGGCGCGACACCAGAAAGGAGGCCGATACGATATTCTGTGAAGCGGGTCACGCTGCGAGGCCACGCTGAGCTGTGTAATGGAAGACATGACCACCAATGCCGATTCGCTTTCCACCGCCGCGCACGCGGAAATCGACCGGTTCCTCGATGAGCTGTGGAGCGAGCGCGGTCTTTCGCGCAACACGCTGGCGGCGTATCGCGCCGACCTCGTCGGGCTCGCGGTGTGGCTCGAGCGGCAGTCGATTGAGCTCGATAAGGCGGGACGTGAACACCTGCAGGGCTTCCTCGCGTGGCGCATTGGGCGTGGCGCACGGCCGCGTTCGACCGCGCGCCAACTGTCGAGCATCCGGCACTACTACCGCAACCTCGTGCGACACGGGCGGCTCGCCGACGATCCGAGCGCGCGTATCGACATGCCGAAACTCGGCAGGCCGCTGCCGAAGTCGCTGAGCGAAGCCGAGGTCGAACGATTGCTGGCCGCGCCGGATTGCACTGGCGCGCTCGGACTGCGTGACCGGACGATGCTCGAAGTGCTGTACGCAAGCGGCCTGCGGGTTTCCGAACTGGTGATGCTCCGGCTCGACCAGATTAACCTGCGCCAAGGTGTGGTGCGCATCGTCGGCAAGGGTGACCGCGAGCGCCTGGTGCCGCTTGGTGAGGAGGCGCAGGCCTGGATTGCGCGCCACATGCGCGAAGCCCGCCCGGACCTGCTGAACGGCCGCGCCAGCGAGTACGCATTTCCGACGCGCCGCGGCGACCACATGACGCGGCAGTCGTTCTGGCACCTCATCAAGCGCTACGCTGCTGCTGCGGGCATCGAGCGTTCGCTGTCGCCGCATACGCTGCGTCATGCGTTCGCCACGCACCTGCTCAACCACGGCGCCGACCTGCGCGCAGTGCAGATGCTGCTAGGCCACAGCGACCTATCCACTACACAGATTTACACCCATGTTGCCCGTGAGCGCCTGAAGGAAGTCCACGCACTGCACCACCCACGCGGCTGACCGACGGAACCCTTCGGCCTTGCGCTGGTCGAATCCGGGCAACTACCATGCGTTATGCCCCAATCGGAGTTCCCGTGAATACTCAATCTGCCATCACCCTGTTCGGCCTGCTGTTGGCCGCGATGCCGCTTTTCGCCGACGATACGGATGATTCCGCGGTGCGGGCCCTCCTCGCCGAGCGCTTGCCCGGCGTGATCGCAGAGAACATAAGGCGGTCGCCGGTCCCGGGCCTTTACGAGGTCATCCTCGGGCCGCGTGTGCTGTATGTATCCGGGGATGGTCGCTATGTGCTGCAGGGCACGGTGATGGACCTCGCGGAACAAGCGAACATCACAGAGCCGCGGCGCTTGGTTGCGCGCGCGGCATGGGTGAACGGCATGGACGAGTCACAAATGGTCGTGTTCGAGCCGACGACGCCTTTGCGGCACACGCTCACGGTGTTCACCGATGTCGATTGTGGGTATTGCCGGCAGATGCACGCAGAAATCGACCAGCTGCTCGCGGCCGGTATCCGGGTCCGCTACCTGTTGTATTCGCGCGGCGGACCCGGCACCGAAGCAGCGAGCAAGGCAGAGCAGGTGTGGTGTTCAGAGGACCAGCGGGCCGCGCTGACTGCTGCAAAGCAGGGTCGAACGGTGACCGCACCCGCGTGCGAAACGCCCATCATGGCCAACCTGTTGCTCGGCCGTGAACTGCCGGTGAACGGCACGCCGACGATGGTCTCTGGACGCGGTGACCTGATTCCCGGCTATCTGCCGCCGGCTATGCTGGTCGAAGAACTGCAGCGCCTCAGCGCGGCGCGCTGATTAAGCGAGTATCTCGATCCGCGGCAACGCTGTGAACAGAAGCGCGGTGCGCACCCTGCGTGTCGGCCACAGTGCCGCCGCAAGATCCCCGTACCGCGCGAGCTGCGGTCCGTGCACTTCGCGCAGCCATGCGAGCCTGGGCTCCGGGTCCGGGTGCGTCTTGTAGTCGATGATCCACACCTCGTCTTGCGTCACGACCAAACGGTCGACGATGCCGTAGCGCTCTCGTTCTGCGCCGTCGCCCACTGCAAGGCGTGCCTCATCCCATGCGTGTTCATACTGAGCCGGATCGAACAGCCACCCGAACTCGGACGAGGCCCGCACCCGTTCCGCAGCCGCGAGTGCTGCGGAAATAGCGTCGTCGTCCGGCCGGCGCCCACTGATGCGGGCGAGCGCGGCGCGCGCGCCGTCGGCACCACTGCCGCCAAACTCCAGCGCCGCATGCACGAGCACGCCGTGCTCGGCTGCTGCCTCGTCGATTGAATCCAAAGCGGCTTGGCGTTCCGGCAGCGGTTCAATCACGCGACCGAGCGCCGGATCGGCGGTGGGCGAGGGTGCCCGGACCCGATCTTCTGCGGCCACGCCGGTCCCGCTCTCAAACGGTGCACCGCGTGCATCGAACACGTCGGCGAGCCGCGCGTACCACCCGTCCGCCCGGCGCATCCCGGAGATGAACATATCCACTCGTACCGACAGCGTATCGCCGCGCGGCGCGAGGTCGCACTGCGCGACGAACACGACCGGTGCCTCGAGCCCCTTTGCTGAATGGATCGTCATGACGCGCACCCGGCCTTCCGCCGCGACTACCGGGGCGTCGTCAAACTCGCGCTCCGCGGCGCTGGCCGCACGCGTCTGCTCCAGGCGCTCGACCAGCCGGTGGAGTGTCGGGTAGCGGCCGGCATCCGCGTCGAGCGCAAGGTCGAGGAACTGCACGAGGTTTGCGGCCACCGATGCGCGTAAATGCGCCGGGGTCGCGGCCTCGTAACGTGCGAGTACATTGCCGTCAGCGTAGATGCGGTCGAGAAGGTCGTGTACCGGCTCACGGTCGGCGTGCTCACGCCACCGACGCAGGCAATCGGCGGCGCGTACCAGCGGGCCTGGGGTGCTTGGGTCTTCAGCAAGTGCGAGCAGTCGCGGGTACCACCGGGTGCGACGCTTTGCATCAGGGTCCGCGGGCGCCAGCCGCAGCAGGTCGGTATCGCTGCACGAGAACAATGGCGACTTCAGCAGCCGCGCGAGCTGCAAGCTGTTCCACGGAGCGACGAGGAACTCGAGCAGCGCGAGCATGTCGAGTATCTCAGGTCGTTCGAGCAGCATGCCGCGGCTGTCGCTCGCATAAGGAACTGCGCACTCGCGTAGCGCCTGCTCGAGTGCAGCGAGGCGCGTGCGCTGTCGCACGAGAATCATCACGTCGGCCCAGCCGAATGGACGCACACCGGCGCCGTCAGCGACGGGGGTGCGGGAATCGTACATCTCACGGATGCGTGCGGCGATGACGCGCGCCTCGTTGAGTCCGCGCAGTTCCTCGCCGGGCTTACGCGGTACCAGTAGCGGGTTGCGCAACGCGCTGGACGGTTCCACCGCAGCAGCGTCAGGCTCGTCCGGTACTGCCAGCCACTCGACGCGCCCCGGGAGGTCCGGCAGGAAGGTGTCGTGCGCGACGAAGTCGGGCAGCGGCAACACACCGTCACCGAATACTGCATTCACGCAGTCGAGCACCGCGGTCGCCGAACGCCGCGAACCGCGCAACTGAACCCGCGGCGCGCCCAGCCGCTCTTCGAGCAGCGTCGATGCCGCATCGAGCAGGCGCGGGTCCGCGCGCCGGAAGCCGTAAATCGCCTGCTTTGGATCCCCGACCACGAACGCACTGCGGGCACGCCCGGCGTCCCCTGCGGCAATCTCGGCGAGCAGCGGTTGCAGCATGCGCCATTGCGTCGGGTTTGTGTCCTGGAACTCGTCGACCAGCACGTGGTCGACGCGCTGGTCCAGCCGGTACTGAATCCACGGCGCGTGGTCAGTCGCGTTGAGCAGTCGGCAGGCGGTCCACTCAAGGTCCGCGAAATCCAGCACGCGCGCCTCAGCTTTCAGCCGTTGGTAGTGAGACAACAGGCGTTCGCCTGCAACGAACCAGTCGCGGTTCAGCCGTGCGAGCCGCCAATCTGCGCTCGCACTGATCAGTTCCCGCTGTAGTCGCTCGACTTCGACCGCAGCTTCCGGGCCTTGTGTGCGCGCGATTTCCTTCTTTACGAGTTGCGCGCGCGGCTTTCGCCCCTTATCCACCAGCGTCAGTGCGTCCAGCGCATCACACCAGTTTTCCGCTGGTGCGTCCGCAGCCGCGAGCAGCTCGGTGACCGGTGCGAGCAATGGCTCGACTGCGGCAGTCGGTGCGGCGCCGACGAGCGCGCAGATGCGCTTGATGCGCGCACGCATGATGTCGGTCAACCACTCAGCCGGGTCGTCGCCGTGGTAACCGGTCACCGTGGTGAGCGTGTCCAGCGCATGCGCGAGCGGGTCGTGTGCAGCGGAGGTCCACGCCCACCAGTCGGCGCGGTGGTTGATGAAACTGCGCAATCTTCCGCGCGCGCCGGCGAGGCTGCCGGCATCAGTGGCCAGCCTGTCGAGCGCAACGGCGATTGCCCCTTCGGATTCGCGGCCGCATTCCTCAAGGAGCGCTTCCCATGCAGCGTCATGCAGCTCCCGCTCGGTGGCAAGCAACTCAAAACCCGGTGCGACGCCCGCTTCGAGCGGGAACCGCGACAGCAGCTCCTGGCAGAACGCGTGGAAGGTGAGCACACGGGGCGGCCACGGCGCCGTCAGGAGGCGCTCATGGAGGTTGCGTGCCGTTGTACGAACGGCTGCATCCGGCTCGACGCCGATGGCGTGCAGTTCCGCGTCGAGCTGCGCGTCTCCGCTCGCTGCAAGTGCAAGCGACCGGTCCATCAGCCGTGCATGCACTTCGCCGGCAGCGCGGTTGGTGAAGGTCACCGCGAGCAGTCCGCCCGGTTCCGCGCCGGAGAGGAGCAGGCGCAACATGCGCGTAACGAGCAACCAAGTCTTACCGGTACCCGCGGAGGCGATGACACTCGCGCTGGTCTCGGGGGCGGTGGCGTCGAGCGGACGCATGCTCATGCGTCTTCCCATGTTTCGCGGCGGCAAAGCCCGGCATAGCGGCAGTACGCGCACGCTTTCGCATCACCCCACGCCGGCATCTCAGCGCCGCCCGCCAGTCGCTCGACGATATCGCCGAGCCGCGCCAGCGATGCTGCGGTCAATGCCTCGACATCCACATCGCCGTACCGAGGAGACGGCACGCCGGCCAGCGTGACGCGCTCACCTTTCAGCGCTGGCCCCAGTCCTACAAAATAAAGTTGGTCGACGTCGCCGACACCCGCCGCATAGCTGGCAAGTTGTACATGCTCCGCGGCAGCGACCGCACCAATTGTCGCGACCGCGCCGGTCTTGTAGTCGAGTACCGCGCGCCGCCCGTGCCCGTCGATCTCGACCCGATCGATGCGCCCGTGCAGCGTGACCGCGCCGGTCTGGCGCTCGAACCCGTGTTCGACGTGTTCGACCCGCCACCCCCCGGCCGCGCGCTCCATTTCAAAGTCCACGACCCGCGGCACCGCGCGCCGCCACGCGCGCAACCACGAGAGCGCGATGAAGTCGGATTCCGCCTGTTCTGCGAGCACTGCGTCGCCGAGCGCCAGCAGCAGCGCTGCCGCATCATCCCGGCTCGTTGCATCCACGACACGCGCGAACGGCCCGGGCAGACCTGCTACATCTTTGTGGAATGCCTGCAGGCATCGGTGGACCAGCGAACCGAAATCCTGCTTCGACAGCGCCTCACGCAGCGGGTCGGGCGCATCAAGCTGCAGCCGCCGCGCGGCGAACCAGTGATACGGACAATCGATCATGTCCTGGTGCGCGCCGGCGCTCCAGCGCAATGGCATCCGGTCAAGCGCAGGTCGCGGCCGCGTGGATACCGCGGGTAGCGGCGCATCGGTGCGCGTGACGAGCGTCGCCGGGTCGCGCGCCAGCGCGAGCGCGTCGGGTGCCGGCACAGCGTGCGCCCACGCAAGTGGATAGACCGCCTGCAATGCAGCGAGCCACGGGCTCGGTAGTCGTTCCGCCTGCGCTCGCTCGCGGGCGAACGTCACAACCCGGTGTGGCGCCAGCGCGAGCGCGCGCCGGAAGCGCAGCGCCTGCAGCGCGCGCTGTTGCGGCCAGGTCTCGAGCCCCAGTTGTTCCCGTACTCCGTCGTTGAAGAATGGATGCGCGTGCGCACGGCCAGGCAAATGCTCTGCATCGGAACCAGCGACCAGAACCGCGTCGTACGCGCCTGTTGCGCAATCGGCGAGCGACAGCAGCGAGATACCGCCGCGCACCGGCTCGCGGAACACCGCGCGCTCGAGCGTGCGGCCCAGCCAAGTGCGCCACTCGCGCCAATTCAGCGCGGGCGCGTCGCCGTCGGCGGCGCGCGCCATACCGGCGAGTTCCTCGAGTACACGCTGGCCGGCCGCATCGCCGGCGAATCCTTCGTGCAAGCCCAGGCGTTTGAGGCTTTCGTGGAGCGCTGCGATGCATTCGGACGCCGGGAACGCGCGGCCAGGATTCTGTACATGACGCAATAGTGGTGCGGCCGCATGCTCGACACGGTCGAGCATGCGTTCGAGGCGGCCGGAAAGTGCGTCGCCCCACTCGTCGGGCAGACGCGCCGCGCGTCGCCGGATGGCGTGGCGGTACCGACCTATGCCGCGTCCGACCTGTTCGTGGCGCACGATTCCTTCCTCGAATTGCCACGCTGACGCGAGCTGCGCCTCATGGTCGTCATCGAGATGGCAGAACGGCGACTTGAGAAGGTCGAGCAAAGGGCTCGCGCGGTAATCCTCCTCGACCGCCTCGAGCCAGCGTTCGAGCGCAGCGGCGGCGCTCGTTGTCGACAACGCCCACCCGGCGCTATCGTCCAGCAACAGTCCCGCACGCGCGAGCAGCGCGCGCACGCGGCGCGCGAGCTTGCGATCCTCGGTGACCAGCGCGATGCGGCGCATTCCGGCCAGCCACCATTGCCGTAGCTGCACGTCGACCGTGCGTGCCTCGTGCTCCGCATCGTCAGCGGCCGCGACCGCAAACGCTGCGACTGTCGGGGGTTGGGGCCATGCGTCGCGTAGCGCCGCAGCTCTCACTGCAAGCGGGTCAGTGGCGGCACCAAGCGCTGCGTCGGCGAGCGCGTTCAATGCGTCGGGCGGAGCGACCGGCCCGGAATTCGGAGCGTGGAGCGGTGCCGGTAGCGCATCCGCAGGTCCCGCGTGGTAGAGCGTCACCCAACCTTCTGTGACGCCGTCGGCCAGCCACGGCGCGATAATGCGCGGTATCCGGTCAAGGCCGGCGCCGATTAGGGTGGCGCCGCCGCGCAGCCGCCAGGACTCGAGCGCCGCTAGCGCCGCCGCGCCGTCGCCAAAGCCGGAATCGGGGCCGCCGCGCTCGCACCACGCCTGCCAGAGGGTCGCTACGAGCGTCGCCTCGCGCCGCAACGGTCGCTCCGGCGCGCGGTCGCCATATACGCTACGCAGCGTCGTCGCCAATGTATCAGCGTCGCCCGGTAGCCCGCCGCACTGGTCCCCGAGTTCCGCAAACAGGGTGATTAACGCCTCGACGAGCGTCCACGGGTCAGTCTCGCCGGTGAGGGCGGGATGCCCGCGCAATGCGTCGAGCAGCATTAGGCGTGCGCGCTGCTCGCCACCGCGCCGCGCCTGGGCGGTCGTACCGGCGAGCGTGCCGAGTGTGTGACAGACCGGTCCGATCAGCGCGGTGCGGCCGGATACCTCGCGGATGCGCGCGCGCAGTGCCGGCGCGGCGTGGATGCCCGGCAACAGCACGAGGGTGTCGGAAAGGTCCGGGAACGACCGGTCCGCGAGCAGTTCCGCGCATCGCTGCGCGGCGGGATCGAGCGCGTTCTCCCAGGGCGGGAGTACGCGCATTCAGCGCTCCAGGTACTGGAGCTTGTCGGGGACTGTCTCCCACTCCTTGGCATCGGGTGGCGCGTCTTCCATCTCAGTGATGACCGGCCACCCCTTGGCGAGTTCGGCGTTCAACTGTATGAAGTGCTGCTGGTCGGCGGGGAGGTCATCCTCGCCGTAAATCGCGTTGACCGGGCACTCGGGTTCGCACAGCGTGCAGTCAATGCACTCGTCCGGGTCAATCACCAGGAAGTTCGGGCCCGCATGGAAGCAGTCGACCGGGCAGACCTCGACGCAGTCGGTGTATTTGCACTTGATGCAGCTTTCGGTGACGACGAAGGTCATGGCGTTCCCCCTGAATGCCCCGGCATTTTACACCGATGCGGGGGCCTACCGCAGCGGCGGCAGGTCGACGTGGTGCGTCTCGAACACGCCGCGACGGCGGTCTTCGAAGTACAGCTTGAACGCGGCGGTCACGCTGCGGAACGCGAGCGTGTCCCAAGGCATCTCGGCCTCGTCGACCAGCGCCGCTTCGAGTGTCTCGTCGCCGGCGGCGAACGCGTCGTCGACCAGCCGCCCGTGGTACATCACATGCACCTGGTCTGCACCAAGTACGCTCACGACGCTCGACAGTCCGGCGATCTCCACGCGCGCACACGCTTCCTCCTGCGTCTCCCGCAGCGCAGCGTCGCGGATGGTCTCGCCGTTCTCCATGAAGCCGGCCGGCATCGTCCAGAAACCGGCACGCGGCTCAATCGAGCGGCGGCACAGCAAGATGCGCCGGTCGGACGCCTGCGCGATGCAGCCGACGACTATTTTGGGATTCAGGTAATGGATGGCACCGCAGGCGTCACACATGTAGCGCGGCAGCATGTCGCCTTCCGGAATCCGGAAAGAGACGGGGGTGCCGCACGCGCTGCAAAAATTCATCCGCGAGGTGTCTCCGATTTTCGATGGTGCCGGGAGCGAGAATCGAACTCGCACTCTGTCGCCAGAACCGGATTTTGAGTCCGGCGCGTCTACCAGTTCCGCCATCCCGGCCCGCGAAGGGCGCCTATTGTACATCTCCATGTCGGCGACGCCTGCCGGCGCGCCTCCACGCTCATCAAAAATGCGATTTTTGATTCGCTTCGCCGCTGCGCGGCGGGTCATCCTTTTGGAACTGTAGGAGCGGATCTGTGATCCGCGACTCAATCGCGAATCGCAGATTCGCTCCCACAAGGCTAAGGAATCGCGAATCGCAGATTCGCTCCCACAGGCCAGAGGGCCGCTCCCACTGGCAAATACTACCAAGTCGGTTGCGACCCTTTTGCCGCGCCGCGCATCTATTATCTGTGAATGGCCGGTCACCCTACCCAAGAGCCCGCCGAGGGTCTGCTCAGGCGCGCTTCTGCGGGCGAGGACGCGGCGTTCGTGGAGCTCTACCGCACCTATTCACGGCCGGTATTTACTCTCGCCGTACGGATGCTCCGCCAGCGGGAGGCGGCTGAGGATGTGCTGCAGGAGGTGTTCCTCGAACTGACCCGCGCGCTGCCGGCCTACCGGGGCGACGGGCCATTCTGGGCCTGGTTGCGACGGCTAGCGGTCAACAAGGTGCTGATGCGGATCCGCGCGGAGCGGTCGCGCATCACACCAGGACGCTACGACGACGACGCTCCCGATGCGCAGCCGCACCCGGAAGACGAGACGGGGCGCGCGCTGCTGGCGCGCGACCTCGGCGACGCGCTGGACCGCCTGCCGGCGCTTAGCAGGGCGGTGGTGTGGTTGCACGACGTTGAAGGCTGGACGCACCAGGAGATCGCTGCGGCAATGGGTCGCAGCACGAGTTTTTCGAAATCGCAGCTGGCGCGAGCGCATTTGAAGCTCCGCGGGCTGCTGGAGGCAGGGGCGTATGCAGCATCCGACAACTGAACAATTGCTCGCGGTCCGCGACGGTGTGTCGACTATCGAGGTCCGCGCACATGTCGATGAGTGTGCGACCTGCCGCGCTGAGCTTGCGCGTTTTGTTCGCATGCGCGATGCATTGCGCGCCTTACCGGACGCTGAGCCTCCACCCGGCGCGCTGGACGCGCTACTCACTGCACGGGCCGCTGCGAGTCGTCGCGCCAGGAGTCGGCGCTACGCCGGGGTCGCGGTCGCTGCGTCGGTTGTGATGGCAGTGGCGTTGCTCGTCGTGCCACACAATCGGCCCGCGCCACCGCTGATTCCGGTGGATACCGAGGTATCGCTGCTCGCCGAGCGGTCGGACGAACTCGACCGTGTGCTCGCGTCGGTCGAGTCTCACTCCGGAATCCTCGATTTGCGCACCGCCGGCACGATTGTGGCGCTGGAAGACCGGCTGGCTACCGTGGACGCTCACCTGCGTCGCGTCGGCACGAACGAACCCCGGACCACCGGCGAGTTACTCCGCCAGCGCATCGCGTTGGTCAATGCACTCGTCGATGTCCACGCCGCACAAACCCAGTATTCGTTCTGAAGGAGGACGACAAATGAGACACCTGCCACTATTTCTGTTCACCGCCGTGCTGCTGCTTGCGACGCCGCTTGCGGCGCAGCCACCGGCGGCGATGCCGCCACCCGTTGAGCGTGGCTCAGACCGTACCCAAGCCGACGACGAACTGACGCGGGCACGCGAAGCATTGGCCGAAGCGGCTCGGCGCGTCGCCGAGCTTTCCACCCACGAGGCAGACCGCTTCATGCGGAGTTTCGAGGTGAGCCGAATCGAGATGCCCGCAGTGCGCCTCGGTATCCGCGTCGGTGAGGCGACTGCCGATGGCGTCATCGTCGCCAGCGTCTCCGATGGCGGACCGGCCGCCGAGGCCGGCATCGAAGCCGGGGACCTGCTGCTGGAGGTGAACGGCGTATCAGTTGCCGGCCCCGTCGAGCCAGGCGCTCCGTCGGTCCGGCGCGTACAGCAGGCGCTGGCCGGGATAAGCCCGGGCGAAGCGGTGCAAATCAAGCTGCGGCGTGGGCGCCGGGCGCGCGAGGTGACCGTCACGGTCGACGCCGCAGAACCGGTGCGCGCGTTCGCGTACCGGTTCGGTGACACCGAAGGCCGGTTCCAGCTGCCGCAGCTACCGGAAATGCCTGCGCTTGAGGCGCTGCGCTTCCGCCACCCCTTCGGCAACTATGAACTCGTGCGCGTGACCCCGGACCTCGGCCGCTATTTCAACACCGAGGCGGGGCTGCTCGTCGTGCGGGTCGGTGACGACAACCCGCTGACGCTGCGGGACGGCGATGTAATCCTGTCGATTGACGGCCGGACGCCGGAGTCGCCGACGCACGCGGCGCGCATCCTGCGCTCATACATGCCCGGCGAGACCGCGAAAGTGGAGATCATGCGTGACCGCCGCAAGCAGACGCTGGAGGTGACGATTCCTGAGCGCCAGCGAACTGCTAACATTCAGCGCGATGCTGCGCCGGGACTTCCACTACGAACTGCCGACTGAACTGATCGCTGCGCGGCCGCTACCGGAGCGCAGCGCGAGCAAGTTGCTGTTGCTCGATGGCTCGACGGGGGCGGTTGCCGACCGCACGTTCCGGGACCTGCCGGGCTTATTGGAACCCGGCGACCTGCTGGTCCTCAACGACACGCGGGTGTTCCCCGCCCGCGTGTTCGGGCGCAAACCGACCGGCGGCCGGGTGGAACTGCTGGTCGAGTTGGTACTGGATGAGCGGCGGGCGCTCGCGCACGCGCGCGCCAGCAAGCCGGTGCGCGCCGGCACGGAGTTGCGGCTCGATGGCGGCGGGCGGGCGGTGGTGACCGGCCGCGCGTTCGACCGCTTCGAAGTCGAGTTTTCCGAGCCCGTGGTGCCGTTGCTCGAGCGAATTGGGCACGTGCCGCTGCCGCCGTACATCCAGCGCGATGACGACGCCGCTGATCGCGAGCGCTACCAGACGGTGTATGCCGAGCGCACCGGTGCAGCCGCAGCACCTACCGCCGGGCTGCATTTCGATGGGCCGCTGTTCGATGCACTCGCCGCGCGCGGAGTGGGCCACTGCTTCGTGACGCTGCACGTCGGTGCCGGCACCTTCCAGCCGGTGCGCGTGGATCGCATCGCCGACCACCGCATGCACGCCGAGTACGCGGAGGTTGGCGCGACGGTTTGTGACGCGGTCGCTGCGACGCGCGCGCGCGGCGGCCGGGTAGTGGCAGTCGGCACGACCTCGGTACGCAGCCTTGAGGCGGCGGCGGCCGGCGGTTCACTGCAGCCGCTGGCGGCGCCGGTCGACCTGTTCATCACCCCCGGGTATCGTTTCCGGGTCGTGGACCTGATGATCACCAATTTCCACCTGCCGGAATCGACGCTGCTGATGCTCGTGTCGGCGTTCGCCGGTCACACGCATACGATGGATGCGTACCGCCACGCGGTCGCGGAGCGTTACCGCTTCTTCAGTTATGGCGATGCGATGCTGGTCAGCCCGCAGGTGCCGCGCGCGTGAAGTACAAGCTGCTCGCAAGCGACGGCGCCGCGCGGCGCGGCCGGCTCGAATTCGCGCGCGGAACCATCGACACGCCTGCATTCATGCCCGTCGGTACCTACGGAACGGTGAAGGCCATGACCCCGGGCGACCTCGTCGCGCTGGGCGCGCAGGTGATTCTGGGCAACACCTTCCACCTGATGCTCCGTCCAGGCACCGCAATCGTCGAACGCCACGGCGGGTTGCACGGTTTCATGAACTGGCACCGCCCAATCCTTACGGATTCCGGCGGCTTTCAGGTTTTCAGCCTCGCGGAGATGCGCAAGCTGACCGAGGAGGGCGTGCATTTCCGCTCGCCCGTCAACGGCGACCCGGTGTTCCTGTCACCGGAGGTGTCGATGCAGGTGCAGCGCGCGCTCGGCAGCGACATCGTGATGTGCTTCGACGAATGTACACCGTACCCCGCGACAGACGAACAGGCGCGTGCGTCGATGGAGTTGTCGCTGCGCTGGGCCGAACGCTCGCGCTCCGCGCACGGCGACAACGCCGCGGCGCTGTTCGGGATTGTGCAAGGCGGCATGCATGACGGCCTGCGCGCCGAGTCGCTCGCCGGGTTGCAGAAAATCGGCTTCGACGGGTACGCGATCGGCGGGCTGTCGGTCGGCGAGTCTGTGCAGGAACGCGATCGCGTGCTCGACGCGCTGGAACCGCGACTGCCTGCCGACCAACCGCGGTATTTGATGGGGGTCGGCACACCGGAGGACATCATCGACGCGGTCGGGCGCGGCATTGACATGTTCGACTGCGTGCTGCCGACGCGTAACGCGCGCAACGGCCACCTGTTCACCAGCCGGGGCGACGTCCGCATCCGCAACGCGCGCTGGCGGGACGATACGGGTCCGCTGGACCCGGATTGCCGGTGCGAGACCTGTACCGGGTATAGCCTTTCATACCTCGCCCACCTCGAGCGTTGCGGCGAGATGCTGTTCGCGCGCCTCGCCACGGTCCACAACCTATATTTCTATCTGTCGATGATGGCTGCGATGCGCACGGCTATAGAGGAACGGCGATACACCGCGTGGGCAGAGGGATTTCGGGCGCGGCGCCGGGAGCTGGCTGCGTAAGCACCGGGCGGTATGCCATAATACGGCCCGCACTTATTCGGACGTGGATAACCCCATGAATCTCTTCATCAAGGATGCTATGGCCGCCGGCGGACAGGCCGCACAGGCCGACCCGTTCCTTTCGCTGCTGCCGCTGGTCCTGATTTTCGCGATCTTCTGGTTCCTGATTATCCGGCCCCAGACGAAGCGGGCTAAGCAGCACCGGCAACTGGTTGCCGAACTGAAGGCCGGTGACGAGGTCGTCACGCAGGGCGGCATCCTCGGCCGCATCGAGAGCCTGGACGAGTCGTTCGTCACGCTCGAGGTCGCGAGCGGCGTCCGTATGCGCGTTCAGCGCCAGATGGTCGGCGCGGTGATGCCGAAGGGTACGATTCAGAGCCTGAACGGATGATCAACGAATTCCCGGCCTGGAAGAACTGGCTGGTCCTGATTGTCGTCGCCGTCGGCCTGCTGTACGCCGCCCCGAACCTCTTCCCGGAAGACCCGGCCGTGCAGGTATCGCGCGCGAACGTCGCGACGATGGACCGCGCGTCCGTCGCAGTGGTCGAGGACGCCTTGCGCAATACCGGTACCACCTACCGTGAGTCGGAGTTGCGCGACGGCCTGCTCTACATCCTCTTCGATGAGACCGAAGCGCAACTGCAGGGCCTCGACGCGCTGCGCGCCGAGCTCGGGCGAGGTTGGGTTGTCGCGCTGAACCGCGTGTCGCGAACCCCGGGCTGGTTGCGCGCGTTGGGCGGCGCGCCGATGAACCTCGGTCTCGACCTCGTCGGCGGCGTGCACTTCCTGCTTGAAGTCGACCTCGTCGCCGCAGTAACCCAGGCCGAGGAACGTTATGAGAACAGCGTCCGCGGACTGCTGCGTAACCAGAACATCCGCTATGGCCTCGTCACGCGCGAACCGGGTCGTGGCATCCAGGTGACATTCCGTGCCGCAGAGGACCGCGATCGCGCGGTGCGTGCAATCGGCGGTGAGTTCGAGCAGCTGACCGTGCGGCCGTTTGACGATGCCGAGCCGACACTGCTCGTGACGCTGTCCGAGACCGAGCAGGAAGCGGTCCGCGCGTTCGCGGTCGAGCAGAACATCACCACGCTGCGCAACCGTGTAAACGAACTCGGCGTTGCTGAGCCGCTGGTGCAGCGCCAGGGTCAGCACCGCATCGTCGTCCAGCTCCCAGGCGTGCAGGACACCGCACGCGCGAAGGAGATTCTCGGCGCAACGGCTACGCTCGAGTGGCGCCTCGTTTATCAGGACGGTGACCCGTACGACGCGCAGGCATCCGGCCGTGTTCCGCTGGCCGCACGCCTTTACACGGACAACCAAGGCCAGCCAGTCCTACTGCGCCGCGACGTGATTGCCACCGGCGACCAGCTGACTGGCGCATCGTCCGGCATCGATTCGGAGACCGGCAGCCCGGCAGTGTTCATCAACCTCGACGCTACGGCGGCGCGGCGGATGACGCAGACGACGCGCGAGAACCTGAACCGCCCGATGGCGGTAGTGATAATTGAGAACCGCACCGATATCGTCGAGCGCAACGGTGAGATGGTGCGCGTGCGCGAGACCGTCGAAGAGGTTATCAGTATCGCAACCATCCGCGGTGTGTTCGGCGCGCGCTTCCAGATCACCGGCCTCGAGCCGCAGGAAGCGCGTAACCTCGCGCTGCTGCTGCGGGCCGGCGCGCTGGCTGCGCCGATGGACATCGTCGAGGAGCGCACAGTCGGCCCGAGCATGGGCGCCGACAATATCCGCCAGGGTTTCCTCGCAGTGCTGATCGGCTTCGCGGTCGTCGTGGTGTTCATCGCGCTCTACTACCGCATGTTCGGCCTCGTCGCGAACACCGCACTGCTGACCAACCTCGTACTGATTATCGCCGTGATGTCGATGATTCCGGGTGCGACGCTGACAATGCCCGGTATCGCCGGCATCGTGCTGACCGTCGGTATGGCAATCGACGCGAACGTGCTGATCTTCGAGCGTATCCGTGAGGAGATCCGGCTCGGCAACACGCCGCAAGCGGCCATCCACTCTGGTTATGACAAAGCTTTCTCATCGATTGCTGACGCGAATGTGACGACGCTGATTGCTGCGGTCGTATTGTTCCTATTCGGCACCGGCCCGATTAAAGGATTCGCAGTCACGCTGTCGATCGGCATCATCACTTCGATGTTCACCGCGATTGTCGGTACGCGCGCGATCGTGAACGCGGTTTGGGGCGGGCGCAAATTGCGCGAACTGCCGATCTGACGGGGAAACGATGAATTTCTTCAAGATAGAAACGAAGATCGACTTCATGGCCGCGCGGAAGCCGGCGATGGCGGTCGCGGTTTTCCTCGTCGTCGCCAGCATCGTACTGATGTTCGCGCGTGGGCTGAATTTCGGAATCGATTTTACCGGCGGCCTGGTTGTCGAGGTCGGGTACCCGCAGGCGGTGGAGCTCGACGGCATCCGCGGGACGCTGGCCGAGGTTGGTTACGGGAATGCCATCGTCCAGCACTTCGGTACTTCGAGCGAAGTCCTGATCCGGCTGGCGCCCGGTGAGACCGAGGACGCCGCGTCTGTCAGCAACAGGGTCCTGGAGGCGTTACGCGCGTCCGACGCGAGCGTCGAAATGCGTCGCGTGGAGTTCGTCGGCCCGCAGGTCGGCGACGAATTGAAGGAGCAGGGTGGCCTCGCGGTGATGTTCGCGCTGATCGGAATCCTGATTTATGTCGCTTTGCGCTTCGAATACCGGTTCGCAGTCGGTTCGGTGATCGCGCTCGCGCACGACGTCATCCTGACGGTCGGCCTATTCGCGTTGCTGGGGATTGAGTTCGACCTCGTAGTGCTCGCAGCGATTCTCGCAGTAATCGGCTACTCGCTGAACGACACGATCGTCATCTTTGACCGCATCCGGGAGAACTTCCTGACCATGCGTAAAGCGTCGCCGATTGATGTCATCAACGCGTCGTTGAACCAGACGCTGGCGCGGACCTTGATGACCGGCATCACCACCCTGATGGTGCTCGGCGCGCTGTACGCGCTCGGCGGGCAGGTGACTTGCGGCCACCGGCGACGATGTCACCGGATTCCATGAACTCGGTGCCGCCGTCGATACCACCGACGATGCCGCCAGCTTCCTGAATCAGCAGCGTGCCTGCAGCCATGTCCCACGGCTTGAGCCCTAACTCCCAGAATCCATCGAGCCGTCCGGCAGCGACATAAGCGAGGTCTAGCGAGGCGGCCCCGGCACGGCGTACGCCCGCAGTCTTCGTGATTACGGCGCGCAGCATTCCCATGAACGCGTCAACGTCCTGCCCCTCCAAAAACGGGAACCCGGTGCCGACCAACGCGCCGTCCAGACTCTTCACCGAACTGACGCGTATACGCTTGCCGTCGAGCGTAGCGCCCGCGCCGCGCGTAGCGGTAAACAGTTCCTGCCGCACGGGATCGTAGACGACGCCATGCTCGATGCGGCCCTTATGCTGGATGCCGATTGAAACCGCGAACGCGGGGAAGCCGTGCAGAAAGTTGGTGGTGCCATCGAGCGGGTCGATGATCCAGACGAATTCATCGCCGCCGTGGCGGCCGGTTTCCTCGCCGAGGAAGCCGTGCTGCGGGTGGGTCTTGAGCACCGTGTCGATGACCGCCTGCTCGGCAAGGCGGTCGACCTCGCTGACGAAGTCGTTGCGCTGCTTCGACTCGATAGCGAGCGTGTCGATGCGGTCCATATGGCGCGTAATGACGGTGCCGGCGGCGCGTGCGGCGCGGACGGCGATGTTGAGCAGGGCGTGCATGAGCGCCGTAGATTACCATACGGCCATGATTCGCTTTGTTCTTGTCGAGACCTCGCACCCCGGCAACATCGGGGCGGCTGCGCGCGCAATGAAGACGATGGGCTTCAGCGAGCTCGTGCTGGTCGCCCCGGTGCATTTCCCGCACCCGGATGCGGTCGCACGCGCGACCGGCGCCGACGATGTCGTGGCCGGTGCAAGGGTCTTCGGGTCGCTCGACGAAGCGCTTGCCGGTTGTGAGCTCGTACTCGGGGCGAGCGCGCGGCAACGCTCAATCGCGTGGCCCGCGCACACCCCGCGCGACGCTGCAACGCTTGCGGCCGGTGAATTCCGCAACCGCCAGGTTGCAGTGGTGTTCGGACGCGAGCGGACCGGGCTCGACAATTCGGAGCTCGAGCGCTGCCACGCGCTCGTGACCATCCCCGCGAATCCGGATTTTTCTTCGCTGAATATTGCCGCGGCGGTGCAGGTGATTGCGTACGAGCTGCGGGTGGCGCTGCTCGAGCCGGCGCTTGACGCGCCAGAGCCCGACGCGCGCCTCGTCACTGCGGACGAGCTCGACCACCTGTACACGCACTTCGAACGCGTGATGCTCGACACCGGATTTCTCGATCCCGAGCGGCCGCGACACCTGATGCGGCGGCTGCGGCGCCTGTTCAACCGCGCGCACCTTGATGAGAACGAACTCAACATCCTGCGTGGTTTCCTGTCGTCCGTCGAGCGACCGACGGGACCGAAACACCGCGGTTGATGCGAAGCCCCTATAATCCACCCATGTTCACCCGCATCCGCGAAGACCTCGCCTGTGTATTCGAGCGTGACCCAGCCGCGCGCCATACCTTCGAAGTGCTGACGACCTACCCGGGTTTGCATGCCTTGTGGGTGCACCGCCTGAGCCACCGCCTCTGGGGCTGGGGCTTGAAGTGGATCGCACGCATGCTGTCGACGCTCGGCCGCTGGGTCACGGGTATTGAGATACACCCGGCGGCGCGCATCGGTCGGCGCTTCTTCATTGACCACGGTATGGGGGTGGTGATCGGCGAGACCGCTGAGGTCGGCGACGATTGCACGATCTACCATGGCGTCACGCTGGGCGGCACGACATGGGAGAAGGGCAAGCGCCATCCGACGCTCGGCGATGGCGTCGTTGTCGGCGCCGGCGCGAAGGTGCTCGGGCCATTGACCATCGGCGACAACGCACGGATTGGATCGAACGCAGTCGTCGTGCGCGATGTGCCGGCCGGCGCGACCGTGGTTGGGGTGCCTGGGCGCGTAGTCGTCGAGCGCAGCACGCACGCCGACGAGGCGCTGCCGCACCGCGCTGCGGTCGCCAAGCGTATCGGTTTCGAGTCCTACGGCGTCGTCCGTGACATGCCCGACCCGGTTGCGACGGCGATCAACGGGATGCTTGACCACATACACGTGACCGACCAGCGCATCGAAGAGATGTGCACCGCGCTGCGCAAGCTCGGCGCCGAGGTGCCTGACGCACCGCTGCCCGACGTGGATTTAGAGCAGGAATGACGCCGGTCTTTCTTGACCACAACGCGACGACGCCGCTCGACGCACGCGTGCTCGAGGCGATGGCGCCGTGGTTCGGTGCGCCGGCCAACCCGTCGAGCGCCCATCGCTTCGGCCGCGCTGCGCGCGAAGCTGTGGAACGGGCGCGTGCGCAGGTTGCAACGCTGGTCAACGCACGGCCGGGTGAAGTTGTGTTCACTTCCGGTGGCACTGAGTCGAACAATCTCGCAATCGTCGGGCTCACCGGCGCGCGTGCTGCGCGCGTGGTAGTCAGCGTCACCGAGCATCCGGCTGTCATCGAACCGGCGCGCCGGGCGGGGGCACGCGAGGTGCCCGTGGACGCCGACGGCAAAGTCGATGCAGCAGCGTTCGCCGAAGCGCTCGGGAACGGCGCCGCAATCGCTTCAGTGATGTGGGCAAACAATGAGACCGGCGTCATCCAGGATGTTGCCGCACTTGCGCGGTTGTCTGCGGAGGCCGGCGTGCCGTTTCACACCGACGCAGTGCAAGCTGTCGGCAAAATCCCGGTCGACTTCCGTGCAAGCGGAGCGCGCCTGCTGAGCTTGTCCGCGCACAAGTTGTACGGCCCGCAGGGAATTGGCGCGCTGGTATTCGACCGCACGCTGACGCTGGAGCCGCCGCTGCTCGGCGGCGGACAGCAGGGTGGCGTCCGGGGCGGCACCGAGTCGGTTGCCCTGATTGTCGGCTTCGGTGCGGCGGCAGAGCTTGCGCAGGTGTCACGCGACGACCGTACGCGCCATGCGCTCTTGCTGCGCGAGCGGCTTGAGAAGGGGCTGGCCGCGCTCGGACCGGTGACCGTGATTGCGCAAACTGCCGCGCGGCTGCCGAACACGACGCTGTTCTCCGTCGTGGGGGTCGAGGGCGAGACATTGCTCGTCGCGCTCGACGGCGCCGGGTTCGCTGTGTCCAGCGGATCTGCATGCGCCAGTGGCCGCCGCGAACCAAGCCATGTGCTGCAGGCGATGGGCGTTGGGCAAGGCGAAGGCGTCATCCGGGTCAGTACCGGCCAGGCGACCAAGGAGTCGGACATCGACTTCTTCATCAATGCATTGGAGCGCCTGCTCTCACCGGGCGGCGGTCTTGTGGGTGGCGCCGTAGGTGGCTGGTAGCGACAATACGCGGATGGATGCGCAGAGACCCCTCTACCTCGACTACATGGCGACGACTCCCGTCGACCCGCGGGTCGCTGCGCGCATGTCCGAATGCCTGACCCGCGATGGCGCGTTTGGCAACCCGGCATCGGCGACGCACACCTATGGCGCAGACGCGTCGGCGCTGGTGGAGACGGCTCGCGCGCAGGTCGCCGCGTTGGTCAACGCTGACCCGCGGGAAATCGTCTGGACCTCCGGGGCCACCGAGGCCGACAACTTGGCAATCAAGGGCGCGGCGTGGTTCCACGAGAATCGCGGCCGGCACATCGTCACCAGCCGGACCGAGCACAAGGCGGTCATCGATACCTGCCGCTGGCTGGAGCGCCGGGGCTGGACGGTGACTTGGCTCGAGCCGGGCGCGGACGGCCGCGTCGAGGCGGAGCAGGTGCGAGACGCGCTCACTGCGGAGACCATCGTTGTCGCAATCATGCACGTGAATAACGAAATCGGTGTGATCAACGACATCGCGGCAATCGGCGAAGTTTGCCGCGCACACGGCTGCCAGTTCCATGTCGATGCTGCACAGAGTGCTGGCAAGCTACCATTGGACCTGCAGCGCCTGCCGGTAGATACGATGGCGTTTTCGGCGCACAAGACATACGGCCCGAAGGGCGCGGGCGCGTTGTTCGTCCGCCGCGAGCCGCGCGCGCGCCTCGAAGCGCTGATCCACGGCGGCGGCCATGAACGCGGGCTGCGCTCCGGCACGCTCGCCACCCACCAGGCTGTCGGGATGGGCGAAGCGTTCCGTATCGCCGCGGCGGAGATGCCGGAAGAACAGCGCCGCATTTTGGCGCTGCGGGAACGATTCGCTACCGCGCTGTCCAAGCTCCCGGGCGTCCATCTGAACGGGCACCCGACAGAGCGGGTCGCTGGCAACCTGAACCTGAGCTTCGCCGGCGTACACGGCGATGCGCTGCTGCTGGCGTTGCGCGACCTCGCGTTGTCCACGGGCTCGGCATGCAATTCCGCAGCGGGTGCGCCATCGTATGTTTTGCGCGCGCTCGGCCGCAGCGACGCGCTGGCAAATGCATCAATCCGCTTCAGCTTCGGACGTTGGACGACCGAAGCTGAAGTCGACCACGCCGCGACGCGCGTCGCCGAAGCCGTGGACCGCCTGCGCGCGCTATCGCCGCTCTGGGGCGACACGGCCATCGATACGGCGCGCAAGGTGGCGTCATGATGCTCGACGCGAATGCGCTGCTTCTGGATCATTTTGACCGGCCGCGTGGCGGTGGCGCCTTTCCGGCCGGCGCGCCGGGCGTGCGCCGCGGCGAAGCAGGCTCGGAACGGCATGGCGCAATGGTTCGCATCGAGTTGAAAACGGGTGCCGACGGCCGCATAGAAGACAGTAGGTTCAGCGCTTGGGGCTGTGCTGGCACGCTGGCCTGCGCATCGCTGGTCACCGAATGGGTACGCGGGCGGACGCTTGAGTCGCTCCGCACCGCGGAAGTGCGCAAGCTGGCCGAGCCGCTGGCGCTACCACCCGAACGCCTGTACGCGCCGCTAATGGTAGAAGATGCGCTACGGCAGGCCGCACGAGAGGACTGATATGGCAGTTTCGATGACAGGTAATGCAGTCGCTCGCGTCCGTAAGCAACTCGCGGACCGTGGGCGCGGCGTCGGCCTCAGGGTCGGCGTGAAGAAGACCGGCTGCTCCGGCTGGGCTTACACAATAGACTTCGCCGATGAAATCGGGCCCAACGACGCCGTATTCGAAGACGGTGGCGTTCAGGTGGTGGTCGACCGTGGTCACCTCGAATTGATGGATGGCACCGAGATCGACTACAAGCGGGAGGGCCTGAACGAGGCGTTCCGGTTCAATAATCCGCGCGTGGCCGGTACCTGCGGCTGTGGCGAGTCGTTCACCATCGCCTGAACCGGGCCCGGTTTGCGGCCCAAACCCTTGAAAGGATAGAATTGGCAGCCACTCGCAGCGGGAAAAACCCCGCTGCGACGGTTATTTACGCGTACTACTTTCACCAGACCGGAGTTTTAAACAGATGGCAACAGAAAGGACCCTTTCGATCATCAAGCCCGATGGCGTCGCGAAGAACCTGATTGGCGAAATCTACAGTCGCTTCGAGAAGGCGGGCCTGCGGGTCGTTGCCGCGCGCATGTTGCAGCTGAGTCGCGAGCAGGCGGAAGGATTCTACGCGGTCCACCGCGAGCGGCCGTTCTTCAACGACCTGGTCGCGTTCATGGTTTCCGGGCCGGTGATGGTGCAGGCGCTTGAAGGCGCAGGCGCGATTGCGAAAAACCGCGACCTGATGGGCGCAACCAACCCGAAGGACGCGGCCCGTGGCACGATACGCGCTGATTTCGCGACGACGGTCGACGAGAACATCGTCCACGGCTCCGACGCCGCGGAGACCGCTGAACAGGAAATCAAGTTCTTCTTCCCGGAAGGGGTGTGCGCGCGCACGCGCTGAACGATGGACGCGCCGGTCCGCACCAACCTGTTAGGCATGCCGCATGCGGCGCTGGTCGAGTATTTCACCGCGCTCGGCGAAAAGCCGTTCCGCGCGGTCCAGGTGATGAAGTGGATCTACCAGCGCGGCGTCACCGACTTCACTGCGATGACCGACCTGTCTGTCGCGTTGCGCGACAAGCTTATGGAGTGCGCCGAGGTGCGCCCGCCGGAAATCATCACGGAGCAGCAGTCGGCTGACGGTACGCGCAAATGGCTGCTACGCATGGATGCGGGCAACGCAATCGAGACCGTATTCATCCCGGAAGCGGGGCGCGGGACGCTGTGCATTTCGTCGCAAGTCGGCTGTGCGCTGGATTGCGCCTTCTGCTCGACCGCCCAGCAGGGCTTCAACCGCAACCTGTCGGCCGCGGAGATTGTCGGGCAGGTGTTTTTGGCTGCGCGGGAGCTCGGGCACCGTCCGGCGGAGGACGAGCGTGCGATTACCAATGTCGTATTTATGGGCATGGGCGAGCCGCTGACGAACTTCGATAATGTCGTCGCCGCGATCCAGGTGATGCTCGACGATAACGCGTTCGGCCTGTCCAAGCGCCGGGTGACCCTATCGACCGCCGGCGTCGTGCCGGCGCTAAAGCGGCTCGCCGAAGTCTGCGACGTCGCGCTCGCGGTGTCGCTGCATGCGCCGAACGATGCGTTGCGCGACCAGCTCGTCCCAATCAATAAGAAGTACCCGATTGCCGAGCTTCTCGATGCCTGCCGCCAGTACGTCAGCCGACAGCCGCACCAGATGCACATCACCTGGGAATACGTGATGCTTGACGGTGTCAACGACAGCGACGCGCATGCGCTTGAACTTGTGCGACTGTTGAAGGACCTGCCGTCGAAGATTAATTTGATCCCGTTTAACCCATTCCCGATGACGCGTTTCAAGCGCTCCCCGGACGCGCGGATTGACCGCTTCCGCGACCTGTTGATGGCGCACGGTTACACCGCAATCACCCGGCGTACGCGCGGCGACGACATCGATGCGGCGTGTGGCCAGCTGGCTGGCCGGGTGCAAGACCGCAGCCGCAGGCACCTGCGGCGCGCGGCCGGGAGTGACATCAGCGTATGAATAGATTGAACGCAATGCTGAGCCTGGTGGCGGCGCTCTTACTCGTTGGCTGCGTATCGGTGTCGGATGGACGCCGTGGACCGGCCGCCGAGCCGCTCGAGGCTGCGCGGTTCAATGTGCAACTCGGGCTCGAATACCTTGGGCAGGGCCGTCGCGACCTTGCGATGGAGAAGCTCACGCGGGCAATCGAACAGGCGCCGCGGCTTGCTGACGCGCATGTCGCGATGGCCTTCGCGTACAACCATTGGGGCGAGCCGCAAGAAGCGGCGGTTCACTACCGCCGTGCGATCCGGCTCGACCGCGACAACCCGAACATTCGCAACACCTACGGCGTGTTTCTGTGCCAGCACGGCGACCTGCGCGCAGCTGAGCGCGAGCTGTTGTCGGCCGCGCACGCCGCGACGTATTCGACGCCCGAAGTTGCATGGACGAACGCCGGCATATGCGCGGAGAAAGAGCCCGATCTCGCAAAGGCAGAGCGCTTTTATCGCGAGGCGTTGCGGGTTAACGGCCGCCACCAGGACGCGTTGTGGCAGCTCGCGAAAGTGAGTTTCAATACCGGCAATGCGATGCAGGCACGCGCGTTCCTGCAACGCTATGTCGAAGCGCGCCAGCCCCAGCCCTGGTCGGCTGAAAGCCTGTGGCTGTGCTTCCAGGTCGAAGTGACGCTCGGTGACGAGACCGCGGCGGCCCATTGCGCAAATCGTCTCCGCGCCGACTTCGCCGGCACCCGCGAGGCGCGGCTGCTCGAGGACGCCGAACGTGCACGAGGACGCTGAGGGCGTCCAGGACTCCGGGCCACGCGGCCCAGGATACCGACTGCGCGAGGCGCGGGACCGGCGCGGGCTATCCGTCGGTGAGGTCGCGCGAAGCCTGAAGCTGGACGCGAAGGTCATCGCGGCGCTGGAGGGCGACGATTACGCGGCGCTGCCCGCACCAATTTTCGTGAAGGGTTACCTCGCACAGTATTGCAAGCTGCTCGGTTTGCCGGCTGACGAATGCATTGCGGAATATGAGCGCGGCATCGGAGGTGTGGCGCCACCCCCGCTGGTCCTCCGGCGCGCCGCCGGTGAAGAAATCTCCCCCGGGTCGTCCCCCGTGATGCTGGTCAGCTGGCTCGTCGCGCTGCTCGCCGTGGTGATGGTCGTGCTCTGGTGGGTCGCCAGCCCGGAACCGGAGCCGGTTGCGGCAACGCCAGTGGTCGAGCGTCCGGCGCAGCGGCCGGTGGTCGTCGACCCGACTCCGCCCGTACCTGAGGTCGAGGCGAGGGCGTTGCCGAGGGCGACGGTGCCTGCGGGAGTCCCCGCTTCGGCGCCGGACCAGACACGGGTGCGGTTCGAGTTCGAAGCCGATTCGTGGGCCGAGGTCGTCGACGCGACCGGGCGCAGGTTGTTTTTCGACCTCGCGCGCACTGGTCGAGTGATTGAAGTGAGTGGCGTCGCACCAATTTCGGTGTTCCTTGGTAATGCACCGCCGGTACGCATCACCGTCGACGGACGTGTGTTCGACCAATCGCGTTATGTACGCAGCGGTAATGTTGCACGTTTCATGCTGGGCGACGACGTGGCACAGGCGACGCGCCGGTGAGCAAAACATTGCAGTCGGTCCGCGGCATGAACGACATCCTGCCGGCGCAAACGCCACGCTGGCGCCAGCTCGAGCAGGTGGCGCGCGAGGTCTTTCAGGCGTATGGCTACGAAGAGATCCGCCTGCCGCTGGTCGAGCGGACTGAATTGTTCTCGCGCGCGATCGGCGAGGTAACCGACATCGTCGAGAAGGAGATGTACACTTTTGCCGACCGCAACGGCGACAGCCTCACGCTACGGCCGGAAGGTACTGCCGGCTGCGTCCGCGCGGGTCTGGCGCACGGCTTGCTGCACAACCAGGTGCAGCGCCTCTGGTACGGCGGGCCGATGTTCCGCCACGAACGGCCACAGAAGGGGCGTTACCGGCAGTTCCACCAGCTGGGTATCGAGGCGTTCGGCATCGCGCAACCTGAGATTGACGCAGAGGTCATCCTGCTATCGGCGCGTCTGCTGAAGCGCTTGGGCGGAGTACCTCGACGATGAGTCGCGCGCACATTTCGCACGGTTGTGTGAACTGCTGGCGGCGGCCGGGGTCGAATTCGTCCTGAACCCGCGGCTCGTGCGCGGGCTCGATTATTACAGCCGTACGGTTTTTGAGTGGACGACGGACCGGCTGGGCGCGCAGGACGCCGTGTGTTCGGGCGGTCGTTACGACGGGCTGGTGGACCTGCTTGGTGGGCGTGGCACGCCAGCGGTCGGCTGGGCCCTCGGTATGGAGCGGCTCGTCGCGCTGATGGAGGATGCGGGCGTGCCGGCACCGGACTCGGCGCCACACGCATACGTCGTCGCGGTCGGCGACGCAGCGGCAGCGGCAGCGCTGGTCGCCGCGGAACGGCTGCGCGACGCGCTGCCAGGGGCAGCGATTATCCAGGATTGCGGCGGGGGTGGCTTCCGCAACCAGATGAAGCGTGCAGACCGTAGTGGCGCTCGCGTCGCGCTCGTGTTCGGCGACGATGAGGTACAGGCTGGCAGCGTCGGCATCAAGCCGCTGCGTGATGACGGGCCGCAGGAAGATATGAAGATCGATGCACTCGCAGATGCGCTGCTTGCACGCTTTGGCGAAGCATTGCTGGAATGAATCAAGGGAGAGCAAGTTGAACGCAACAGACGAAGAAACAGTCGAAAACCTCCGCAAATGGTGGTCCGAGAACGGGCCTTGGATTATCGGTGGCCTCGCGCTCGGCGCACTCGTGTTGTTCGGCTGGCGCTACTGGAACGAATGGCGCGAGAACCAGCTCGCGCACGCATCGAACAGCTACCGTGAATTGGTTGCCGAGGCGGAGCGGGGCGACCTGCCGCACGCAGCCGGAATCGCCAATGAGCTGCGCGAGCGTCGCCTTGCGGGTCCGTACGTGGATTTCGCTGCGCTTGCGCTCGCACACCACGCGCTTGCGCAGGGTGAGGTGGAGGCGGCCCGGGCAGAACTCGAGGGGCTGCTAGCCCAGTCGTCGGACGTCCATACGTTAACGCTCGCGCGCCTGCGCCTCGCACGTATTGAGCTTGCCGACGGTGCTTTCGACCGTGCAGCGCAATTGCTCGACACGCAGGACACTGGCAGCTTCGCACCGCTGTACGCGGAATTGCGCGGCGACCTTGCGGCCGCGCGCGGCGATACGGCCGCGGCGGCAGTGGCGTATCGCGAAGCGCTGGCGTCTACCGCAGAGGGCGTTGCCGATCGTGCGCTAATCCGCATCAAGCTCGACAACCTAGGCGCATCCGCGCCCGCGCAGGAGGCATGATGCGCTCCATTGCATGTGCTCCAATTCTGTTGCTGGCGGTTCTGGCCGGGTGCGCGACGAAGGACAACATTGAGCCGCCCGCGCCGCTGGAAAGCTTCCCGGCGACGCTCGAGGTCAGTCGTGCCTGGAGCGTGACGGTAGGCGGCGCAGGTCGCGTACGGGTCGCGCTCGTTCCTGCCAGCGACGGGCGTCAGGTTTATGTCGCGGGCCGTGGCGGTCGCGTACTCGCGCTGGCACCGGATAGCGGCCGGCGAGTATGGGAAGTCAACCTGGATGCGCCGCTTGCCGGCGGACCAGCAGTCGGCAGCGACATCGTGGTTGTCGGCGGGTCCGATGGACGCGTGTTCGCGCTTTCACCCGCAACTGGAGCGGTGCTGTGGACCGCGCAACTGAGCAGCGACATCATGGCGCCGCCGGCCGTCGATCGCGGAGTGGTGGTCGCGCGCACCGGTGACGGGCGCCTGTACGGCCTCGATGCCGGCGACGGCGGGCAACTCTGGATGTATGAGCAGCCGGTGCCATTGCTGTCACTGCGTGGTACTGCAGGGCCGGTCATCCACGGTGACCTGGTCATTTCCGGTTTCGACAACGGCCGCGTCGCGGCGAACCTGGTCCGCGACGGGCAGTTGCTTTGGGAAGCGACCGTGGGTATCCCCGTCGGACGGACGGAGATTGAGCGGATGGTCGACGTCAACGCGGCGCCGCGCGTGATTGGCCGGGATGTTTACGCGGTCAGTCACCAGGGACGGCTGGTCGCGCTGTCGCTCGAATCGGGTCGCATCCTGTGGTCGCGTGATATATCGAGTTCCGCCGGCCTTGGCGTCGCGATGCTCGGCGTCTGGGTCACTGATGACCACAGTATCGTGACCGGGTTTGACCGCCTGTCCGGCAATGAATTGTGGCGCCAGGATGCGATGCGGGCCCGCTGGATGACGGCTCCCACGCCGGTACGCGATGCGTTGGCGCTCGGGGACCTCGAAGGCTTCGTGCATTTCCTGTCGCAAGACACCGGCGCACTGCTTGCGCGGGTCCGGGTCGGCAACGACAGCATCCAAGTTGCACCGGTGGTCATCGGTGACCTGGTGCTCGTGCAGACAAGCGGCGGAACCGTCGCCGCATACCGCGTCGGCGACTGACGCACCGAGATGTTGCCGGTCATCGCCCTGGTCGGGCGCCCGAATGTCGGCAAGTCGACGCTGTTCAATTTCCTGACGCGCAGCCGGGATGCGCTCGTAGCGGATATTCCGGGCCTCACCCGCGACCGCCAGTACGGCTTCGGCAAAGTTGGACCGCGCGCATACCTGGTCGTCGACACCGGCGGGCTGTCCGGCAACGCCGACGGTGTCGATGGTGCGATTGCGAAGCAGACGGTGCGGGCAATCGACGAGGCCGATGCAGTTGTGTTCCTCGTTGATGCGCGCGGCGGCCGCACTGCGGCCGACGATGCGATTGCCCAACAGTTGCGGCGCACCGGCAAGCCGGTCTGGCTCGGAGTGAATAAAGCAGAGGGTCTTGACGCAGATATCGTCGCCAGCGAGTTTCATGCATTGGGGCTCGGTGAGCCGCATGCGATTTCTGCGGCCCACGGCGACCGCATCGCTGGGCTGATCGACGAGGTACTCACGGCGCTGCCGCCGACGGATGCGACCGACCTGGCGCCGCCGGCTGATGGTCAGCGCATTCGCGTCGCGGTCGCGGGACGCCCGAACGTCGGCAAGTCCACGCTCGTCAACCGCCTGCTCGGTGAAGACCGGGTTCTCACATTCGACGAGCCCGGTACCACACGAGACAGCATCTTCATCGATTTCGAGCGCGATGGCGCGGCTTACACGCTAATCGACACCGCTGGCATGCGCCGCCGGTCACGTATCGATGAGGTAATCGAGAAATTCTCGGTGATTAAAACGCTGCAGGCGATTGATAGCGCCCATGTAGTCATCGCGGTGCTCGACGCGCGTGCCGGCATCGTCGAGCAGGACGCGACGTTGCTGGGCCTCGCGGTAGAGCGGGGTCGTGCGCTCGTCATCGGGGTTAACAAGTGGGACGGGCTCGCGGCGGACGAACGCGAGCAGGTCAAACACGAGCTGTCGCTGAAGCTGCCGTTCCTCGATTTCGCACGCGTGCATTTCATCTCAGCTCTGCACGGCTCTGGCCTCGGCGAGTTGTTCGCGTCGGTGCGTGAGGCTTGGACTGCCGCGAACAGTGACCTGTCGACCCCGGTGCTGACCCGCACGCTGGAAAAAGCGTTGCTGCAACACCAGCCGCCGCTGGTCGGCGGGCGCCGCATCAAGTTGCGTTACGCGCACCAGGGTGGCCGGAACCCGCCGGTAATCGTAATCCACGGGAACCAGACCGATATGGTTCCAGATTCGTACAAGCGCTTTCTCGCGAACCAGTTCCGCGAAACCTTCCGGCTGTTTGGCACGCCGATACGCGTCGAATTCCGTTCCGGAAAGAACCCTTTTGAGGGCAAGCGCAACCTGCTGACGCCGCGCCAGATGAACAAGAAAAAGAGATTGATGAAAAAGGTGAAGAAGCGCTGAAGCGTAGGAGCGGTGCTCCAGTGTGGGAGCGGTGCTCCAGTGTGGGAGCGGTGCTCCGCACCGCGATGGCAGAGGTCTCAAGTGGCACCGCGCCCGCCGCAGCGCTCGCTCCTATGGGTTCACCGGCTTTTACAGAGCCGGCTGAAACCCATAAGTCGCTTCGCGCTAATCAGCCCGCTGCCGTGGTCGACGAACACCGCGTTGCCTGCGTAAAAGAAGTCGCCGGTCTCGACGACGATTCCGGGCGCAGGCGCGTGGATTGGCGTGCCGGTTGGCGCGGCGATGTCGATACCGGCGTGCGGGTTGCGCGGCTGGTCGTTCAGCACGCGGCGCAGGCCGAACGCGCTGGAGCGGCGCCCCTCTGCCGGTGCGACGAGGCGGAGCGCCTCCGGGGGTCGTTCGTTGAAGGTGTTCAGTGCGGCAACTATGCGCGGCCGCTCGCTGGCAATGCGTTCCAGGTCCGCGGGCAACGGATTGACCATGCGTTCGTTGGGTATCGTCAGCCGCTGCGTCGCGTACTCACGGTCGTGCACCTCGAACGGCACCTCGCGGTCGCCTACGCGCAGCGCATGGTTACCCGGCTGCGCAGACAGCGGGATGCCCACCACCGCGAGCCATTGCCCGTTGGAGTCGCGCACCGTGAGCACCGGGCGGTCGGTATACCGGACGTCCGGCCGCGCACCGTTCGCTTCCAGCGGCACCACGGCGACGCCTCCCGGCGCAGGCAGGTGATCGGGCAGCGCATGGGCGAGCACGGGCAGCATGGACAGGGCCAATATGGCAGTGCGGAATCTCATCGGTTCAACGCTCCTCGTCCTTCTTAATGTCGTTCACGGTGACTGTCGCGCTGCCGCGCGCGAACCGTGCATTCAATGAATCCCCAAGCGCCAGCGATGCCGTATCGGTAACCGCCTTCCCGGTACGCGCGTCCGCGACAATCGCGTAGCCACGGGCGAGCGTTGCCAAAGGGCTGACCGCCTGCAATGCGCGCGCGGCGCCGGTCACGGCGGCCGACGCCTGTTCGAGGGCCCGCTGCCAGCCGCGCCGCAGCCGCAGGTCGAGTTCGTCCAGCCGTTGTGCGCGCTGCTGGAGGCGGCGCCCCGGGTGCAGGGCACGCAACCGCGTGGCCAACCAGCCCACGCGTTCCCCAGCCTGTGCGACCCGCTGGTTTGTACACCGCTGCAATGCATGCGAGAGGCGCGCAACCCGCTGTCCGAGTTCCACGCGGTCCGGGACAACCATTTCCGCGGCGGCCGATGGCGTCGGTGCGCGGCGGTCCGCGGCAAAGTCGGCGATTGTGAAGTCGATTTCGTGCCCGACGCCGACAACAACCGGAATAGGGGAGGCGCGGATCGCACGCGCGACGCGTTCGTCGTTGAACGCCCAAAGGTCCTCTATCGAACCTCCGCCCCGCGCAAGAATCAATACGTCGCATTCCGCACGCGCTGCCGCCGTCTCGAGCGCAGCGACGACAGCCGGCGGCGCGGCATCGCCCTGAACCGGGACCGGGTACACGACCACCGGCACCGACGGGAACCGTCGCTCGAGCACGCTCGCGATGTCTCGGATCGCCGCGCCGGTGGGCGAAGTGATCACACCGATGCGTCGTGGCAACGTCGGTAACGGCCGTTTCAGTGCTTCGTCGAACAACCCTTCGGCAGCGAGGCGTGCTTTAAGTTCCTCGAACGCACGCTGCAGCGCGCCGAAGCCGGCCTCTTCCATGTGATCGACGATGAACTGGAAGTCGCCGCGGGGTTCATATAGCGATACGCGCCCCCGAACCAGTACCTGCGCGCCGTTGGCCGGCCGGAACCGCAACAGCTGGCGCCGCATGCGGAACATCGCGCAGCGGACCTGGGCACCGCTGTCCTTGAGGCTGAAATACGCATGCCCCGATGCTGGCTGCGCGAGGTTGGATATCTCACCCTCGAGCCAGAGCACGCGCAGCCCGGTCTCCAGAAGCATGCGCGCCTCGCGGTTCAGGCGGGTAACGCTCCAGACGTCGCGTTCAGGCGGGTCGTTCAGCATGGGTCGATGATAGCGGTGCGGGGCGCGGACCGCTATAATGCGCCGATTTACCACGGCGGATGGAAACGATGCGACTGGCCGAGGAAGCCCTGACCTTTGACGATGTACTGCTGCAGCCTGCTTACTCAGAGGTGCTGCCGCGCGAGGTCTCGCTGGCCACGCAACTCACGCGCGAAATCTCCCTGAGCATCCCGCTGCTGTCCGCAGCGATGGACACCGTCACCGAGGCGCGCCTCGCGATCACACTCGCGCAGGAAGGCGGCATCGGCATCATCCACAAGAGCATGTCCGGCGAATCGCAGGCGCAGCAAGTGCGTCTGGTCAAGAAGTTCGAGAGCGGCGTCATCAAGGACCCGATCACCGTTGGGCCCAACACCACGATTCGCGAAGTGCTGCAAATCACCGGTGCACACAACATCTCCGGCGTTCCGGTCGTCGACGGCAAGGGCCTCGCCGGTATCGTCACCAGCCGCGATCTGCGTTTCGAGACGCGCTTCGATGCGCCGGTCAGTGCGGTTATGACCCCGAAAGACAAGCTCGTCACAGTAGACGAGGGCGCGGGGCGTGACGAGGTCGTGGCCCTGCTGCACAAGCACCGCATCGAGAAGGTGCTGGTAATCAATGACCGCTTCGAACTGCGCGGCATGATCACCGTGAAGGACATCCAAAAGGCGAAAGACTACCCGCTCGCGTGCAAAGACGAGCACGGCAGGCTACGCGTCGGCGCAGCGGTCGGCACCGGCGCCGACACCGATGAGCGCGTTGAAGCGCTCGTGGCGGCGGGCGTTGACGTCATCGTCGTCGACACCTCGCACGGCCACTCGAAGGGTGTGCTTGACCGTGTTGCGCGTATCAAGCAGGCGTTCCCGGACATGCAAGTAATCGGCGGCAACATCGTTACTGCCGAGGCCGCACGCGCGTTGGTCAAGGCCGGCGCCGACGGCGTCAAGGTCGGCATCGGCCCCGGCTCGATTTGCACCACCCGTATCGTTGCCGGCGTCGGCGTGCCGCAAATCAGCGCCGTCGCGAACGTCGCTCGCGAACTCGCGAAGTCAGGCGTGCCATTGATCGCCGACGGCGGCATCCGCTATTCCGGTGATGTCTCGAAAGCGATAGCCGCCGGCGGCTACAGCGTGATGATCGGTGGCCTGTTTGCTGGTACCGAAGAATCACCGGGCGAGGTCGAGCTGTATCAAGGCCGCTCATATAAGTCGTACCGCGGCATGGGTTCCTTAGGCGCAATGGCGCAGAAGCAGGGTTCGGCGGACCGCTACTTCCAGGATGCCACCGACGAAGTGGAAAAACTCGTGCCGGAAGGCATCGAGGGACGCGTTCCCTACAAGGGCAGCCTGGTCGCAATCGTTCACCAGCTGATTGGGGGTCTGCGTTCTTCGATGGGCTACACCGGCTGCGCGAACATCGACGAGATGCGCACGCGGCCACAATTCGTGCGCATCACCGGCGCCGGCTTCCGTGAGAGCCACGTCCACGACGTGACAATCACGAAGGAAGCCCCGAACTACCGCACCGAATGACACCCGACATCCACGCCCACCGGATCCTGATTCTGGATTTCGGTTCGCAGTGGACGCAGTTGATCGCGCGCCGCGTGCGCGAGACCGGCGTGTATTGCGAGATTCGTAGCCCCGACATCCCGGCCGACGCGTTGCGTGAGTTCGCACCGCGTGGCGTAATTCTGTCTGGCGGTCCCGAGTCCGTGGTCGGTGACAACAAGCCGAAAACCCAACCAGAAGTGTTCAAGCTCGGCGTACCGGTGCTCGGCATCTGCTACGGCATGCAGGACATGGCGGCACAGCTCGGCGGCAAGGTCGAGGCGGGCTCGCACCGAGAGTTTGGAATGGAACGCATGACCGTCATCGGCGCCTGCCGGCTTTTCGATGGTATCGAGGACGCGGTCGACGCGAGTGGAAAGCCGGTGCTCGAAGTCATGATGAACCACGGCGACTCGGTCACGAAGCTCCCGCCCGGATTTGAGCTGGTCGGCCGCTCACGCGAGGAGTCGTGCGCCGCAATCGCCGACGACACGCGCCGCTACTATGGTGTCCAGTTTCACCCCGAAGTCACGCAGACGCGTCAAGGCGGACGCCTGCTCGCCCGGTTCGCGCGCGAGATTTGCGGATGCGAGGGGTTGTGGAGCCCCTCGAGCATCATCGAAAACGCGACCGCTGCAATCCGTGAAAAAGTGGGTGGCGACAAGGTGCTGCTCGGCCTGTCCGGCGGCGTCGACTCCTCGGTCGCCGCGGCGCTGCTGCACGAGGCAATAGGCGACCAGCTCATCTGCGTTTTCGTCGACACTGGCATGTTGCGGCTGCACGAAGGCGACCAGGTCATGGCGACCTTCGCCGAGCACATGGGCCTGCGCGTGATCCGCGTCGATGCGGAGAAGCGCTTCCTCGACGCGTTGGCCGGCGTCACCGACCCGGAACAAAAGCGCAAGGTAATCGGGCGTACCTTCATCGAGGTGTTCGACGAGGAGTCGCAAAAACTCGAGGGCATAGAGTGGCTCGCGCAGGGGACGATCTACCCCGATGTGATCGAGTCGGCGGGGGCATCAGGCAGCGCACACGTCATAAAGTCGCACCACAACGTTGGTGGGCTGCCCGATAACATGAAGATGGCGCTCGTCGAGCCGTTGCGCGAGTTGTTCAAGGACGAAGTGCGTAAGGTAGGGGTGGAGCTCGGGCTGCCGCACGAAATGGTGTACCGGCACCCGTTCCCTGGCCCGGGCCTCGGCGTGCGTATCCTCGGCGAGGTCACAAAAGAATTCGCCGACTTGCTGCGCCGAGCCGACGACATTTTCATAAATGAGCTGCGTGCGCACGACTTGTACGACAAGGTCAGCCAGGCATTCGTCGTGTTCCTTCCGGTGAAATCGGTCGGTGTTCAGGGCGATGGTCGGCGTTACGAATATGTGGTCGCGCTGCGCGCCGTCGAGACGGTCGACTTCATGTCGGCACGCTGGGCGCACTTGCCGTACGAATTTCTCGACCGGGTCTCCCGGCGTACCATCAACGAAATTGACGGGATTT
>JAIVGZ010000010.1 GCA_020201335.1 Natronospirales bacterium
GCGCGTGTGCACGGACATCGGGCGCGTTCTGCAGGGTAGCAACCGCCAATACACGGTCGTGGTCCGCAGCACGGTGCTGCCGGGTACTACCGAGCAGTTGCTCGCGCCTGCGTTGCGCGCCGCAGGTGGAAACGGGATTTCGGTAGCCGTGAATCCGGAGTTCATGCGTGAAGGGACGGCCCTGAAGGATTTCGCCGAGCCGCCGCTGACGCTCGTGGGGTGCAGCGACCCGGTTACGACCCGCGTGTTGCGTCGCCTGTACGCAAAAGTCGATGCCGCGTTCGTACAGACCGACATTCGCACCGCTGAGATGGCGAAGTATGTTTCCAATGCCTACCACGCGGTGAAGGTCTGCTTTGCGAACGAGGTTGGCAATGTCTGTCACGCCCTCGGTGCCGACGCGCAGGAAGTGATGCGGGTCTTCCGGATGGACCACAAGTTGAATGTCTCCGAGGCATACCTGAAGCCTGGCTTCGCGTTTGGTGGCTCGTGCTTGCCGAAGGACGTACGCGCACTGTTGTATGCGGCGCGTACCTCCGACGTGTCGGTTCCGGTACTGGGCAGCGTGCTGGCCTCCAACGAGCGCCAGGTGCAGCAGGGTATAGACCGCGTCCTGGCAGCCGGGCGCCGCAAAGTCGGCGTCGTGGGCCTTGCGTTCAAGCCCGATACGGACGACCTGCGCGAGAGCCCGATGGTCACGCTCGTCGAGGCGCTGATCGGCAAGGGGTGCGACATCCGCATCCTCGACCCGAATGTATCGGTCGCGCGCCTGACCGGTGCGAACCGGCGGCACATTGAAGAGGAAATCCCGCACATCGCCTCGTTGATGTGCGACGACGAGCAGGCTCTGCTCAATCACGCCGAGGTGCTCGTCGTTACGAATAGCAGTGATGATGCGGTCCGCGTGGTTGCGGCCGCTGACCCAGAGTGCACGGTCGTGGACCTGACCCAGGGTGCGCTTTCCGCACGCCTCACCGACATCAAGGAGGATCAACCGGCATGGCGTTTCGTTCCATCCGCCGCCGCAGCAATCGCGGCGCTTGCGCAGCCTGCGCGCTGATGCTTGCGGTCGCCTCCATTCCGGCGGCCGTCGCAGACCCAGTGCCGGCGGGCATGCCGGAGGCGCCGCGTGCGCGCGTCGCGACCGAACCAGTCGCGATAACCGGGCGCAAGATTGAAGTGCCGGCAGATGGCGACCTGCGCGCGGCGTTGGAGCGCGCGCGTCCCGGAGATGTAATCGAGCTGCAGCCGGGCGTCGTGTACCGCGGCCCGTTCACGCTGCCGCGCAAGAACGGCGATGGCTGGATTGTGATTACGACCGCGGGTTCCGAGCGACACCTGCCGCCACCGGCGACGCGTGTGTTGCCGCTGCACGCCGATGTGATGGCAATTCTGGAAGCCGGACACGGCGCGGTGATATCCGCCGCCGAAGGTGCCGGCTACTACCGCTTCGTCGGCGTGCTGATCCGGCCTACACCAGGCGAGTTCCTGTACAACCTCGTATCACTCGGCACTGAGGCCGAAACGCTGGAGCAGCTACCGCACCACATAATCTTCGATCGGTGCATCCTGCGTGGTGACCCTGAGGTCGGAACGCGGCGCGGCATCGCGCTGAACGCGCGCTACAGCGCCGTTATCGACTCGCACCTGGCCGGGTTCAAGGAGCTGGGTGCAGACTCGCAGGCGATCGCCGGGTGGAACGGACCGGGCCCGTTCAAGATCGTCAACAACTACCTCGAGGGCGCCGGTGAGAATGTGCTGTTCGGCGGCGCGCGGGCACGCATCCCCGGCTTGGTCCCGTCCGACATTGAAATCCGCGGCAACCACTTTTCAAAGCCGCTTCGTTGGAGAGAGGGGCACACCCTGTACGCGGGTACGCCGTGGGCGGTCAAAAACCTGTTTGAGCTGAAGAACGCGCGCCGTGTGCTTGTCGATGGCAACTTGCTGGAGTACAGCTGGGTTCACGGTCAGACCGGCTTCGCAGTGCTGTTCACGGTCCGCAATGAGGACGGCGCGATGCCGTGGGCCGTCGTCGAGGATGTTGTGTTCAGTAATAACGTCATTCGCCATGCGGGCGGCGGCATCAGCTTTCTCGGCCGCGACAATGGTGCGCCGACCGAAGCACGCACGCGCCGCATACTCGTCACGAACAACCTGTTCGACGACATCGGTGGGCAGTGGGGCGGAGGCCGCCTGTTCCAGATGATAGACGGGACCGCTGACGTCACGATTGCCAACAACACGGCACGCCACACCGGCAGCATCATCGTCAGCGACGGCAGCCCACACTCTGGGTTCGTATTTGTCGACAATATCGTGTTGCACAACGAATACGGGATCGTCGGCGCCGGAACGCTACCCGGCAGCAGGACGCTAGAGGTGCACTTCCCCGACTCGGTCGTGACCGGCAATTCGATAGCAGGCGCGAGCAGAAGCGCGTATCCGCGCGGGAACCGCTACACCGAACCGCACGAACTGTCCGGCACGGGCACCGATCTGGATCGGCTGTGCCGGGCGTTCCAATTGGCGCAGTTGCCGCTGGTTTCGCTGGATGTCTGTGGCAGTCAGCAGAGGCGTGCGGCATGAGCATCCTGGAAACGGCATTCTGGCTCGCAGCAATCCTCCTCGCTTACACCTACGCGGGCTACCCGCTGCTGGTCGGCGTGTGGAGCAGATGGCGGCCGCGGCCAACGCGGCTACGCCCGTTCACACCGAGCGTCAGCATCGTGGTCGTCGCCTGTAACGAGGCCGACTGCATACGCCAAAAGGTCGACAACCTGCTCGCCCTCGACTATCCGGCTGAACATTGTGAAGTGATTATCGCGTCGGACGGCTCAGATGACCGCACGGTGGCGCGGGTGGAGAGCTGCAGCTCTAAGCGCGTGCATGTAATCGATTTCAGGCAACGACGTGGCAAGACCGCAGTGCTGAACGACGTGATACCCCGGGCGCACGGCGACATCGTCGTGTTGGCTGATGCGCGCCAGCGATTCGACCCACACGCACTGCGCGCGCTGGTTTCCCATTTCGCGGACCCGACGGTCGGCGCGGTCGGCGGCGAGTTGGTATTGGTAGACACGCACGCACACGGCGCAGAGCTGGGACAGGGCGTCGGCGCGTACTGGCGTTACGAGAAGTTCATCCGTCGCCACGAGAGTCGGGTTGATTCCACCGTAGGCGTGAGCGGCGCAATCTATGCGATCCGCCGGGAGCTATTCTCGCCGCTGCCGCCGGACATCATCCTCGACGATGTCCTGATACCGATGCGCATCGTGCGGCAAGGGTATCGCGTGCTATTCGAAGCGCAAGCACGCGCGTACGACCGCACGGCACCGACTGCGCAGGCCGAGTTCCGGCGCAAAGTCCGCACGCTCGCCGGAAACTTCCAACTGTTTCTGCATGAGCCGTGGCTGCTGTCGCCGCGTGCCAACAGGGTGTGGTTGCAGACCATCTCGCACAAGGCGCTGCGCCTGCTGGCGCCGCCATTGCTCGCCGTCGTCTTCGTCACCAGCGCCGCGCTTGCGTGGCGCCTGCCGTACGCGGTGCTGTTCGCCGCCCAAGTTGTATTTTACGCGGCAGCCGCGCTCGGCTTCCGGCTGCGTAACCGCGCCAGTAAGCCAATCTTTTTCAATGTTCCCTACACATTCTGTGTCTTGAACTGGGCGACTGTCGTCGGCCTGGTGCGCTGGGCAACCGGCAAGCAGAGCGTGATGTGGCAGACCAACAACGTGAGGTGAAATTATGAAATGCCTGGTTACCGGAGGCGCGGGCTTTATTGGATCGCACCTGGTTCATGGACTTTTAAAACGCGGACACGAGGTCCGGGTGCTCGACAACTTCGTCAGTGGAAAGCGGCAGAATGTGCAGCACCTGCCGATTGACCTGGTTGAGGGCGACATCAGGGACCACAAGGACTTACAGGGGGCGCTGCGCGGCGCACAGCACGTATACCACCTCGCGGCGCTTGGATCCGTTGCGCGCTCGGTCGAGGACCCACTCAGCACGCATTCGGTCAACGAGACCGGTACGCTGATGGTGCTCGACGGCGCACAGAAGGCCAAGGCGCAGCGGGTGGTGCTCGCGTCGTCCTCGTCGGTCTACGGCAACATCCCGACGCTGCCAAAGCGGGAGAGCGCGAAGCCGGCGCCGGCATCACCATACGCGGTATCAAAACTAACCGGCGAGTATTACTGCAACGTTTTCTGGAACACGTACGACCTCGAGACCGTCTGCCTGCGTTACTTCAACGTATTCGGGCCACGGCAGGACCCGGAATCAGAATACGCGGCGGTCATTCCGCGTTTCATCCAGGCGCTCCTCGCGGGCGAAAACCCGGTCATCTACGGCGACGGCACGCAGACGCGCGACTTCACCTATGTGGCCAACGTCGTCGAGGCGACGATGCAGGCGATGCACACGCCGAAGGCTGCTGGGCAGATTGCGAACATCGCGTGCGGTGAGCGCTGGAGCCTGCTCGAGCTGGTCAAGTTGTTGGGGCAGGTGTTCGATATCCACGTTACGCCGGAGTTTCGCGATGAGCGGGTCGGTGACGTTAAGCACTCGCAGGCGGCAATCATTCGTGCGCAGCGCGTGCTCGGGTACGCGCCACGCATCAGCTTCCAGCGCGGTCTGAGAGAGACGGTCGAGTGGTTCCGCTACATGCACCAGGAAATGGTCGAACGGCAACCGGCAAGGCGCGTGGACATTCCTGTCGCGCGGCCGGCGGCGATGTAAGGGGACAGCATGCCGACCGTACGGGAATCCGAGCCGATGGCACCCACATCACGATTGCTGCGAGCATGGCGAGAGGGTGGCTTGCGGCTGGTCGTCAGCCGCGGCGCGCATGCCGCGCTTGCACCCTGGGCCGCGTTCGGCTTTGTCGAATTCTTCGTGCGAAATCTCGGCGATGTCGATGCCGACCGTCCGCGGCCAGATGGCGTGGTCGTCGAAGAAGCATCCGCGGATGCTGCGGGGCTGCTCCTGATGGGACGCGAGCAGCCCGATGTGGTCGCGCGAGAAATCCGGCGGCGGTTCAAACGCGGAGACCGCTGCATTGTCGCGCGCAATTCGGATGGCAGGTATTTGCACAGCCGCTGGATATCCACGCACCCGACGCTGGTGCCCGAGCTCGACCGCTGCATTGTTCCAGGGGCCGGGCAGGTGTACATGTACGACGGCTACACCCGCACCGAGGCGCGCGGCCGTGGCGTCGACAGCGCTGTTCGTGCGTACATCTTCGGCACGGCGCGTGGAGCGGGCTTCCGCGAGGTCGTATCGTACGTCCGTGCGACGAACACCGTTGGCTTGAATGCCGCAACCAAATGGCAGGCATCCACTGGCCGTGCCCACTACCTCCGGGTTCGACGCGCCCGACCATGGGTTCTCGCGGACCACCAGTTGCGCCGACGGATCACGCTGATCGGGACTGCTACGGCAGCTGAACTCGAAGCAGAGCGTCGTGCACGCACGGTTGCGCTGAAGGAATGGTTCAGCAGTTGGCTCGCCGAACCGATGGACAAGCGCTCGACTGGATTTTCCGCACTCCCCGCCGAGTATTTCGCGTCAGCCGGAGCGCACATCGTTTCAACGCTGGAGGTCAGTGAGCGCGACAAGGTGCTGGATGTCGGTTGCAGCAGCGGTGGTATCAGCCGCCACGTGGCACCTGCAGCGCGCAAGTTTGTGGGCGTCGATATGACGGCGGGGCTCATCACCGATATCGAACCTGATTCCATTCGCACCGCGACGGGCGCCGCCGCGGAGTTTGCCGTCGCCGATGGTCGGGCGCTGCCTTTCCCTCACGGCTCTTTCGACAAAGTGTTCTGCACCGGCGTGATACACATGCTTCCGACGCATGATGACGCGTTGCAGATGATTTGTGAGCTGGTCCGCGTCTGCCAGCCTGGCGGCACCGTACTCGTCGGCGCCATTCCAGACGCCGCGAAGCGCCGCCAGGAGTATAGATTGCTGTGGCGGCGCGCGAACCCGGCCGGGAAGGCACGGCTCGCGGCTGCGTTACTGGTACCGCGTTCGGTAAAGCGAATCGTTCGGCGCGTGCTGCAGCAAGCCCGAAACGAGGTCGTGTTTCTCAAGTTCGACCTCGAGCTGATGCAAGAATATTTTTCGGAGCAAGGTCTGCTCGCCGAGGTGGTGGATTACCCGGACGATTACTGGAGCGAGGATTTCCGTACGACCCGGTCGTGCCTGCGACTGCGCGTGCCCGCCTCGGCCTGACGATCGATATGCACGCGCGCGAGCTGGAACATGACTGGCGTCTTGCGCTCGCTGCGCGGATGGCGCTGGGCCCGGGCGACCTGGTGGTGCGGGTCGGTGAAGGCTTCGGGGCGTTCAATGATGAGATCGAGTTGTGCGTTGGCCTGGCGGGTACCGTCGCTGTGGTCGACCCACGCGATGCATTGGATGACTGCCTCGAGCATGACGTCCGCCCGGTGCTGGTTACCGTTGCGGCGGGTGGTCACGAGAGCGATGCACTGGCAAGGGCGAGGCGTACGCTGCTTCGCTGGCGTCCGGTCGTATTCACTGTCGCCGACCCCGAGGCCACGCTGAATGCCGGCTCGACTTTATACGAACAACAACGGATTCTGCGCTCCGCTGGTTATGTCGTGCGCGCGGTCTGGCGGTTCGGGTTGCGCCGGCCTGACACGAGCATCTATGCGGACGCGTGCCACTGGATCGCCGCGCCGTGTGAGCACAACGAAATGCTGACGCGTATCTCGTCTCGGATTCTTTGGAGCCAGTTGCTGCCGTGGCAAGCGGTCAGCTCGCAGTCGCGCGCAGCGTGACCAGGTATTTGAGTAGCGTGTAGCCAAACAGCAGCGCACCCACCAGTTCGAGCGTCTCGCCGGTAAGCCAGATCAACAGATAGGTCGGGTCGGGACCATGGGCCGAATAATACGATCCCTGCACCATTTCCATGCCTAGCGCACCGGACACGAAGAGCACGCCAGACGCGGCGATGCGGACGCGGTACCAAGGCACAAACGCAAGCAAGAAACGCCAGTACACGCGCGCGAACACCAGCACGAATAGACCGTAGAGAAGGACCCACGGGAAGAACAGGACCCCAGTAGTCGAGAACGCATCGCGCAGCGGAGCATTCATAAGCTCGTGCAGGCCCGCTGCCTCGTCGACCGCCAGGGCCGCGAAAATCAGGGCGAGCGCTTGCCAATGCCGGTGCCATTGATGGAGGCCTTGTCGCTGCCGCGTCCGCGCGACGGCGGCCGCCACGGTCCCGCAGCCGAACAAAAGCAAACCGCTGAAGAAGGTCGGTATATTTCCTTCGACCCGGAGGTCGAGTGCAGGAATGAGCCCCAGAACATTATCGTGACCGGTGAGGCCGGTCATGATGTCACCGCCGACCGAGGTCACGACGAACAGGGTCGCAAACGCGCACGCGGTCCAGACGACGCGGCGCGCCCAACCTGGCAGAGCTTCTTTCACGCCTCAAGCGTAACGGGTTGCCCGTCATTCGTATAGCTTATGGAACGGTACCTTGACGATGAAGGCGTCGACCCGGTTTCCGCCCATGTTGCTGGTCCAGATGAAGTATTGGCCGGTGATGTCGACGTTACCCTTCGGCATCCTGCTATAGCTGTCGCCGCCGCCCGTCGCGCCCTGGTCGGTCATTACTGGCGCGACCACCAGCGTATTGTTGTTCGCCCCATCCAGCAGGAAGCAGATCACCTCGTTGGCGTGCACCGCAGTCTTGGAACTGGCTGCACTGCCGCACATGTACTGCTCGGTGGCAGGGGCGTCGGCGCGTGCATGCACAAAGCTCGCGTGAGCGGGGGCCATCGCTTGCCAATGGTTGTTGCGGTACACAATCCTGCCGTCGAGCGTCGGGTCGTTGAAGTCCCATAGCCTCCAGGCATTCGCCGGGCCCCAGTTGTCCGCGGCGACCATCACGCCATAGCCCATGTCCGAATGCCCGCCAGCGCCATCTTCGTCTGCCAGAACGCGCTCGGCGTTCCCGTTCTGCAGGTCGATGAAGCGGTTATCCATTCCGTTCACGCCATCGACCTGTTCCTTGATGACCAGCCAGCGACCGCTGCGGTCGATCTGGCACTCGTCGAAGCTTCCCTGGCGTGCGAAGTAGCGGAACTCCTGGGTGTCCTCGAGGTATACGAAGCAGCCGAGTTCAGAGTAATCGCTCGAACGCCGTACGGTCGCCGAATGCACGCGGTCATCGTTGCTCGTGTGCATCTGCCAGATGTAGTGGCCGCTACCGAAGTGGCTGACGGCGTCGAATACCGTCTCATGGGTCTTCGTGATGACGTCGAAACGCACGAGCTTCGAGCCGTCCCTGATGTAGAGGATGTTGGGTAGCGACGGGCTGAAGTACCACATCTCCCCGGTGCCGGCCGCGAAACTGCTGCCGGCCGGGAACAGCGGGCCGGCGTTCGACACTTCCTCGGTAATCTTGTTGTAGCGGAACAGCGTCGGGCCGTTCCCGCCACGGCTCGCGTTCATGCCGAGGAAAATCAGCATCTCGTCGTCGTTGACGTGGTAGTTCGTGTTACGCCAGTACGAGTAGCCAACCGGGTACACGCAGTCCTGGCCGCCGCAGTCATCGGCGTTCGTGATGCGCGCGCCGCGGGTGTTGTACGGTGCCGGGAAATTGAACGCGCCACGGCTCGGCAGGAACGCGGAGACTTGGCCCTCGCTCAAAGGAGCTCGCGCAGTGGCGGTGACGCTGTCCTCGACGAAGCCGCCGGGGGCTGTTGGTGCAGGCGGAGGTGTCGGGTCGGGTTCCGGCTCCGGGTCTGGCGTCGGATCCGGGGTGGGATCCGGGGTGGGATCCGGGGTGGGATCCGGTTCGGGGTCCGGCGTAGGATCCGGTTCAGGGTCCGGTTCAGGGTCCGGTGTCGGGGTCGGGCTCGGTTCAGGCTCGGGCTCCGGCGGCGGTGCGTGTCCCGGTGGGGTGATGGATGGCCCGCGCCCACTGCCTGAGGTGTTACCCGGCGGCGCCGGGTCGGCTGTTTCCGCCGCACTTGCGGTGGAATCGCTGCCTGAGAGGCAGCCCTGGATGCCCAGCAAGAGAGCGGTGGCCAGCGCGATGCGCGCGGCAACTGTGTATGCGTGTGTCATTGTCAGACCCCCAAAAATCTATGCGCGCTCAGGTGTTTTCCCTAACGCATGGACGGAACATACCGGAGCAACGCGAACGCGAACCGACGGTTAATGCACGATTGTGTAAACAATCGTGCGAATGTGACCGCGGTCTCGAATTCCGTGACTGTCGGACGCCGTGTGTCTCCACGAGACGACTAACGACGCAGTTGCTGCGCCGGTACCCTCACCAGGAACGCGTCCTGGCGGTTTCCCCCCATGTTCGTGGTCCAGATGTAGTACTGGCCGGTCACATCAAGGTTGCCTTTCGGCATTTTGCTGTAGCTGTCACCACCACCCGAAGCGCCCATGTCCGTCATCACCGGGGCTACCACGAGGGTGTCGTTGGACCCACCTCCTAACAGGAAGCAGATGACCTCGTTCGCGTGTACCGCGGTCTTCGAACTCGCGACGCTGCCGCACGCGTACTGGTCGCTGAGTGGCGTGTCCTCGCGGGCATTTGCGAAACTGACGTGGTTCGGAGCCGGTGCCTGCCAGTGGTCATTGAAATAGACATAGCTGCCGTCGAGCGTCGGGTGGTTGAAATCCCAGATCCGCCACGCATTCGGCTTCGACCAGTTATCGGCCGCCACCATCACGCCGTACCCCATGTCGGAATGGCCGCCGGCACCGTCCTCGTCGAACAGAACGCGTTCGCTGCCGCTGGCGAGGTCGATGATCCGATTGTCCGAGCTGTTGCGGCCCGAAACGTTTTCCTTGATGACCAGCCAGCGGCCGCTGCGATCAATCTGGCACTCGTCGTATGAGCCTTGCTTCGGGAAAAAGCGGAAGCTTCGGCTGTCCTCGAAATAGACCATGCACCCCAGGTCAGCGTAGTCGCTCGAGCGCCGCAGCGTCGCTGAGTGCACCCGGTCGTCGTTGCTCGAGTGCGGCTGCCACATGTAATGGCCGCTGCCGAACTCGGTCGTGACGTCGAACACGGTTTCCGTGGTTTTCGTGATTACGTCGAAGCGTACGAGCTTGCTGTTGTCGCGCACGTACAATGCGTTCGGGAGCATCGCGCTGAAGTACCACTGTTCGCCACTCATGTTGCGGAAGCTGGTGCCCTCGGGGAACAGCGGGCCCACCTTGCGTATTTCCTCGGTGATCTTGTTGTATTCGAATAGCGTCGGACCGGTACCACCGCGTTGGTTGTTGAGTCCGAGGAAGATCAGCATCGTGTCGTCATGGACGTGGTTGTTGGTGTTTCGCCAGTACGAATATCCGACCGATGCCACGCAGTCCTGGCCGCCGCAATCGCCTTCGTTCGTGATACGCACGCCGCGCGTGCCGTACGGGGCAGGGAAGGTGAATGCGCCGCGGGACGGCAGGAACGCCTGGATGTCGCTTTGCGCCAGTCGGCTGCGTGCGGTAGCGGTCACACTGTTCTCGATGAAGCCACCAATCTCCGCAGGCGGCTGCGGCACGGGTGCCGGGACAGGGACTGGTGCCGGAGCTGGCGCAGGCGCAGGCGCCGGAGTTGGCGCAGGGGCCGGTGCCGGAGTTGGCGCAGGGGCCGGTGCCGGAGCGGGAGTCGGTGCAGGGGCACCGGGGATCTGTACGCTACCTCCGGTTCCGGACGGGCTGGTCGGGGCAGGGCTCGGCGCGCTGGAGCTGCCGCCGCCGCAGGCCTGAAGCGCCAGTGCGAGGATGCCGGCCACGGCCAGGCGTTGGAATCTCGAATCGTTGTTTGTCATGGTCACCGTATCTCCGTGTCGTTGCGGCCGGTAGGTGATTCACCTGAAGGTGTTTCACGGGGCCGACGACAGGAAGATATTGGCGTCGTGTAACGATTCGTTAACGGGTTTTAAACGAGGGTCAAAAAAATGCCCCGCACGATGCAAAAAATCGTGCGGGGCGGAAATCAGCCGGTCAGTTGTCTCCGGAGGGCGACGCCTAGCGACCGGTGAGCTGCGCCGAGGGAACCTTGACGATGAATGCGTCTATTCGGCTGCCACCCATGTTCGAGGTCCAGATGTAGTACCGGCCGGTGACATCCAGGTTACCTTTCGGCATGCGCGAATAGTTGTCGCCGCCGCCGGAAGCCCCGTGGTCAGTCATCGTCGGTGCAACGACCAGCGTTTCGTTCGACCCGTTGAGCATGAAGCACACGATTTCGTTGGTGTGCACTGCGGTTTGGGAACTGGCCGAGCCGCCGCATGCGTACTGCTCGCTGAGCGGCACGTCGGAACGTGCGTTCGCGAAGCTGACGTGCGCCGGCGCCATGCCGTCGTAGTGCCCGTTGAAGTAAACGGCAGTACCGGCAAGTGCGGACGCGGCGTAATCCCACACCTTCCACACGGTGCCACGGTCGTCCCAGTCGTCTGCGGCGACCATGCTGCCGTAACCCATGTCCGAATGCCCACCGGCACCGTCCTCGTCGAGCAGGATGCGCTCGGCGCCGGTATGGAGGTCGATGATGCGATTGTCCATGCCGTTGTTGCCGTCAACCTGTTCCTTGATCACGAGCCAGCGGCCGCTCTTGTCGACCTGGCACTCGTCGTACGAGCCCTGGCGCTCGAAATACGTAAAGGCCCCGGTGTTCTCGTTGTACACAACGCAGCCCAGCTCCTTGTAGCTGCTCGTGCTGCGGAGCGTCGCCGAGTGTACGCGGTCGTCGTTGCTCGAGTGCACCTGCCAGATCTCGTGGCCAGCACCGAACTCGGTGGTCGCATCGAAAACCGGCTCCAAAGTTTTGGTGATGACGTCATAGCGCACCAGCTGTGCGCCGTCGCGGATGTATAGCGTATTCGGCATCTGGGCGCTGAAGTACCAGCCTTCGGCGGTCGCGTTGCGGAACTTGCTGTCCGCGCCGAACAGCGGGCCGACCTTCGACAGCGCGTCGGTGGTCTTGTTGTAGCTGAACAGCGTTGGACCTTCGCCGCCGCGCGACGGATCGAGACGCAGGAAGATCAGCATCGTGTCGTCGTGCACGTGGTTGTTGATATTCCGCCAGTACGCATAGCCGACCGGCGCTACGCAGTCGAATTCACCCCCGCAGTCACTCGCATTCGTGATGCGGACGCCGGTGGTTCCGTATGGCGCCGGAAAGGTGAAAGGGCCGCGTTCCGGTAGAAAGCCGGCGATGTCCGCTTGCGCAAGCCGCGGTCGCGGATTCGCCAGCACCGGGCTCTCGATGAAACCTCCGGGTGCGTTCGAGCTTGTGGACGGTGTGGGTGCCGGTGCGGGAGCAGGAGCAGGAGCAGGAGCTGGTGCGGGTGCCGTGGGCGTCGTGCTCGACGGCGGCGCCGGTTCGGGTTGCGCGGGCTTGCTCGGTGCGCCGCCGGAGCCGCCGCCGCAGGCCTGCAGGCCGACGGTTATTGCGAAGACCAGCAGGAGGCGGGTTGTGACTGCGGTAAAGCGGTTACGCTCGATCATCTTGTCACCTCAGGAACTCTCCAGTTCGAGGGGTGGAAGATAAGGGAGGCGTGTAACGACGGATTAAACTAAGACGGAAATGTCAGTAACACTTTCTAGGTATTTGCCCCTAGTCGGGCAACGTTAGGGGGTGATCATGTGCCGGCGGATCGCGTAGCGCGTCAGCCCGGCGGTGCCGCGGATATCGAGCTTTTGCATCAGCCGGTTGCGATGGGATTCGACGGTCTTCGGGCTGAGCGTGAGGATGCGCGCGATGACGCGCGTGGTCTTGCCTTCAGCGATCATCCTTAGCACTTCTCGTTCCCGCGCGGTAAGCGGGTCGGCGGCCATCTTCGCGCCGCTCGCGTACGCCGCGATCGCGGCCTGGGTCATGCCGCCACTGACATGTATCGCGCCGTGCGCCACTTCCTGGACCGTCGTCACCAGCTCGGAGGCGGGCTGGGACTTCTGTAGGTAGCCGTGCATGCCGGCCCGTAATGCCTCGAGCGCGAGCGATTCGTCTTCATGCATGGTCAGCAGTACGGTCTGAGTCTTCGGGGATACTTCGTGGATTTTGCGTGCTGCGTCGATGCCGTTGAGATTCGGCATACCGAAGTCGAGTACGGTCACGTCTGGGGTGAAGGTCTGCGTCATCTGCACGGCTTCTTCACCGTCGGATGCTTCGCCGACGACATCGATGCCTTCGCGCTGCATCAGCGCACGCAGCGCTTGGCGGAAAATCTTGTGGTCGTCCGCCAACACGACGCGCACGGTGTCCCCCTGGACCATGTCAGCAGGGACCCGCCGCCACAATGGGCGGACGGCTATGCTTTGATGAAGCCGCGACGGATCGCGTATCGGACAAGACTTGCTGTTTCATGGATCGCCAGTTTCTGCATCATTCGGGTGCGGTGTGACTCGGCGGTTTTGACACTCACGCCGAGTAAAGCGGCGATCTCTTTGGTCGTATTCCCTTCGGCCACAAGCTGTAGTACCTGCCGTTCACGGTCTGTAAGCGGGTCGGGCGGCAGTTCCGACTTCGCCATGTAAGCATTGACCACTGCCTCGGAGATTCCCGGGCTGAGGTAAACGGCGCCGCGTAACACTTCGCGGATCGCCGCAAGGAGGTCGGATGCGGTTTGCGCCTTGAGCACATAGCCGCGAATTCCGGCGCGCAGCGCTTCCAGCACATACGCGTCATCCTCGTACATCGTCAGCAGTACGACCTGGGTCTTTGGCGCACGCTTGTGGATGTCGCGTGCTGCGTCGACGCCGTTCAACATCGGCATACCCAGGTCGAGTACCGCCACATTCGGGTTCAGCTTCCGTGCCAGACGCGCGGCTTCGTGTCCATCCGAGGCTTCCGCCACGACTTCGTATCCGTCACGCTCAAGTAGGCTGCGCAGGCCCTGCCGGAACATCGGGTGGTCGTCTGCCAGCATTATGCGTTGCATATCGGATTCCGTTTCTGTGTGTCCATTGAGGTCTAATATCGCAGGTGAGAAGAGGATGCGATATCAATGAAATTCCTGATAATCACGCAGCTAAACCCTTAGCCGCGAACGCGGCAGAGTCCCTAGAGTGCGATAGCGGACGCTAAGCCTTGATGAAGCCCCGGCGAATCGCGTATCGGACCAAGCTGGCGGTCTCATGGATGGCGAGTTTCTGCATCATCCGGGTGCGGTGGGATTCGGCGGTTTTCACGCTGACGCCGAGGATTTGGGCGATCTGTTTCGTGGTATTGCCTTCGGCGACCAGCTGCAAAACCTGGCGCTCGCGGTCGGTAAGAGGGTCCGGTGGCAGTTCGGTCTTCGCCATGTAGGCGTTGATGACCGCTTCAGAGATGCCGGGGCTCAGGTAAACGGCGCCGCGCAGCACCTCACGGATCGCGGCGATGAGGTCAGACGCGGCCTGGGCTTTCAGCACATAGCCACGTATTCCTGCGCGCAGCGCCTCGAGCACGTACGCATCGTCCTCGTACATCGTGAGCAGGACCACCTGCATTTACCAGTCCCTCGCAAGTGGAATTGTGAGGTGGAGCTGAGTGCCCTTGCCGGGGGCGGACTTGATTTCGAGCGAGCCGTGTAGCGCACCCACACGCTCCTGAATGCCGAGCAGGCCGAGGCCGCGCGGGCGCCCATCGCTGCTGAGTGGGTCGAACCCGACACCGTCATCCTTGATCGTGCAATGAATCACGCCTTTGCGCGTCCAGACGCGCACTTGCACGCTGGTGGCTTGCGCATGCCGGACGATGTTGTTCAGCGCTTCCTGTACGCCACGGTAAATCGCCGTCTCGAGCGGTTGTGCGTAGCGCTCTCGGACTGAGCCCGACACTGTCACGTCCAGTTTCGCTCGCTTGCGGAAGCCGTCGCCGAGGAACTGCAATGCGGGCAACAGGCCCAATTGGTCGAGGATCGGCGGCCGCAACTCGTGTGACAGATGCCGCAGTTGCTCGCGCACGGTATCCAGGTGCGAGGTGATGCGCGTCACGCCTTCGCTCACGTGCTCAGGCGCATCGCGCGTTAGCTGTGACAGTTCCAGATACACGGTCGCAAGCAGCTGCGCGGCCTCGTCGTGCAAGGTATGGGCGATGCGGCGCGCCTCTTCTTCGAGGATGTGGTTCAGACGCCGAAGTGCGGCATTCGATTCGCGGTTGCCCATCTGCAGGACTTCGAACGGCGACAGGCTTTCGACCAGGAAGCGACCGGCTGCGGTCAGGCGCTTTGCGAGCGTCCGCTCGTCGACGGGATGACCCGCTATAGCGGCGACGGTTGCGAGTTGGTGCACGTTCACGAGCTCAAGCAGCCCCTTGCCACCGGCAAGCGCCGCGCGCCCAAGCTCGTACGCCTCATGCAGCGCTGTCTCGCCGCCGCTATCCAGGTATTCGCATAGCGCCTGCTGATATCGGTCGAGTAGGTCGGTGGCGGTTGTGTCCATTCGCTCAACCGAGGTACCTGATGACGAAGACCAGTGCATCATCGGACTGGGTGCTGTGGGTGGCAAGCAGCGTCTCGGCAATCTGCTCGACTTGCTCGCCGGTATCGATGCTTTTTACGAAGCCCGGGTCGACCCCGTCGGTGGCGAGTACCAGCACGTCGCCTCGATTGATGTTTACTGACGCGGTTTGCAGCCGCGGCAGCCGCTGATCGCCAATCAATCCGGGCCGTTGCAGCAGGGTCTCGTGAGGGTGCTGTGGTGAAGGCACCCTGCGTTGGATTCGCCCGGCGACATTGCCGATACCGAGCCATGTCACCGAATGGTCCTCGGCATTGAACGCCGCAAGCGCCATCGCGACGCCACGCGTGCCGCGCAGCGCCTCGTCGCAACGACTCGCCAGCTCTGGCAGCGTTTCGGATTTGTATTGCTCGACCATCGCCAGCGCCTGGGTGGCGACTTCAGCCGCTTCTTCGCCGTGGCCGATGCCGTCGACCACCGCGACCAGCATCCCCTCTGGTATGTCCGCAACGAAGTATTTGTCGCCGCAAACGGTCTGCCCGGCCACCGTGAGGGACGCCGAAGCGCACTCCGCTGAGCGTGGTTTCAGGACAGCCATTTCTTTGCCGTGATGGTCGTGCCACGACCAATTTTGGTATCGATGTGCAATTCGTCGACCATGCGCTGGACGCCGCAGAGGCCGAGCCCGAGGCCGCCGGAGGTCGAATAGCCGCCGACAATGGCGCGTTGCACATCCGGGATTCCGGGGCCTTCGTCGTGGCTGATGATGACGAGCCCGCGTTTGCCGGACTTGGTGCTGGCCTCCAATCGGATTTCCCCGTGCTGCGCATAGAGCACGACGTTGCGCGAGAGCTCGGAAATGATCGTCGCAATAAGCGTCGATTCCGTTTCCGAGAAACCGAGGCGCAGCGCCATCTCCCGTCCCCGCTGGCGCGCAGTGACGATATCCGCTACGGCATCGATTGCGATGGTGGCTGTTTCGTTCAAATTCTTAGCCAGGCCACTTGCCATACGGGGAAGGGCCTCGGCTCCCCTAGTCATCGTAGTCGGGTGTGGTTTCTTTTCGGTCTGTTGTCGAAGTAGGCGAGGCCTTCCTCGAGGTCCAGCGCGGTCGGAACCCCCTCCAAACTGAGTCCGAGCTGCACCATCGAGAACGCCACCTCGGGCTGGATGCCGACGATGACGGTGTCTGCGCCCCGGAGCCGGATCATGTGCGCCATGTCGCGCAGCGTCCGCACCGAGAACGAATCCATCACGTCGAGACCGGTGACATCGAGGATGACGCCGATCGAGCGGTAGTAGCCCACTTGCTCGACAAGGCGATCCCGGAGGACCACCAAGTCGCGGTCAGTGAGTACAGCCTGAACCGATGCGATCAGGTAATCGCGTTGTTTGAGAACAGGTACGTCCATGCCTATTCAACCGTTTCGTGGATAGGGACGACCTTGTAGCCGAGCAGCTTCTCCGCTTCTTCGATACCCCCCTGAAGGTCGCCGACAGTTGCCATCTTGCCGAGGTCGACGCCAATCGTGACGAGGGTCTGCGCAATCTCTGGCGCGAGCCCCGTGACGATGACGTCCGCGCCGACGAGGCGGGCCGCTTCCACAGTCTGCACCAAGTGGTTCGCGACAGCCGCGTCGACGGCCGGTACACCGGTGAGATCCATCACGACCACCTTCGCGCGGTTGATGCGAATGCCACGCAGCAACTGTTCGGTAAGCTGACGGGCGCGTTGCGGGTCGATGATGCCGATAATCGGCAGAATCAGCAGCCGCTCGCGTACCGGCAGCACTGGCGTCGACAGCTCGCGGATAGCTTCCTGCTGCTGGCGGATGATGCGCTCGCGCTCCTGGACGAAGCCAACCGCCACCGTGTTTGCGATGCGGTTCGCCGCCGGCTCATACGCGTCCAGCACCCGGGTCAGCGCCTGCTCGTTCGCGCCGTATTTCGAGAACAGCGATCGGGCAAGCACGTCGCGAAGCAGCAGCACGATACCGACAACTTCGTGCGTCTCGACGCCCCGAGGGATGATCCGCTCGGACAGGTCGCGCGCGTATGCTTCGAGGGCCTCAATTGAACCCGTTTCGAGCGCGCCAAGGTAATTGTCGTAGACCGAACTGACCTCGGCGAGGATCTCGTCGTTGGTCATCGCGGTCAGGAAACGGGCACCCATGATGCGGCGCGCCCACTCTTCGCGTAGGGGGCCTCGCCCCTGGCGCAGATGCGCAACCAGTTCTCGTAAGAGCTCTACATGCGTCTCGTTGGTCGCCGTGCCAGCTTTCTCTGCCGGCTTCGCCCGCTCACGGGCCTTGGATTTGTTGCCAGTTGCCATTCAGTGTTCCTCCATACCCCCACCGCGCAACGGCAGGGCCGTTCCGCGGTAATACTAAACCGAAAATCAATGGCTTGCATTTCGCCAAACCACGGCTTTCCAGCGTTGATGCTGCGTAAAACCACTGTAGTGAGGGAGGCGATGGTGTGGATATCAGGTAAACACCCTAAATTAAGGACCTTAGGGTATTTAGCGGCGTCGAGGCTAACTGGACCGGTGGTTGCTTTTCCCTTCTTCGTTGGTGCCGTGGTGCCCGGTGATCCATTCCGGTAGCACGTCGAAGCGGAAGCCGACGTTGCGCACCGTGATGATGTTTCGCCCGGCGGTGCCGAGTTTGCGGCGCAAGCGCCCGATGTGTACATCGACGGTGCGGGTGTCGAGTCCGTGGATGCTGCTGTGCGGCCACGCCTGTTCGAGTAGCGCGTCGCGGCTCTGCACGCGGCCCTTTGCTTCGAGCAGCACCTGCAGCAGCTTGAACTCTTTCTTCGTGAGCCGGGTAGGGCGGTCGTTGACGGTAACGGTCCAGCGACCCAGGTCCATGTCGATCGGACCGGCACGCACGTGCGAGCCGGTGGGCTCCGGGTGCGCACGGCGGCTGAGTGCGCGCATGCGCGCGACGAGTTCCTCGAGTTGCACCGGCCGTGTCACACAGTCATCAGCGCCGGCCTCCAGCGAGCGGAGCTTCTCTTCGACGCCTTCGAGTGACGCGACCATCATGATGGGGATGTCGGCGGTCGTCGTGTCGCTGCGCATCTTCTGGCAGAGCTGTAGCGCCGCTCCGTCCGGCAATGCCATGTCGAGCACGACCATGTCCGGTCGGCTGAGCCCGTGGACCGACTGTGAAACGCGTTCGGTCTCATTGACCACTGTCGTTTCGTAGTCGGCTTGCTCCAGTGCCGCCGCGACGACGCGGGACAACCCGTCGTCGGGCGAAGCTATCAAAACTCTATGTGTCACGCACGGGCCTTGTTTTCATCGAGTAGTTGCAACAATAGAGCACGCGCCCTGCAAGCAAAACCCGGTGAACCCTTGAAGTTCATGCGGCAAACAACTGACTCTGCGAAGATTTCGGGAACCTTTAGAGCGAATAGCGAGAATTCAACCTATGTCGCGCCGGCCCCCGGTACTGGAAGATTTGTCTTAACGATGACGAGGTTTGGAGAAGGTGCGGTGATAGTTCCTGTTGTGATGTGTGGAGGTGCCGGCACGCGGTTGTGGCCGCTGTCCCGTCGGCAGCATCCGAAGCAGTTCCTGAAGCTCTATGGCGAGTACACGCCGTTCCAGGAAGCGATCCGTCGGTGCGGCGCAATCAAGTCGGCCGAGGCACCGCTGGTGATCGGGAACGAGTCACACCGTTTCCTGATCATTGACGACCTGGCCGAGATTGGTGCGGCCGGGATCGAAGTGATGCTCGAGCCGGTGTCGCGTAACACCGCACCGGCGCTTGCCATGGCCGCGTTGCACGCGGCGCGCAAGGACCCGCAGACCTTGCTGCTGGCGATGCCGGCTGACCACTTTATCGAAGACCCGGCGCGCTTCGCGGCGGCGGTCGAACGCGGTACTGCGGCCGCGCGCGACGGTGCAATTGTACTGTTCGGCGTTAAGCCGAATAGCGCGCACACAGGCTACGGCTACATCCAACGCAAGGCAAAAGCAGATATCGCAGACGTGGTTGCGTTCAAGGAGAAGCCGGACGAAAACACTGCGCGCACTTACCTTGAAAGCGGTGATTACCTGTGGAACAGCGGAATCTTTCTGCTGCGTGCCGACGTCTATATCTCGGCGCTTGAGCGGCACGCACCGGACATCGCTGCAGCTGCACGCGCGGCGGTGAACGCCGCGAAATGGAATGGCGTCTCACTGGAACTCGATGGCGATGCAATGGAAGCTTGCCGCGGAGAGTCGATTGACTACGCGGTGATGGAGCATACGAGCCTCGCGAAGGTGGTCGAGCTCGATTCGGCTTGGAGCGACCTCGGTACCTGGTCGAGCCTGCTTGCTGCCGGTACCGGCGGGGTCGCCGGACGCAACGTTGCACGCGGCGACGTGTTGCTCACCGACGTCAGCGGTTCGTTCGTGCATTCGAGCGGCCGGCTGGTAACTGCAGTCGGGCTGCGCGATGTGGTTGTGATATCAACCGAAGACGCGGTGTTCGTCGCGCCGATGGACAGGGCGCACGAGGTGAAAGACCTCGTCAGCGAGCTCGAGCGGGAGGGCAGGGAAGAGGTGGAACTTAATCCGCGCGTGCAACGACCGTGGGGCTGGTACGAGCGACTCGCTCAGAACGAAGGGATGCAGGTGAAGCTGATCCAAGTGAACCCCGGTGCAAGCCTGTCGCTGCAGATGCACCAGCATCGATCCGAACATTGGGTCGTCGTGCACGGCGAAGCTGAGGTCACGCGCGGCGACGACGTGTTCATACTCGGCGAACAGGAGTCCACCGACCTGCCGCCAAAAACGCTGCACAGGCTCCGCAATCGCGGGAAGACGCCCTTGCAAATCATCGAAGTTCAGAAAGGTTCGTACCTGGGAGAAGACGACATTGTCCGGTTCGATGATAACTACGGCCGCGCCGCCAACGGTTGATATTGCGGCGGTCTATCAATGCTTCAAAGCGTATGACGTACGTGGCCGCGTTCCGGAGCAGCTAAACGAGGGCGTCGCGTGGCGCATCGGCCGCGCATACGCGGAGCTGTTCGGCGCACGCAAAGTAGCGATCGGCCGTGATGTTCGTGTGACCAGTGTGCCGCTTGCCAACGCATTGTCCGAAGGACTGCGGTCGGCGGGCACGACGGTATGCGACATCGGCCTCTGCGGCACCGAGGAAATCTACTTTGCGACCACGCACATGGGGCTCGACGGCGGCATCATGGTGACCGCGAGCCACAATCCACCCGAATACAACGGAATGAAGTTCGTGCGAGAAGACGCGCAGCCGGTAGGGCTCGCGTCCGGCCTGCGAGAAATCGCTGCGCGCGCTGCCGGTGACCAGGGGCGGGGCGCAGTGGTAAGAGGGCAGTACGAGCGCATGAATGTGCGCGCAGCGTATGTCCGGCACATCCTGTCGTTTGTCGACTTACCGACCCTGAAGCCGTTCAAGGTCGTCGTGAACGCCGGCAACGGGTGCGCCGGACCGGTGATAGACGCGTTGGCAAAATCGCTGCCGGTAGAACTCGTCAAGCTGAACCACGAACCGGACGGCAGCTTCCCTAACGGCGTACCCAATCCGCTGTTGCCTGAGATGCGTGCGGAAACGGCGAATGCGGTGGTGCAGGCGGGCGCTGACCTAGGTGTTGCCTGGGACGGCGATTTCGACCGTTGCTTCCTTTTCGACGAGCGCGGCCGCTTTATTGATGGCTATTACATCGTCGGGCTGCTCGCGAAGACTTTCCTCGCCAAATGGCCAGGCGCGAAGATCGTCCACGACCCGCGGCTGGTCTGGAGCACCGTCGACCTCGTCACACGCGGCGGTGGCGTGCCGGTGATGAGCCGGTGCGGCCATACAAACCTGAAGGACGCCATGCGCTCAGCAAACGCTGTATACGGCGGCGAGATGAGCGGGCACCACTATTTCCGTGATTTTGCGTACTGTGACAGCGGCATGATTCCCTGGTTGATCGTCCTCGAGCTTTTGTCCCGCTCGGGCGCGCGCCTATCCGAGTTGGTTGCCGAACGGATGCGCCGTTTCCCGTCGAGTGGCGAGATTAACCGGGAGGTCAGCGACATCCCGGCGGTTACCCAACGCGTCATCGAGCATTACCGGGACGACGCGCTGGACACTTCATATTTAGACGGCGTCAGCATGGAGTTCCCGGAATGGCGTTTCAACCTGCGGCCATCGAACACCGAGCCGCTGCTGCGGCTCAACATCGAGACCCGCGGTGATGAGTTGATGCTGCGTAGGCGTACCCAGGAATTGATGGAGCTGCTCGGATGAGCCCGGCGCCCACCACGCGCCCGTTACGCGACCTCGGCTGGGCGGTCTCGATTGTCGCGATGCTGGGCATGTTCTGGACCGTCGTCGAGCCGCGGCCGGAAACCAGGCAGAACGAGCGGCATTTGGAGGCGCGGGTCCTGCTGCTTTTGGACCGTTATGAGCACCCGGATGGGGTGTCCATCGAGCTACCGAGGATCGAGGTGGCCGATTGGGATGGTGCCGGGGTCGCGACGGCGAGCTGCAGCGACTGGCGGATCCGGGTGCGCCCGGGCGCGGTTTCAAGCCTGCCCGACGGCGCACTGGACGAGCTGCTGGCCCACGAACTTGCGCATCTGCTGGTCTGTGCCGAGGAGGGCCGCCGGGCCGCACACGACACCGAGTGGTGGCGTATGTACCGCCGCATCTATACCATCGGATAAATACGATTTAACATAATATACATTATGCGTAATACGGCAGAACGCTGTTGTATGGGGCTAAAACAGTTAAAACAATAGGAAACCTGAAGTTATGAGGTCTTCTTAAGGTCAAACCTCACACAATATGAGTCACCAGCCCTACCGCGCCGCCCAGCAACACCGCGAACGGAATACCCAGTCTTCCGCTGAGCAGTGCTACGAACGCCACCACGGCAACCACAACGGCCGCCCAGTCGATGCCGACCGGCGTCACGAACACCGCGCCGGCAAAGAACAGCGCCAGGTGTGTGATTACGCCGACTACGGCCGCGGTAACCGCGCTCATCGGACCCCGTAGAATATTAAGGTCCCTTGCGGCCTCAACCAGCGGGGCGCCCAGCAGGATGAACAGATAAGACGGCAGGAACGCGAAAAAGGTCACGACCGCGGCGGCCGTCACGGCGCCGGTGGTGCCACCCTCGCCCGCCCCAGCCAGGTAGCCAACGAACGCGACAACCATGATTAACGGCCCCGGCGTGCTCTCGCCGAGCGCGAGCCCGTCGATCATTTGGGTTGTCGTCACCCAGCTGTACTCGGTCACGGCTGCCTGGAATACGTATGGGAGCACCGCGTACGCGCCGCCGAAAGTCACCAGCGCGACCTTTGTGAAGAACCAACCGAGCGCGACCTGCACGCTATCGGTTCCGAACACCGCGACCGTCGCCGCCATTGCCGCGAACCATAGGCCGATGCCGATTGCTGTGAGCCGCGCAATGCGGCCCCAGCTAAAGCGCGCCCGAGCCGGTTGTGGCGTGTCGTCGTCGATGACCGCGGGTCCGCGTGGGTCGGCACCCGAGTCTGTAACCGCAGTATCGACGCCGGCAATCCACGCTGGGCTATACCTTGCCAGCACAGCACCCGTCGTGGCAGCCGCACCGATGATTAGCGGGAACGGCAATTCGAATATTGCGATGGCTACGAACGCCGCACCGGCAACGACGCCGTATGCCGGTCGGCCGAGTACGCGCCGGCCGATGCGCCACGCTGCGAGCACTATGATGGCGACGATGACCGGCTTCACGCCCCACAGCACACCGGCTACGGCCGGCAGTTCGCCGTACGCGAGGTACGCCCAGCCCGCGAGCACCATCAACACGAGCGACGGCAGTACAAAAAGCGTTCCGGCGACGATGCCGCCCCAGGTGCCGTGCAACAGCCAGCCGATATAAATCGCCAGCTGCTGCGCTTCAGGTCCGGGCAGCGCCATCGTATAGTTAAGGCCATGCAGGAAACGGCCTTCCGACAACCAGCGCCGTTTTTCGACCAGGTCGGTGTGCATCATCGCGATCTGGCCGGCCGGCCCACCAAAACTTAACCAGCCAAGGCGCCACCAGTAGCGTAACGCTTCCCGCCGTGGCACCTTGCGCGCGATGACAGGTTCACCCATATGCTGATGATAGCCGCCAAGCTCGTTATCGGGCTCATTTTCCTCTACTACGGCGCCGAGTGGCTGGTGCGCGGCGCGTCGGCGCTCGGAACGCGGCTCGGGTTGACGCCGCTGCTGATTGGCCTGACGGTCGTGGCGTTCGGCACCAGCGCGCCGGAACTCGCAGTGTCGCTGCGAGCGGCTTTCGATGGCAGCGGTGCAATCGCGTTCGGTAACGTCGTTGGCTCCAACATCGCAAACACCGGGCTGATACTTGGCATCGCCGCGTTGATTCGCCCGCTTTCGGTGCAGGCTCAGGTAATCAAGATCGAAGCCCCGTTGGTTCTGGTTGCGTCGCTGATGCTGTGCGTCCTGCTGATTAATGGCGTGCTTGGGCGCCTCGAAGGCGCTGCGCTGTTCGGGGCGTTGGTGCTGTACCTGGTGTTCAGCGTGCGTGCCGCGCGCGCCGAGCGCAACGCGGCGGTCGATGCCGAGTACGCCGACCTCGTTGCCGGACAGGCACGTCCTCAGTGGCAGTACGTGGCGATGGTCCTCGTCGGCATTGGAGTGTTGGTGCTCGGTGCGAACCTGCTGGTCAGCGCATCCGTTGAACTCGCACGTGCATTCGGCCTACGCGAGGCGCTCATTGGGCTGACCATCATCGCGTTAGGCACCAGCCTGCCGGAGCTCGCGACTTCAGCGGTGGCGTCGTTCAAGCGCGAGGGCGACATCGCAGTCGGTAATGTACTCGGCTCGAACCTGTTCAATATCCTTGCGGTGCTCGGGCTCACGGCGCTGGTGTCGCCTTTCGCCACCGGTGACCTGGCTTGGTCGGACCTCGCGGTGATGGTCGCGTTCGCGCTTGTCGTGCTGCCGATCGTGCGCGGCTTCGTGATTTCCCGACTGGAGGGTGGTTTCCTGGTTGCGTCGTATGCCGCTTACATCGGGTGGCTGGTGGTGTCGGCGTGAAAAAAGATTCGCTCCTACAGGGTGAATTTCGCCTTGATGATGACCTCATCCACCTGAATCATGCCGGTGTCGGCCCTTGGCCACGCCGCTGCGCAGAAGCAGTGCAGCGTTTTGCGGAAACGATGTGTACGCGTAGTTACGCCGGCGCGTTTCCCGAGTGGATCGAGACCGAGCAACGGTTGCGCGAGCGCTTGCGCGCGTTGGTCAATGCGCCGTCTGTCGATGACATCGCGCTACTCAAGAACACTTCTGACGCACTCTCCCAGGTCGCGCATGGACTCGACTGGAAGCCGGGTGACACCGTGGTCGCGCTGGCCGAGGAATTTGTGTCGAACCTGATTACCTGGGAGGCGCTCGAGCAGCGCGGCGTCCGCCTCGTCCGCGTGACGCCGGCCGAGGGCGAATCGCCTGAAGACGCGCTCGAGGCCGCGTGCGATGAAAATACGCGGCTCGTTACGGTGAGCACCGTCCAATACGGGACTGGCTACCGGCTCGACTGCGCGCGCATCGGCGCGTACTGCCGTGCACGCAGCATCCTCTTTTGCGTCGACGCGGTGCAAAGTCTCGGCGCGCTCCGCTTCGACGCGCAAGCGTGCCACGCCGACTTCGTCGTCGCGGGTTCACACAAGTGGCTGATGAGCCCATTCGGGATCGCGCTGTTCTGGTGCCGCGCCGAACTGCGCGACCGCCTCCGTCCCCTCGCCTTCGGCTGGCATACGGTCGCCGACCCGATGCGCTTCGGCGGCACGCTGGCAGAAATCGAGCCGAGCGCGCGCCGCTACGAGGCCGGCACCGCAAACTGGCCGGCGCTGGTTGGCTTCGAGGCCTCGCTGTCGCTGCTCGATGAGTTTGGCCACGCAGAGGCTGAGCGCCGCGTGCTCACGAATGCCGCGTACCTTGCGGATGCGCTGGCCGAGCGCCCCGGCGTCACGCTGGTATCGCCGCGGGAGGCCGGAAGATTCGGCGGAAATGTCTGCGTCAGGGTTGCCGGTCAGGACCTTGCGGCCCTGGCCGGGCGACTGGAGGCGGATGGGGTCCTCTGCGCGGCACGTGGGCCGTCGCTGCGCTTCAGCCCTCACTATTACACTGAGCGGGCCCGGATAGACGCGGCCCTGACATCCTTCGACCGGGCGTGTATGCTCTAAACAACCGTTTGAAACGGAAGTCTGCATGTCGACGAAACAGCGCATCATCGAGGCTGCCGAGCACCTGTTCGCTGAAGGCGGCATCGCCGCAACCTCGCTCCGCCACATCACAAGCCGTGCGGGTGTGAACCTGGCAGCGGTCAATTACCACTTCGGTTCGCGCGACGCGCTGATCGAAGCGGTGTATGCGCGCCGGTTGCAGCCATTGAACATGGAGCGGCTGCGCCGACTCGATGAACTCGAGGCCACCGGCAGGCCGATTTCGCTTGAGGATCTCATCCGCGCGTTCATTGAACCGGTGCTGCGCATCAGCCGCGACCAAGAACTCGGGGGGCCTCTCTTTATACGCATGCTCGGCCAGAGCTATACCGAGACATCGAGCCGGTTCGAGCGCTTCTTCACCGGCCAGTATCGCGAAGTGCTCGAGCGCTTTGCGCTCGCGCTCGGCGGCGCATTGCCGGCGTTGCCGCGCGAGGAGCTCTATTGGCGCCTGCACTTCATGATTGGCGCGACCGCGTACACGATTGCCGACAGCCAGTTGCTACGCCTCATCGCCGGCAGTGAGCGTCCCGAAGACGTCGAATTGACGCTCGCTCGACTGGTACCCTTTCTGATTGCCGGCTTCCAGGCGCCGGTCGCTGATTGCATGCCGACGGCCACGCCGCGTAGCGCGGCATTCTGACAGGAGCACAGATGCAAGAATCCACACCGGTATATGTAGTCGACGGCGTTCGCACGCCGTTCCTGAAAGCGCGCGGCCGCCCCGGCCCGTTCAGCGCGTCAGACCTCGCAGTCGCTGCGGGCCGCCCGCTGCTGTCCCGCAACCCGATTGAGCGCACCGAACTCGACGAAGTGATTCTCGGTTGCGCGATGCCGAGCGTCGATGAGGCGAACATCGGCCGCATCGTGGCGTTGCGGCTCGGCTGCGGCAAGTCGGTGCCTGGCTGGACCGTGATGCGTAACTGCGCATCCGCGATGCAGGCGCTCGACTCCGCGCGCGTGAACATCATTACCGGGCGTGCATCGCTCGTGCTCGCCGGCGGGACCGAGGCGATGAGCCGCGCGCCCGTGCTGTACGGCCCCAAGATGGTCGAGTGGCTCGCCGACATGCAGGCAGCCAAGACGCCGGCGCAGCGCGCCAAAGCTTTCTTCAAGCTGCGGCCTGGCCATTTCGCGCCGGTCATTGGTCTGCTGCGCGGATTGAGCGACCCGATGGTCGGCCTGTCGATGGGCCAGACCGCAGAAATCGTTGCGCACCGGTTTGGCGTGACGCGCGAGCAAATGGATGCCTATGCAGCGCGCAGCCACCATCGGCTCGCAGCTGCAATCGATGCCGGCCACCTTGGCGACGAAGTGGCGACGGTCTACGGGCCGGACGGTTCGTACCACGAGCACGACGACGGCCTACGCCGCGACTCGTCCCCGGAGAAGCTTGCGACACTGCGTCCGTTCTTCGACCGCGACGTTGGGCTCGTCACGCCGGGCAACAGCTCGCAGGTTACGGATGGCGCGGCGTTGCTGCTGCTCGCATCCGGTGAAGCCGTCGAGCAGCGTAAGCTGCCGGTGCTTGGGCGCATCGTCGGTTGCGAATGGGCGGCGCTCGACCCGGCGGAGATGGGCCTGGGCCCGGTCCACGCAATCGCGCAGGTGCTCGACCGGCATGGGCTGACGCTCGACGACATCGATTATTTCGAAATCAACGAAGCGTTCGCCGGACAGGTAATCGGCTGCATCGAGGCGCTTGCAAGCGATGCGTACTGCCGTGAGGAGCTCGGCCGTGACGGTGCTGTGGGTCGCATCGACGAGGACAAGCTGAACATCGACGGCGGCGCGGTCGCGATCGGCCACCCTGTCGGCGCTAGCGGCGCGCGCGTCGCGCTGCATGCGCTGAACGTGCTGAAGCGCACCGGCGGCCGCTACGCAATCGCGACGCTGTGCATCGGCGGCGGTCAGGGCGGCGCCATGCTACTGGAACGCGCATGAAGATCTCGAGTGTAGGAGCGGTGCTCCGCACCGCGATTGGCATGAACAGCACGGGACTCCACCATGAACTCTGACAAGAACTGGCATATCCGCACCGATGATGATGGCATCGCCTGGCTGGGCTTCGACAAGGCCGGCGCCGGCACCAATGTATTGTCCGGCGCGGTGATGCGGGAGTTGAACGACCGCATTGCCGAACTCGAGGAGTCGAAGCCGAAGGCGGTGATTGTCCACTCGATGAAGGACACAGGTTTCATCGCCGGCGCCGACATCAAGGAATTCACCGACCTCAAAGGTCCGGACGACGCTCTGCAATTGATCCGTGGCGGCCAGGGCGTACTGGAGCGGCTGGAGAACCTGCGCTGCCCGACGGTCGCGATGATCAACGGTTTCGCACTCGGCGGTGGCCTCGAACTCGCGCTCGCGTGCCGCTACCGCGTCGCGCTCGACGACCCGAAGACGCAGCTCGGCCTGCCGGAAGTGAAGCTCGGCATCCATCCGGGTTTCGGCGGCACCGTGCGTTCGATCCGGCTCGTCGGCGTACTGCCGGCGATGGACATGATGCTGACCGGGCGCGGGCTGCGCGCACGGCAGGCGAAGAAGATTGGGCTCGTCGACATGGTCGCACCGGCCCGGCACCTCGAGCGCGCGGCGCGCAAACTCGCGCTCAACCCGCCGCCCGTCCAAAAGGCGCCGTGGCAGCAACGCGTGCTGTCGAGCAAACCGATGCGCGGAATTATCGCAAGCCAGCTGGAGAAGCAGGTCGCGCGCAAGGCGAAGCGCCGCCACTACCCTGCTCCGTACGCAATCATCGAGCTGTGGAAGGACCACTACGACGACCACGCGGAGATGTACGAGCAGGAAGCGCGGTCGATTGCAGAATTGATGACCGGCGACACTGCACGCAACCTCGTGCGGGTGTTCATGCTGCAGGACCGTCTTAAGAGCCTTGGCCGCAAATCGAAGCTGCAGCTCAGCCACGTACACGTGGTCGGTGCCGGCGTGATGGGTGGCGATATCGCTGCTTGGTGCGCGCTGCGCGGCTACAACGTCACGTTGCAGGACCGGGAACCGAAGTACATCGCGCCTGCAATCAAGCGCGCCGTAAAACTGTTCGCAGGCAAGCTGAAGGAGCCGCGCCTGGTGCAGGCGGCGATGGACCGGCTGGTACCCGATGTTAGCGGCCGTGGCGTAGCGCAGGCGGATGTCGTGATCGAGGCAATCTTCGAGAACACTGACGCGAAGCGCGCGCTCTACGCGGAGCTGGAGCCGAAGATGAAGGATGGCGCGCTCCTGGCAACGAACACTTCGAGCATCCGGCTCGAGGAGCTGTCTGGGGCGTTGTCCGACCCGAACCGACTGGTTGGGCTGCACTTCTTCAACCCAGTCGCGAAGATGCCTCTGCTGGAAGTCGTGCACACCGACGATACCGACCCCCGCGCGCTCGAGCAGGCGTTGGCCTTTGCGCGTCACGTCGACCGCTTGCCAATGCCGGCGAAGTCGTCGCCGGGCTTCTTGGTCAACCGGATCCTGATGCCCTACATGATGGAGGCGATGCTGGCTGCCGGCGAAGGCGTGCCGAAGGAAGCGATCGACCGCGCTGCGTTGGACTTCGGCATGCCGATGGGCCCGGTAGAGCTCGCCGATACCGTCGGTCTCGACGTCGCGTTGTCCGTGTCGAAGGTGTTTGAGGACGCGTTCGACATGTCGGTTCCGCCCACGCTGAAGCAGATGGTCGATGCAGGCAATCTCGGCCGCAAGAGCGGCCGTGGGTTCTACGAATACAAAAACGGCAAGCCGGTGCGCGACCGAAAGGCCGCCGCCGGACCGACCGACCTGCAGGACCGCCTGATCATGCCGCTGCTCAACGAGGCGGTCGCGTGCCTGCACGAGGGCGTGGTCGAAGACGCCGAGCTCGCGGATGCCGGTGTGATATTCGGCACCGGCTTCGCACCGTTCACCGGCGGTCCGATCAATTACATCCGCGCGCAGGGTAAGGAAAACATCCTCGAGCGCATGCGCACGCTCGAGGCGCGCCATGGTGCCCGCTTCGCTCCGCACGAAGGCTGGGAGCAGCTTTGAAGAACAACGAAGCCACTGTAAGGGTCCTCGCCATGCCCCGCGACACCAACGGGCTCGGCGACATCTTTGGTGGTTGGCTGATGTCGCACGCCGACATTGCCGGTGCGGTGCTCGCGATGCGTCGTGCGGCCGGCCGCGTGGTAACAGTCTCCGTCCACGAGTTCCAGTTCCTGCAGCCCGTGTTGGTCGGTGACGTGGTCGCCTGCTACTGCGAGGTTGAGCGCGTGGGTCGAACGTCGCTGACCGTCTCAGTTGAGGTGTTCTCCGAGCGCCAATCGGGCGCCGAGTCCGTGAAGGTCGCTACCGCGCGTATCACCTATGTGGCAATCGATGACCAGCGGCGTCCGCGCCCTGTTCCGCCGGTCGCCTGACGCGTCCCGCACGTGGGGTGGGCCGCGGCGGGTATGGTAGACTGCGCCCAGTCGCGCCGGCTCCCACGCCGGCGCAGTTGTCGAACAAGGTTGGGGAAATGGCAAAACGTCCGATTGACAGAGAACTGTTTGGCAGGCTGTCGCCTCTAAACGGCCTCAAGCCCGAAAATCAGGTCGAACTATCGAAGAAATTCGGCATCGAGGATCTGCCGGCGGGACGCTTTTTGTTCAAGAAAGGCGACACGGACAAGCGCACGCTCTATGTCATCAGCGGCGAGGTGGAACTGCGCAACGATGACAAGGTCGTCAAGGTGATCAAGGGCGGCAGCCCGGAGGCCAAGCACCTGCAGAACCCTGCGTTCCACAAGATTCCGCCCGCGAACATCCAGGCGATGTTCATGCGCATGCAGCCGGTGACGCTGAAGGCCGGCGAATCGGTCATCAAGCAAGGTGAGGACGGGGACTATTTCTACGTACTGACGAAGGGCCGTGCCGTCGTTACGCGCGAGACCCCGTTGAACAAACAGGGCATCAAGCTCGCTGAGCTCGCCGTTGGGGATAGCTTCGGCGAAGAAGCGTTGATCTCCAGCGCGAAGCGGAACGCGACGATTACCATGAAGACCGACGGCACGCTGATGAAGCTCGGCAAGGACGACTTCCAGAAGCTTCTGAACGAGCCCATGCTGAAGTGGGTTGACCGCGCGCAGGCCGATAAGGTGATTGCTGAGGGCGGCGTCTGGCTCGACGTGCGCTTGCCCAGCGAGTTTGAAAACGACCACCCGGACGGTGCGGTGAACATCCCACTCTACTTCATCCGTGTGAAGCTCGATAAGCTCGACGCCGACAAGAAGTATGTGGTGGTCTGCGACACCGGCCGTCGGAGTTCAGCCGCGTCGTTCATCCTCAATGAGAAAGGCATTACCGCGTTCGTGCTGCAGGGCGGCCTGACCGCATCTGCTGCCGCTTAATCCTTCCAGCGGCCGAACACCCGGTCGTAATTCGAAGTCGTCGTCTCCGCCACCTCCTCGACCGATAGCCCCCTGAGTTCCGCGACAAACTCCGCGACGTGCCGCACCCACGCCGGCTGGTTTGGTTTGCCCCGGAACGGGATGGGCGCGAGCCACGGCGAGTCGGTCTCGACCAACAGGTGCCGTTCGGGAACGCGCCGTGCGACATCCTGTAGCGCCGCCGCGGTCTTGAAAGTGACGATGCCCGAAAACGAAATCATGAAGCCCATGTCGATTGCGGCTTTCGCCATCTCCCAATCTTCGGTGAAGCAATGCATCACGCCGCCAACGTGCTCTGCGCCCTCCTCACGCATCACCTGAAGGGTGTCGTCGCGCGCGGCGCGCGTGTGGATGATCAGCGGCAGCCCACAGGCACGCGCCGCACGGATGTGCGTCCGGAAGCGTTCGCGCTGGAATCCCGTATCGCCGTCAGTGCGGTAGTAGTCGAGCCCGGTTTCGCCAATTGCAACCACCTGCGGGTGCGCGGCACCGGCCTGCAGCCACGCTTCGTCCGGCTCATCACCGGGCGGGTCGTTGGGGTGGACGCCGACGGACGCCGAAACCTGCCTGCGGCCTTCGACCAGCGCCATCATCCCGGGCCAGCTGTCCTTGTCGACGCCGACGCACAGCATGTGCTCAACGCTGTTCTGCGCCGCGGCGAGCAAGACCTCGTCGAGCGATCCGCCGTCCTTGATCGAGTCGAGGAGATTGAGGTGGCAGTGGCTGTCTACTAGCATGAACGGATTCTAAACGAAGGCATCAGTGTAGGAGCGATTCGCTCCCACAGGTTTACCTACATCGTGTGGGTAGGCCGGTCTGCTCCGAGCGCGCCGGCGAGGTAGGTCTCGATTTTCTTCTGCGTCTGACCGTTGTCCTGGTCGGAGAATTGCACGCCGATGCCGGCGTTGCGCTTGTTCTGCGCGCCACGCGGCGTCACCCAGACGATCTTGCCGGCGACCGGCAGTTTCTCTGACTGGTCCATGAGCGTGAGCAGGATGAACACCTCGTCGCCAAGGCCGTAGGCCTTGCTGGTCGGAATAAACAGGCCGCCATTCTTGATGAATGGCATATAGGCGGAGTACAGCGCGCCCTTGTCCTTGATGGTCAGGGTCAGCATGCCTGGCGCGCTCATCGTATCCCCCTCGTGTCAGGCGAGCAGCGCCGTATCCAGGCGGCTGCTCCAGGCGGTCATCACGCTCTCCCATTGCAGCTGCGCGACGACCGGTGTCTCGGTCAATGCCCGCAGACGGACCAATTCGTCCAGGTGGCGGTGCATTGCCAGCCAGTCTAATCGGTGCGCCCCGCTTTGCAAATCCCGGCGCAGATCGCCGTTGACCAGCGCCGCGTCAGCGCCGAGCTGGCGCAGGCGGATCATGTCGTGGACGACCGTCTGCAGCCAATCCAGCGCGTCGGCAAACGGTAATGCGGCCCACGCCTGCGCGGCGGCCGGGGCGTCGGTCTGCCCGGCAGCCAGGTCCAGCAGCGTGCGCAGCAGCGCTGTACGCGCATCGAGCAGTGCGCTATCGGCCAGCGCTGCTGCGGCGAGTGGCGCGCCGCCGGCGAGCGCCAGCAAAAGCTCGGGGTCGCGGACCTTCCGCGCGCGCAGCCACGCAACGCCGTCTTCAGCTGCCGGAGGCGCAATCGCTACCTGCTGGCAGCGGCTGCGAATCGTGGCCGACAAGCGAGCCGGACGCGCGGTCACCAATACGAGCACGCTGCGCCCGGACGGCTCCTCCAATGTCTTCAGCAGCGCGTTGAA
>JAIVGZ010000058.1 GCA_020201335.1 Natronospirales bacterium
TCTTCGCCGCGCTCGCGACGCTGGCGCTGCTCGGCGCTGAGGTCTACGCGCAACTTGCCGGGTTGATTCCGCTTGGCGGCTATACGCAGGCCGGCATCCTGGGGCTGATTCTGTTCACCACCGCGGTACTCGGCTTCATACTTGCGCGCCGCGCGCGTGAGAGCGAGGCGCTGGCCGAGCAGCGCGGCGTCGACCTGGCGAACCTCGCGCAGTTGAACGAGTACGTGATCCAACATCTGCAGACCGGAGTCATCGCCGTCGACGAACACGAGCGGATCCGTATGATGAACGCATCCGCCGCGGCATTCCTCGGCGCGCCACCCGACGCCCGGCACCTTCGTCTCCACGAAATTTCGCACGCGCTCGCACAATGCCTGCGCGATTGGCGCACGCGGCCCTGGGACGAGCTGCCGACGCTGCCGGGGGCTGAACCCGGCACCGTGCTGACGCCGCACCTCACCCCGCTCGGGCGCGGTGCCGATGGGGGCGCGCTGATTTTCCTTGAGGACACGCGGGTCGTTGCCGAGCGCATGCAGGCGATGAAGCTCGCGGCGCTCGGCCGCCTCACCGCCAGCATCGCGCACGAGGTACGCAACCCGCTCGGTGCAATCAGCCATGCGGGCCAGCTGCTCGCTGAGGCGGAGCACCTCGGACCGGATGAGTTACGGCTCACGGAGATCATCCGCACGCAAACCGAGCGCATGAACACGATCATCGAGAACGTGCTGCAACTGTCGCGCCGCCAGCAGACCCGGCCAGAGCGGCTGTCGCTGAACCGCTGGCTCGATGACTTCGCGGACGAGTTCGCGCAAATGAACGACCTGCCGCGCGACCGGCTGCTGGTGCGCGTCGACGAGGACGACCTCGTCGTACGCATGGACCCGACCCACCTGCAGCAGGTGGTCTGGAACCTGTGTGAGAATGCGCTGCGGCATTCACCGGCAGTGCGCGGTGCGATTGTGGAGTTGCGCGGCGGGCGCACCGGGGCCGGTGCACCGTGCCTCGATGTGATGGACCACGGCCCCGGCATCGACGCATCAATCGTGCAGCACATTTTCGAACCGTTCTACAGCGCACGCGCGCAGGGCACGGGGCTCGGCTTGTTCATCGCTCGCGAACTCTCTGAGTGCAACCAGGCCCGCCTGTCGTACCAGCCGCGGCCGGGAGGCGGCAGCTGCTTTCGGATAAGCTTTGCGGACGCATCCCGCTGGGTGGTTTGAAATGCCGACCGCGCTGATCATCGACGACGAACCGGACATCCGTGAGCTGCTTGAGCTGACGCTGCGGCGTATGGACGTACGGGCGATGTCCGCATCGACCCGCGCAGAGGCCGTCGAACTGCTGGAGCGCGAGGTGTTTGACCTGTGCCTCACCGACATGCGGCTTCCGGACGGCGACGGGCTCGAGATCGTCGAATGGATTCAGCATCACCGCGCCGGCCTGCCGGTGGCGGTAATCACCGCGCACGGTAACGTCGAGTCGGCGGTCCAGGCACTGAAGGCTGGCGCGTTCGACTTCGTCTCGAAACCCGTCGACCTCGCCGGGCTCCGCAAGCTCGTCGATGCCGCCTTGCGCCTCGCCCAGGACGCCGACACGGTCATCCGGCCGCCGACGCTGCTTGGAACCTCCCCGGCAATCGAGCGCCTGCGAGAGATGATTGCAAAGGTCGCGCGCAGCCAGGCGCCGGTACACATAAGCGGCGAATCCGGCACCGGCAAGGAGCTGGTCGCGCGGATGATCCACGACACCGGCCCACGGGCCGCTGGCCCGTTCATGCCGGTCAACTGCGGCGCGATTCCGACGGAACTGATGGAATCGGAGTTCTTCGGGCACCGCAAGGGTAGCTTCACCGGCGCGGTCGCCGACAAACACGGGCTGTTCCACGCGGCCGAGGGCGGTACGCTGTTCCTCGACGAAGTCGCCGACCTTCCGCTGCACATGCAAGTGAAGTTGCTGCGGGTAATCCAGGAAAAGTCGGTACGCCCGGTCGGCTCACCGCACGAGGTCGCGGTCGATGTACGCATCCTGTCGGCGACCCACAAGGACCTTGGCGCCCTCGTCTCCCGCGGCGACTTCCGCGAGGACCTCTACTACCGGATTAACGTGATCGAGCTACGGGTCCCCGCGCTGCGCGAACGCCCTGGCGACATACAGATGCTGGCCGACAACATCCTCGCCCGTCAGACCCGCGAACTGGGTATGGAGCCAGTCAGGCTGGCGTCCGAAGCGGTCGAGCGACTGGAGGAGTACGCATTCCCGGGCAACGTCCGAGAGCTTGAAAACATCCTCGAGCGCGCGCTGACGCTCGCCGAGGACGCAGTCGTACGCGCCGGCGACATTGTTCTGCGGCTGCCGGCGGCGACCGATGCGGACCGCACGGACTCGCTGGATGCTGAGGTCGACCGACTGCAGCGGGAGCGCATCGAACGGGCGCTTGAGCAGGCTCGGTGGAACAAGACTGCTGCGGCCGAAATCCTCGGTATCAGTTTTGCCGCGCTCCGGTACCGCCTGAAGAAACTGGGCCTCGACTGAGCATTTTCATCACTTTCTGACTTTTTTCAGCACTTCTGAGGGAATTCCCTGAGATCTTCTTCAGGAATTACATGGGCGCTGGGTTCTGGCACGGCCCTTGCATGACACTATGCAAGCGGCGATGTCCAAAACCGCCGGATGTAACCCCGAACCAATGGAGAGTATCCAAATGAAGAACCTTCAGAAAGGCTTTACGCTTATCGAACTGATGATCGTTGTCGCGATCATCGGCATTCTGGCAGCCGTCGCTATTCCGGCATACCAGGACTACATCACCCGTGCTCAGACGGCGGAATGTGTGTCGCTGCTCGGCAGCTCGCGCACCCCGACCCTTGAGCACTTTGGCATGTCCGGGGAGTGGCCTTCAGCCGCTCAGTTCGGCGAAATCGTGCCGGTCCAGGGCGGTGGCGTGTGCTCCGGCCTCGGCATCACCCAGGCGACCAACCCGCCGGGCGCGACGCTGACGCTGTCGATCAATGTCGCCGGCCGTGCCGCAGGCGTTCTGAACCAGTCGTACCGCGAGCCGGGTACCTGGCGTTGCTGGTCGGCTGATATCGACCACAAGTATCTGCCGCAGCAGTGCCGTAACCTGACGGCTAGCTAAACAGCAGGGTCTCGGTCCGGCAACGGACCGGGTGGGAACGGGCGCCTTCGGGCGCCCGTTTTTTTTGTGGTAGAAGGTATACTCGGGTCACAAAACCGCCCCCGGGGAGGGCATCGGATGGCAACACCTACCGTCAAGGCAAACCTGAGCGGCCTCGCCCGCCGGCTGGTGCTCGATGGCCTGCTGACCGAGGACGCCGCCGTCACTGCCACGCAGGACGCCGCTGCGGCGAAAAAGACGTTTGTCGCGCACCTCGTCGAGAAGAAGCTCGCCGACCCGCGGGCGATTGCTACCGCAGCCGCCGCCGAGTTTGGTGCCCCGGTCCTGGACCTGGCTGCAATGGACCTCGACCAGACTCCGCAGGAGCTCGTCGACGAAAAATTAATCAAGGCACACCGCGTGCTGCCGCTGCACCTGCGCGGCAAGCGCCTGTTCATCGCGCTGTCCGACCCGACCAATCTGCAGGCACTCGACGAGATCAAGTTCCAGACCGGCCATGCGGTCGAGGCCGTCGTCGTTGAGGAAGACAAGCTTTCGAAAGCGATCGAGTCGGTGCTGTCCAAGATGGACACCAAGATGGACGCCTACGCGGGCGCCGACGACGACCTCGACAACGTCGAACTCGGCGGTGTTGACGAAGGCGGCAACGACGACGACATCGCGCGCGTCGATGCCGAAGACGCGCCAGTGGTCCGCTTCGTCACGAAGATGCTACTCGACGCGATCAACCTCGGCGCATCGGACCTCCATTTTGAGCCCTACGAGAAGGCATACCGCGTCCGGTTCCGCATCGACGGCATGCTGTCCGAGGTCGCGTCGCCACCGATCGCTCTGTCCGGCAAGATTTCTGCGCGTCTGAAAGTGATGTCGCGGCTCGACATCGCCGAGCGACGCGTGCCGCAGGACGGCCGCATGAAGCTGAAGCTTTCCAAGTCGCGCGCAATCGACTTTCGTGTGAACTCGTGCCCGACGCTGTTCGGCGAGAAGATCGTGATGCGTATCCTCGACCCGAGCAGCGCGACGCTCGGCATCGACGCGCTCGGCTACGAACCCGACCAGAAGGAGCTGTACCTCGACGCGCTGAACCGCCCGTACGGGATGATCCTCGTCACCGGACCAACCGGTTCCGGTAAGACCGTGTCGCTGTACACCGGTCTCAATATTTTGAATACGCCGGAACGCAACATCTCGACCGCAGAAGACCCGGCGGAAATCAACCTGTACGGCATCAACCAGGTCAACGTGAACCCGAAAGTCGGGCTCACCTTCGCTGCGGCGCTGAAAGCGTTCCTACGCCAAGACCCGGACATCATCATGGTCGGCGAAATCCGGGACCTTGAAACCGCCGAAATCGCAATCAAGGCGGCCCAGACCGGCCACATGGTGCTCTCCACGCTGCACACAAACGACGCGCCGAAGACGCTGACCCGCATGGTCGACATGGGCGTCGCGCCGTTCGCGATTGCATCGTCCGTCAACCTGATCATCGCGCAGCGGCTCGGCCGCCGGCTATGTTCGTCCTGTAAGGCGCCGCACGACGTGCCGAAGGCGCAGCTCATCAAGGCGGGCTTCACCGAAGCGGACATGAAGGACGATTTCCAGGTGCTGAAGCCCGTCGGCTGCGACAAGTGCACGAACGGCTACAAGGGCCGCGTCGGCATCTACCAGGTGATGGCAATCTCCGAAAAGATGGGCCGCATCATCATGGACGGCGGCAACTCGATGGACATCGAGAAACAGGCGGCCGCCGAGGACATCGACGACCTGCAACGGTCGGGTCTGTTGAAAGTGAAACAAGGCGTGATGGGGCTCGACGAGCTCCACCGCGTCATCTCCAGTCATTGAGGTAGCGGTACATGGCAACAGCGGCAGCAGTCAAAGACATCAGTTGGACCTGGGAAGGTACCGACCGCAAGGGCGCGCGCCAGAAGGGCAAGGCGGTCGGCCCGAGCGAGCAGGCGATCAAGGCGCAGCTGCGCAAGCAGGGCATCACCCCCGTCAAGATCAAGAAGCACCGCACCGGCAGCGGCGGCAAGAAGATCACCGCGGGCGACATCGCAATCCTGTCGCGCCAGATGGCGACCATGATGACCGCGGGCGTGCCGTTGGTGCAGTCGTTCGAGATTATTGGCCGCGGCCACGAGAACCCGCGCATGGCCGAGCTCATCCTGACCATCAAGGCCGACATCGAGGCCGGC
>JAIVGZ010000059.1 GCA_020201335.1 Natronospirales bacterium
CCGGTCTCCCGGTCGATTGCCACGCGCACGTCTATCTCACCGCCGTGCTTTTTCTTCGCGGCGTGCGCGAGCGCGGCCTCGATGGCCTCGAATATGATTTCCCGATCAACGCCCTTTTCGTTAGCGACGCCATCGGCAACCATCAATATCTCTTTGTTCATGACCGCCTTCTCCAGCTTCTCATGCGTCCGGCACGAGCGACGCCCGCTCGACCAGCGAGAACGGGATCTCCCGCTCCGTGCCGTCCACCTCCATCCGCAGCTTCTCCGCGTTCGCGGCCAGCAACGGACCCTTGAACCTGCGCCGCCCATCGAGCGGCCGCACCGTTTCCACTTTCACCTGGCTGCCGACATAGCGCTGGAAATGTTCCAGCGTACGCAGCGGCCGGTCGAACCCTGGCGACGACACCTCGAGCTCGTACGCGCCCGGGATCGGGTCCTCGACATCGAGCACCGAACTGATCCGGCGGCTCGCCTTCGCACAGTCTTCGAGCCCGACGCCTGCTTCCGCGTCGATGTACACCCTGAGCAACGCAGTGTTGCCGCGCGGCTTGTACACCAACTCGATCAGCCCGTAGCCGATTGTCGCGAGTTCCGGCTCGATGATCGCGATCAGCTTGTCTCGCAGATCCGTCGCCACACTTCCTCCGGCTCCACAAACGACAAAGGGGCCTACCGCGCCCCCTTACTCAAAAAAAAGCCCCGTCACTCGGGGCTGCTTACAACAACATATGTTGGTAGCGGGGGCAGGATTTGAACCTGCGACCTTCGGGTTATGAGCCCGACGAGCTGCCAGACTGCTCCACCCCGCACCCGAGAGCCAGAGATTGTAGGTGCTTCTCCTTGGCAATTCAAGTCGGCGACGCCTGCCGGCGCGCCTCCACGCTCATCAAAAAAGCGATTTTTGATTCGCTTCGCCGCTCCGCGGCGGGCGTTCGAATGAATGGTGTGTGTTCTGTGCCAGTCAGATGGGCCGCCTGCCGGCGGGGCGCATCGCGGCCAGAGGGCCGCTCCCACATTTCGAGCCGCGTCCCGGCGCAAGCGCGAAGCGACTTATGGGTTGCGGTGGGCGCGGTGCCACTTGAGACCTCTGCCATCGCGGTGCGGAGCACCGCTCCTACACTGGAGCACCGCTCCCACATTGGCCGGAGGGCCGCTCCTACAGGAAGACGGCCGCGCAGAGGCCGAGCAGGAGGCCGGGGAACAGACCCAGGCCGAGCACCGCGAGCCCGTTCGCGCTCAGCGCGACCTTGAACTCGGGCCCGACGGCCAGCGCGTGGGTGTCCTCCGCCTGGTCGAAATACATCAGTTTGATGACGCGCAGATAGTAATACGCACCGACAATCGAGAACGCGACCGCGACGACCGCGAGCCAGACCAGCTCGACGTCGACGACTGCTGCGAGTACCTCGACCTTAGCGAAGAAGCCGACGGTTGGCGGCAAGCCGGCCATCGACGCCATCAGGATTAACATTACGAACGCGAACCACGGGCTGCGCTCGTTCAGGCCGCGGAAGTCATCGAGGCGGTCACCCTCGAAGCCCTGGCGCGACAAGAGCAGCACCATCGCGAATCCGCCGGCGGCCATCAGCGCGTACACGAGCGCGTAAAACATCGATGCCGAGTAGCCAGCGGCGGTCCCGGCCAGCACGCCGAGCAACAGGAAGCCGACGTGCGAGATGGTCGAGTAGGCAAGCATGCGTTTGATGTTGGTCTGCGCGATGGCAACGATGTTGCCGATAGCAAGCGACAACACAGACAGGATAATCAGCAACTGCTGCCAGTCTGCGTGCAGCGACTCCAGTCCGTCGACCAACATGCGCATCAGGAGCGCGAATGCGGCGATCTTTGGCGCTGAGCCGATGAACAGTGTGACCGAAGTCGGCGCGCCGTGGTACACATCCGGCACCCACATGTGGAACGGCACCGCGCCGAGCTTGAAGGTCAGCCCGACGACGACGAACGCGAGCGCCAGCATCAACGGCGCTCGTGCGATCTGCCCATCTGCGACTGCAGCGGATACGGTGGCGAGGTCCAGCGAGCCGGTGACGCCGTACAGCAGCGACATCCCGTACAGCAGCAAGCCCGAGGCAATTGCGCCGAGCACGAAGTACTTCATCGCAGCCTCAGCGGCGATTGGCGAATCGCGGTCAAGCGCAACCATCGCGTACAGCGACAGCGACAGCAGCTCAAGGCCGAGGTACACGGTCAGGAAGCTGCCAGCCGAGATCATCACCATCATGCCGAGCACCGAGAACAACGCGAGGGTGAAGTACTCGCCCTTGAGCAGCCCACGGTCCGCGAGGTACGCGCGTGAGCAGAGCAGCGCAAACGCGGCTATCACGAGCATGCCGACCTTCAGCACAGCGGACATCGGGTCGTGGATGAACATGCCCTCGAAGGTCGTCGTCGACGCGTCGGGGAAGCCGATTACGACCAGGCCGGCGGTCACGAGGATCACCGCGACCGACAACCACAGCGTCAGCGCGCGGCGCGCGTCCGGTATGAACAGGTCGGCGAGCAACACCGCACACGCAGCGGTGAGCAGCCAGATCTCCGGCAGCGCAAGCATGAATGCGGGTATCGTGAACGCGGTGTCGGTCATGGCAGCTTCGACTGGGTGACGTGGTTGAGCAGGTTGTCGACGCTTGCCTGCATCACTTCAACGAGCGGCGCCGGCCATAAGCCGACCACCAGCACCAGCGCCGCGAGCGACGACAGCACGATGAACTCGCGGCGATCGATGTCTTTCAGCGCGGCCACCTGCTCGTTCGCGACCTCACCATAGATGACGCGCTTGACCATCCAGAGCGTGTACGCCGCGCCGAGAATCAGCGTAGTCGCGGCGAGCACCGCGTACCAGATGTTCGCCTGGAACGCGGCGAGGATCACCATGAACTCGCCGACAAAACCGGAAGTGCCCGGCAGACCGGCGTTCGCCATCGCGAACAGAACGACGAACCCGGCGAACACCGGCATCGTGTTCGCGACGCCGCCGTAGGCGGAAATTTCGCGGCTGTGCACCCGGTCGTACAGCACGCCAACGCACAGGAACAACGCACCGGAGATGAAGCCGTGCGAGACCAGCTGCACCAGGCCGCCCTGCACGCCCATCGCAGCGGCCTGGGTGCCGCCAGCGTTCATCAGCGCGAAGGCGATGAAGAAGCCCAGCGTCGCGAAGCCCATGTGCGCAATCGACGAGTACGCGATCAGCTTCTTCATGTCGGTCTGCACCAGCGCAACGAAGCCGATGTACACCACTGCGATCAGCGACAGCGCGATCATAAACGTGTCGAGCGCCGCGCTCGCGTCCGGCGCAATCGGCATGCTGAAGCGAACAAAGCCGTACGCGCCGATCTTCAGCATGATCGCTGCCAGCACCACCGAGCCGCCGGTCGGGGCCTCGACGTGCGCGTCCGGCAGCCAGGTGTGGACCGGCCACATCGGCACCTTGACCGCGAACGCGAGCAGGAACGCAATGAATATCCAAGTCTGCGCGGTCATGCCAATCGGCAGCGCATGGAAGTCGAGGATTGCGAAGCTGCCCGACTGTAGGTACAGCCAGATCAACGCGACCAGCATGAACACCGAGCCGAAGAAGGTGTACAGGAAGAACTTGATTGTTGCGTAAATGCGCCGTGGGCCGCCCCAGATGCCGATGATCAGGAACATCGGGATCAGCATGGCTTCCCAGAACACATAGAACAGCACCGCGTCCAGCGCGCTGAACACCGCGACCATCATGCCTTCCATGACCAGGAACGCGGCAAGGTAATGCGATTCGTTGCGCTTGATGAGGCCGCGGCCCGCAATGACGACAATCACCGTAATCAGTGTGGTCAGCACGACCAGCGGCATCGAGATGCCGTCTACGCCGAGGTGGTACCAGACGTTCCATGCGCCGATCCACGGTTCGCGCTCGACGAACTGCATCGCTGCGGTGGTGGTATCGAAGCCGGTGAACAGCGGGATGCTGGCAATGAACGCGAGCAGCGCAATACCCAGCGCCGCGTTGCGGACGACCGCGGCGTGGCGGTCACCAATCGCGAGTAGCCCGAGGCCACCGACGATCGGGATCCAGATGACGAGGCTCAGGAGCGGCAGGCTACTCATCGGAAGTGCACCCAGCCGACGAGGAACACCAGTCCGATGATCATCGCGAACGCGTAGTGGTACAGCAGACCGGTCTGCAACCGCCGGGTCACCGCCGCGAGCTTCGCGACCGCCCCTGCCCCGCCGTCGATGATCCAGCGGTCGATGAGCATCTGGTCACCACGCTTGAACAGGCTGCGGCCGAGCCGCAATGAGCCGCCGGCGAATACCTTCTGGTTCAGGTCGTCGAAGCCATAGAGTAGAACGCGGTGACGAATACGCCCAGCAGCACCGCCCAGTACGCGTACGGCGCGACGGCCAGCGTCGACGCGTGCGTCGCCTCGATGATCGCGTCCTTCGAGAAGAAGCCGGCGAAGCCCGGAAATCCAATCAGCGCAAGCGAGCCGACCAGCGCGGTCCAGTACGTGATGGGCATGTACTTCTTGAGGCCACCCATCTTGCGAATGTCCTGCTCGTGGTGCATCGCAATGATGACCGAGCCGGCGGCCAGGAACAGCAGCGCCTTGAAGAACGCGTGCGTGACAAGGTGGAAGATGCCGGCCGCGTACGCGGAAACGCCGAGCGCCACGAACATGTAGCCGAGCTGCGACAGCGTCGAGTACGCGACGACGCGTTTGATATCGGTCTGCACAATGCCGAGCAGCCCCATGAAGAACGCCGTGAAAGCGCCGACGCCAATGACCAGGTTGAGCGCGGTCTCGGACAGCTCGAACAGCGGTGACATACGCGCCACCATGAAGATGCCCGCGGTGACCATCGTTGCCGCGTGGATCAGTGCGGAAATCGGGGTCGGGCCCTCCATAGAGTCCGGCAGCCAAACGTGCAGCGGCGCCTGCGCCGACTTGCCCATCGCGCCGACCAACAGCAGGACGCAGATTAGGGTCACCGCACCGCCGGCGAGCCCGGGGGCCGCCGCGAACACCTCGCGGTAGTCGAGGCTGCCGGTGTACATCAGCACCGCGGCGATGCCGAGCAGGAAGCCGAAGTCGCCGACGCGGTTCACGAGGAAGGCCTTCAGGTTCGCGAATATCGCGCTCTCTTTCTTGAACCAGAAGCCGATCAGCAGGTACGAGACCAGGCCGACCGCCTCCCAGCCGAAGAACAGCTGCAGGAAGTTGTTGGCCATCACCAGCATCAGCATCGAGAAGGTGAAGAGCGAGATGTACGCGAAGAAGCGCTGGTAGCCAGGGTCGTCGCGCATGTACCCAATCGTGTAGATGTGCACCATCAGCGACACAAAGTTCACGACGACCATCATGATCGCGGTCAGGCTGTCGACCAGGAAGCCAATCTCCAGCGATAGGCCGCCGGTGACCATCCACTGGTAGATGGTGAAGTTGTCGGTGTTGCCGTCGAAGACGACGTGCTTGAACGCCCACAGCGACAGCAGGAAGGACAAGCCGACCGCACCGATCGTCGCCGAGTGCGCGCCCACGCGGCCGATACGACGCCCTGCCAGCCCGGCTATTGCGGCGGCCAGCAGCGGAAGGAGCACGATGGCGAGGTAGACGTTCTGCATGGTCAGCCCTTCATGTCGCCCATGTCTTCGACGTTGATGCTCGCGCGGTTGCGGAACAGCACGACGAGGATCGCGAGGCCAATCGCAGCCTCAGCGGCAGCGACAGTCAGGATGAAGAACACGAATACCTGCCCGGAGAGGTCGTGCAGGAATGCAGAAAATGCGATGAAGTTCGTGTTGACCGCCAGCAGCATCAGCTCGATGCACATCAGGAGGACGATCACGTTCTTCCGGTTCAGGAAGATACCGGCGACCGCGATGCTGAACAGCACACCGGACAGGACCAGGTAGTGGGAAAGCCCGATCACGGCTGCTCCCCCTTGTCGGAGTCCATCTTGACCAGGCGTACCCGGTCGGCGCGCTTTACCCGCACCTGGCGGGAGACATCTTGCGTACGGGTCCCTTCGCGGTGGCGCAGCGTCAATGTGATTGCGGCGACGATTGCGACCAGCAGGATTACGGCGGCCAGTTCGAACGGATACACGTAGTGGGTATACAGCAGCAGGCCGAGCGCACGCGTATTCGAGTGGTCGGCCGGCAACGCCTCAGGGCGCGGGAAGAACTCGAGCCCGAACGCCTGCGCGCCGACCACAATCACGATCTGCGCCGCCATCACCAGGGCAATCACGATGCCGAGCGGCAGGTACTTCGCATAGCCCTCGCGTATCCGCGCGACATTCACGTCGAGCATCATCACAACGAACAGGAATAGCACCATGACTGCGCCGACATAAACAAGCACCAGCACGATTGCCAGGAACTCCGCTTGCAGCAGCAGCCACAGGACCGCCGCGGTGAAGAACGCCAGAACCAGCAGCAGCACCCCGTGCACCGGGTTGCGCGCGGTAATCACGCCCAGCGCAGACGCCACCAGGATGGTGCCGAACAGGTAAAACAGGACGGATTCGACGCTCATCGGAATTTCGCGTCCTCGCGGCGGTCGGCCGCTATCTGCGCCTCGTACTTGTCGCCGATTGCGAGCAGCTTTTCCTTGTTCATGATCTGCTCGCCCCGGTTCTCGAAGTGGTACTCGTGTACCCGGGTCTCAACGATCGAGTCCACCGGGCACGATTCCTCACAGAATCCGCAGTAGATGCACTTGAACAGGTCAATCTCATACTTTGTCGTGCGCCGGCTTCCGTCGTCGCGCTGTTCCGACTCGATAGTGATTGCGAGCGCCGGGCACACCGCCTCGCAGAGCTTGCAGGCGATGCAGCGCTCTTCGCCATTCGCGTAGCGACGCAGCGCATGCAGGCCCCGGAAGCGCGGCGACATCGGCGTCTTCTCTTCCGGGTAGGAAATCGTGTTCTTCTTCTCGAAGAAATGCCGCATCGTCAGCATGAGGCCGCCGACGAGCTCCCACAACAACAGGCTGCGCAGATAGTCTCTCATTGCCACCACGGCCCCCAGCCCATGTAGATCAGGAAGCCCTCGACGAATATCCAGACGATCGTGATCGGGATGAACACCTTCCAACCGAGCCGCATGATTTGGTCATAGCGGTACCGCGGGAAGGTCGCGCGGAACCACAAGAAACAGAACATGAAGAACCCGGCCTTGGCGAACAGCCACAGCGTACCCGGCACCAGCGCCAGCACCTCGTCGACCGCGTCGATGCCGAACGCCAGCGGGTGCCAGCCGCCGAGGAACAGCAGCGCGGCGAGGAACGAAATCAGAATCATGTTCATGTATTCGGCGAGGAAGAATGCAGCGAAAGTCGCGCCCGAATACTCGACGTGGAAACCGGCAACGATTTCCGACTCGCCCTCGGCAACGTCGAACGGCGCACGGTTGGTCTCCGCGACACCCGATATGAAATATATGAGGAACATCGGCAGCAGCGGTAGCCAGTACCAGTGCCAGAACGGTCCGACCTGCGCGTCGACGATTGCCCCGAGGTTCAAGCTACCGGCGGCCATCAACACGCCGACCAGTGCGAAGCCCATTGCGATTTCGTACGCGACAATCTGCGCCGCCGAACGCATCGCGCCAAGCAGTGCGTATTTCGAATTCGACGCCCAGCCGGCGATGATCACGCCGTACACGGTCATGGAGGTCAACGCGAGGATGTATAAGAGCCCCGCGTTCACATCGGCCAGCACCACGCCTGCGTCAAACGGCAACACCGCCCACGCGGCGAACGCCGGCACCAGCGCGAGCAGCGGTGCGATCAGGAATAGCACGCGGTTTGCCTGCGTCGGGATCAGCACTTCCTTGAAGAACAACTTGAAGACGTCCGCGAACGGCTGGAACAGTCCGAAGGGGCCAACGCGGTTCGGCCCAATACGCGTCTGCATCGCGCCGATTACGCGCCGTTCGGCAAGCGTGTACATCGCGACGACGATCGTCAGCGTGACCATCAGCGGCGCGATCAATACCGCGTACTGCAGCCAGGCCGGGATGCTGTTCCAGAGTTCGGTCATGCGCGCTCCAGCGTGATGCCGTCCGCATGGCGGCCGACGGTGCGCGTCACTTCAACACCCAGCGGCAACCAGGCTACGCCCGGCGGCAAGCTGTCATCGAGCGCCAGCGTCAATGCTGCGCGGCCGCCGGCAGCAACCACAACCGTGTCGCCGTCGGCGAAACCGGCCTCGGCGGCGGTGTCGGGGTGCACGCGCAGGAGCCGGTCGTCATGGGCGACCGCAGTCGCCTGCAGGGCCGGCGCGCGGCGCACGATGGCGTCACCGCCGTACATCGCAAAGCCGGATACCGCCTCCAAGCTTGCATCGGAGCGGGATTGTGGGAGCGGCCCTCTGCCGGCCTGCTCGCGATGACCCTGGGTCTGTGCATGTGGGAGCGGCCCTCTGGCCGCGATATCCCCGACGGCCTCCCACAATTCCTTCCTCACTTCCTCAATCTCTTCGTACTCGAAGCCATCGATACCAAACAGGTTGCCGAGCACGCGCAGAACCTTCCACGCCGGCCGCGCGCCGCCGACCGGCGTCGCGACACCATTGAATGTCTGCGGCGTACCGGCCGCGTTGACGAAGGTGCCCGCCGTCTCAGCCCAGGTGCCGACCGGCAAGTGCACGCTCGCATACTGGCGCATCGTGTCGGTCATGAACGGGTTCAGCACGACGACCGCACCGGCGCCCTTCAGTGCCGCGGTCTCCACTGCGCCGTTCAACGCGTCAAGTTCCGGTTCGACCCCAAGCAGGATGTAAGCGTCGCGCGGCTGCTCGAACATCTGGCGCGCATTCAGGCCCGCGCGTGCCGCCGCGCCCCCTGCGCCACGGTGCGGCACCATCCCGGCAAGCCAGGCGCCCGCAGCGTTGCCGCCGTCGGGCAGGAACGCGAGCGTCGCACCGGTAGCCTCGGCGGGCTTCTCAAACCCGGAAGTGTTGGAGCGGCCCTCTGGCCGCGATTTGCTGGGTTTGGCACCCACTCCATCCAATATCTCCTGCAACGCCCCAACCATCTCTGACGGCTTCACCACCACCTGCTCCGCAACCGGGAACAGGTAATCGAAGCGACGCGAGTTGACGAACGAAACCTGGGCGCCCTTCAGCGCGGCCTTACGCAGCCGGTGCGCGACTAACGGCGCGTCGTTTCGCAGGTTCGCGCCGATGACGAGCACAGCGTCGTTGTCCTCAAGGTCGCCGACCTGCTGGCCGAGCGATGGGAACAGCGGGTCGTCGGCGTCGCCGCTGAAATCATCCTGGCGTAGCCGGTGGTCGATGTTCGCGCAGCCGAGCTTGCGCGCGAGCGCCGCGAGCAGGAACGCCTCCTCGGTCGTCGTGTTCGGGGAAGCAATGACGCCGAGCCGGCTGTAGTCTCCGTCGGTCGCGGACTTGATACGCGCCACCGCAGCGTCCAGCGCATCTTCCCAGCCCGCATCGCGCAGCGTGCCGCCGTTATCGCGTACCTGTGGCTTCAGCGCGCGGTCCGGTGCGTACACGCCTTCATAGCTGTACCGGTCGCGATCCGCAATCCAGGTCTCATTGACCGGCTCGTTGACGCGCGGCACCACGCGCATCAGCTTGCCTCGCGTCATGTGTGCGTGCAGGTTGGCGCCGACGCCATCGTGTGGGGACACCGTGTCGTGCTGGGTCATCTCCCAGGCGCGTGCGCGGAAGCGGAACGGCTTGGAAGTGAGCGCACCAACCGGGCAAAGGTCAATCACATTGCCGGATAACTCGTGCTTGACGGTCTTACCGACGTAGGTGTTGATCAGCATGAACTCGCCGCGCCCCGTGCCGCCGAGCTCCTGCACGCCGGCAATCTCCTCGCCAAAACGCACGCAGCGGGTGCAATGGATGCAGCGCGTCATCTCGGTCGCGATCAGCGGCCCAAGGTTTTCGTCCTTGATGATGCGTTTCGATTCAGAGTACTGCGACACCGAACTGCCAAAGCCGAGCGCGATATCCTGCAGCTCGCACTCACCGCCTTGGTCGCAGATCGGGCAGTCGAGCGGGTGGTTGATCAGCAGGAACTCCATCACCGCCTTCTGCGCAGCGATTGCGCGCGGCGATTTGGTGAACACCTTCATGCCGTCCATCACCGGCGTTGCGCACGCGGGCAACGCCTTCGGCGCCTTCTCGACTTCAACCAGGCACATCCGGCAGTTCGCAGCGACCGTCAGCTTTTCGTGGTAGCAGAAGCGCGGGACCGGGATGCCGGCACGGTCCGTCACGCGAATCAGCATCTCGCCTTTGCGGGCCTCGTACTCCTGCCCGTTCACTTCCAATTTGACCATTTCGTCGCTCATGCGCCCGCCCCCACCATGCAGCGCTTGTGCTCGACGTGGTACGCGAACTCGTCGCGGTAGTGCTTGATGAAGCTGCGCACCGGCATCGCGGCCGCGTCGCCGAGCGCACAAATGGTGCGGCCTTCTATCTTCGACGCGACATCATCGAGGCGGTCAAGGTCCTCAATGTGCCCGGCGCCGGTTTCGATTCTATCCACCATGCGCCACAGCCAGCCGGTTCCCTCTCGGCACGGCGTGCACTGGCCGCAGCTCTCAGAAAAGTAGAAGCGAGAGATGCGTTGTAATGCACGCACCATGCAAGTCGTTTCGTCCATCACGATTACCGCGCCGGAGCCGAGCATCGAACCGACTGCCACCACGCCGTCGTAATCCATCACTGCTTCCATCATTTGGTCACCCGGCACGACCGGAACCGATGAGCCGCCGGGAATCACTGCCTTCAACTTGCGCCCGCCGCGCACACCGCCGGCCATCTCGAGCAGCGTCGCGAACGGCGTGCCGAGCGGTACCTCGAAGTTGCCGGGCCGATTGACGTGGCCGGTGACCGAAAAAACCTTCGTGCCGCCGGCTTTCGCTGTACCGAGCGCCGCAAACCACTCGCCGCCTTCGCGCATGATGCGCGGCACCGACGCGAAGCTCTCGGTGTTGTTGATTGTGGACGGCTTGCCGTACAAACCGAAGTTTGCCGGGAACGGCGGCTTGAAGCGCGGCATGCCCTTCTTGCCTTCGAGCGACTCCAAAAGCGCGGTCTCCTCGCCGCAGATGTACGCGCCGGCGCCGAGGAAGGTGTAGAGGTCGAAATCGATCTGGGAACCGAGGATCGCCTTGCCGAGGAAGCCGGCCGCGTACGCGTCGGCGAGCGCCTGCTCGAACCGGTGGTACGGCTCGTCCTCGAACTCGCCGCGGATGTAGTTGTAGCCGACGGTGGCACCGATCGCGTAGCCGCCGATTGCCATGCAAGGCAAACCTGTGGCGACTTTGTCGGCATCAGTCGAGCCCGTCCAGGATTTTGTCGACCTGCTCGGTCGTCAGATTCTCGTAGTACTTGTGGTCGACCATCATCATCGGCGCACCGGCGCATGCCGCCAGGCACTCTTCCTCGCGCTTCAGGTACAGGCGTCCGTCCGGCGAGCTCTGGCCGGTGCGGCAGCCCGCACGCTTCTCGACGTGCGCGACAATTTCATCGGCGCCGCGCAGCATGCACGAAATGTTCGTGCACACCGATATGCTGTGGCGACCGACCGGCTTCGTTTCGTACATCGAATAGAAGCTTGCGACCTCGTAGACCTTGATTGGATCGAGGTCGAGGTACTGCGCCACCGCGTCCATCAGCGGCACCGTGAGGAAGCCGCCGTTCTCGTGCTGCACGGCGCGCAACGCAGACAGCACCGCCGAGCGCTTGCGCTCCGGCGGGAACTTGGCGATCCACCGGTCAATTTCCTCGCGCGCATGCGCCGACAGTACGGCGGGATTCGGGTCGTTCACCGGTCGATCTCCCCGAACACAATGTCCTGCGTACCGATAATTGCAACGAGGTCGGCAAGCATGTGACCACGCACCATTTCGTCGAGCGCAGAGAGGTGCGCAAACCCAGGCGCGCGCACTTTCAAACGGAACGGTTTGTTCGCGCCGTCCGAGACCAGGTACACACCAAACTCGCCTTTCGGCGCCTCGACTGCCGAGTACACCTCGCCCTCGGGCACGCAGTAGCCCTCGGTGAACAACTTGAAGTGGTGTATCAAGGACTCCATGTCGTCCTTCATGTCCTCGCGCGACGGGGGCGCGACCTTGCGGTTGCGCGTCATCACCGGGCCCGGGTTGGCGCGCAGCCAATCGATGCATTGCAGGATGATGCGGTTCGACTGGCGCATCTCCTCAATGCGCACCAGGTAGCGGTCGTAGCAATCCCCGTTGACGCCGACCGGGATGTCGAAGTCCATGTGCTCGTAAGCGGCGTACGGCTGCGTCTTGCGCAGGTCCCACGCGATACCCGAACCGCGCAGCATCGGTCCGCTGAAGCCAAGCGCCTGCGCGCGCTCGGGCGACACCACACCGATGCCGACGGTGCGCTGCTTCCAGATACGGTTATCGGTGAGCAGCGTCTCGTAATCGTCAACGCGCCCCGGAAAGTCGGCGGCGAATGCCGCAATGAAGTCGAGCAGCGAACCGTCGCGGCCGCGGTTTAACCGGTCCGCGTCCTTCTGCTTGCGCCACTTGCTCGCCTTGAAGTCCGGCATGCGCCCCGGCAGGTCGCGGTATACCCCGCCCGGCCGATAATAGGTTGCGTGCATCCGCGTGCCCGACACCGCCTCGTACACGTCCATCAACTCTTCGCGCTCTCGGAACGCGTAAAGAAAGACCGTCATTGCGCCAATGTCGAGGCCGTGCGCGCCGAGCCACATCAAGTGGTTCAGGATGCGGGTGATCTCGTCGAACAGGGTACGGATGTACTGCGCGCGAATCGGCGCTTCGATGCCGGTCAGTGTCTCTATCGCGCGAACATACGCGTGCTCGTTACACATCATCGATACGTAGTCGAGCCGGTCCATGTAACCGATGCTCTGGTTGAACGGCTTGCTCTCCGCGAGCTTCTCGGTCGCGCGGTGCAACAGGCCGATGTGTGGGTCGGCGCGGTAAATCACCTCGCCTTCGAGCTCGAGCACCAGCCGTAGCACTCCGTGCGCAGCCGGATGCTGCGGGCCAAAATTCATCGTATAGCTCTGGATCTCAGGCACTTGGCTTGTCCTGCCGCACTTCGGCGTCGTAGCGGTGGTCGTCGCGGATAACGCGCGGCACCAGCGTGCGGGGCTGGATCGAGACCGGCTCGTAGACCACACGCTGCCGTTCCGGGTCATAGCGGACTTCGGCGTTGCCGATCAGCGGGAAGTCCTTGCGGAACGGGTGGCCAATGAAACCGTAGTCAGTGAGGATCCGGCGCAGGTCCGGGTGACCGTCGAACAGGATGCCAAACAGGTCGAACGCTTCGCGCTCAAACCAGTTTGCGCCGGGCCATACGCCAGTAACCGTCGGCACCATCGGCACCTCGTCGTCCGCGCAAAAGGCGCGTAGACGCAGCCGGCGGTTCTTCGATACCGAAAGAAGGTGGTAGACCGCAGCGAAGCGCGGATGGGCGGCCTTTGCGATGCTGGGGTCGAGCCCGCTGGACGCCGCCACCGCATCGCGGTCGACGCCGCGCGAAAAACCCGTGCGCGTCGCGCGCTCGGTCGCCCACTCTGAATTTCCGTAGCTCGCGTAGTCGACGCCGCAGACGTCGACGCACTCCTCGAAGCGGAATGCATCGTCATTGCGGAGAGTCGTGGCTACGGAAACAAGGTCCGCCTGGTCCACGACCGCCGTCACTTCGCCGATTGCGCTGACGGAAACCAAAAGCTTGTCGCCGAAGTGTTCGGCGAGCGCCGCCGCCAGCTTGCCTGCGTAGCCGCTCATCGGGCGATGGTGCTCGTGCGACGGATCTTGTTCTGCAGCTGGATGATGCCGTAAATAAGCGCTTCCGCGGTCGGCGGGCAGCCGGGGACGTAGATGTCGACCGGAACGATGCGGTCGCAACCGCGCACCACTGCGTAGGAATAGTGGTAGTAGCCGCCGCCGTTCGCGCACGAGCCCATCGAGATGACCCAACGCGGCTCCGCCATCTGGTCATAGACCTTGCGTAGCGCCGGCGCCATCTTGTTGACCAGTGTGCCGGCGACGATCATCACATCGGACTGACGGGGGCTCGGGCGGAAAATCACGCCAAAGCGGTCAAGGTCGTACCGTGCGGCGCCCGCGTGCATCATCTCGACCGCGCAGCACGCCAGGCCGAAGGTGACCGGCCACATGGAGCCGGTGCGCGCCCAGTTGATGAGCTTGTCGGCCGAGGTGGTGACGAAGCCCTTCTCGAGGATGCCTTCTATTCCCACTCCAGCGCCCCCTTCTTCCACTCATATATGAAGCCAACGACGAGGATTACCAGGAACACAGCCATCGAAAGCAGGCCAAAGGTGCCGATGCCGTTGAGAGCGACCGCCCACGGGAAAAGGAAAGCGATTTCAAGGTCGAAGATGATGAACAGAATCGCGACGAGGTAGTAGCGGACGTCGAACTTCGCCCGCGCGTCCTCGAACGCTTCGAAACCGCACTCGTATGGGGAGAGCTTCGCGCTGTCCGGGCGGCGCGGGCCGAGCGCAAACCCGGCGCCGACGAGCACGAGGCCGAAGGCAAGCGCCATCGAAAGGAACACCAGTACTGGGAGGTAATTCGACAGCAAGCTCGCGTTCCCCTCCATCTAAGCCTATTTAAACTTGGTGCCGACGGGGAGACTCGAACTCCCACGGCTTACGCCACCGCCCCCTCAAGACGGCGTGTCTACCAATTCCACCACGTCGGCATGTTCTTACCCGCCGTCGGCTGGCGGCGTAGGTTCCTCGTCCTCTACTGCTTCTTCTACCGGTGCCGGCGTGTCGCGCGTCTGCGGAAAGCGCTCGGCGACACTCTCTGGCACCTGGGGTGCCTGAGAGATCCAGGCCAGCGCCATCGCGAGCCCGAAGAACAGCGTCGCGAGGACTGCGGTCGCCCGGCTGAGGAACGACGACGAACCGCGCGCGCCGAACACCGTCGCGGACGCGCCGCTGCCAAATGCGGCGCCTGCGTCTGCGCCCTTGCCCTGCTGTAGCAGGACGAACGCGACCAGCGACACCGCGGTGATGACCAGTGAAACCAACAGAATCGTATGCATTATCCTCTCGCCCGACAGATACTCAGGAATTCGTCGCCGTCCAGTGAGGCACCCCCGATCAGACCACCATCGATGTCGGGCATACCGAACAGGCTCACAGCGTTGGAAGCCTTGACGCTACCCCCATAGAGGATGCGCAAATCGCCGGCTATTGTATCATCCTGTTCCGAAATCTTCTGCCGTATCAACGCGTGAACTTCCTGTGCCTGCTCGGGGCTCGCGGTCCTGCCGGTGCCTATCGCCCACACCGGCTCATACGCGACGACCGCGTCGGCAAAGGCCTCGACTCCGGCGACATCGACCGCCGACTGCACCTGGCGCAGGACCACCGCTTCGGTCTCGCCCCGTTCACGCTCCTCGAGTGTTTCACCAACGCATAGGATGGGAATCAACTTGCTGCGTTGCGCTGCCGCGAACTTGCGAGCGACGCTCGCATCGTTCTCGCCGTACAGCGTCCGGCGCTCGGAGTGCCCGACGATCACGAAGCGGCACCCGAACTCGACGAGCATCGGTGCCGACACCTCACCGGTATACGCCCCCTGTTGGTGCTCCGAAATATTCTGGCCGCCGAGCGCCACCGGGCTGTCGGCGAGCAGCTTCTGAGCGAGGCCCAGGAACGGGAACGGCGGGCACACGATGACGTCGGCCGCCTGCAGGTTGTCCGTCGCGCTGACGATGTCGCCAATCAGCGCGGCAGCCATGTCGCGGCTTCCGTGCATCTTCCAGTTGCCGGCAACCAGCAGCCGTCTCATTGGTGTCTCCCGGGGGTGAAAATCGCGCGCACTATACCGCACTCTCGACTGCGGCGGCGAGCGTTTCACAGACGCGCAGCACTTCGTCGGCGTCTTCGCCCTCGACCATCACCCGAACGACGGGTTCGGTGCCGGACGCGCGCAGCAGCACGCGGCCACGACCATCGAGTTTCCGTTCGGCGCCGGACACTGCATCGCGGATTGCCGCGGATTCGAGGTCGATGCGGGTGGAGGCGCGTACGTTGATCATCTTCTGCGGCAACATCTCAACCGGCGCCGCCAGTTCGGCGACGCTGCGCCCCGCCCGCACCGCGGCCTGAACAATCTGCAACGCGGCGACGATGCCGTCGCCGGTCGTCGTCTGGTCGAGAGAGATAAGGTGACCGGAAGACTCACCGCCGACCGTTCCGTCGACTTCCTTCAGCATCTGCA
>JAIVGZ010000011.1 GCA_020201335.1 Natronospirales bacterium
GGTGAAATCCGTGGGCGTGCAGGGCGATGGCCGGCGTTACGAGTATGTGGTCGCGCTGCGTGCGGTAGAGACCGTTGATTTCATGTCGGCGCGCTGGGCGCACCTGCCGTACGAATTTCTCGACCGCGTTTCCCGGCGCGTCATCAATGAAATTGACGGCATTTCGCGCGTGGTTTACGACGTTTCCGGCAAGCCACCCGCGACGATAGAGTGGGAGTGACCGGCACCGTACAACGGGCATAATTTAATAAGAGCATACTGCGCGGTCCTTTCGTTCCGCAGCAGGTTCCATCCGATTGAAAACTACCCACAGAGTTGTAAGCAAAGCTCCTGACAAAGCTCCGACCGGTATTATCGGTTTCGACGACATTACCGGGGGCGGGCTGCCACGCGGACGCACCACGCTGCTGGTGGGCGGACCTGGGTCGGGGAAGACCGTTTTCGCGCTCGAGTTTTTGGTGCATGGTGCTCGTAGCTTGGAAGAGCCGGGCATCTTTGTGGCCTTCGAAGAGTCGTCGCAGCGAATCCTCGCGAACGCGCACAGCTTCGACTGGAACCTTCCGGGGCTGCAGGGCAGCAAGCTTTCCTTCGTTGATGCGCAGCCTGCAGCTGATTTGATGCAGTCGGGTGAATTTGACTTAGGCGGTTTGCTTGCCGCGCTGCAAGCGATGGTCACAGAAACTGGCGCGCAGCGCATAGTCTTCGACGCGTTGGATGTCATGCTCGCACTACTGAGCGATTCAGCCGCCCGACGCACGGAGATTTATCGCCTACACGACTGGCTGCTTAAGCACGAGCTGACCGCAGTCATCACCGCGAAGGCGGGTGCCGACGAGCGTACCTTTATGCAGTTCATGGTCGACTGCGCGGTAATCCTTGGCCACGAGGTTGTGAAGGGCGTCTCGCAGCGCAACCTGCGGGTTCAAAAGTACCGCGGCACCCGCTTCGACGAGAACCAGTCGCCGTTCCTGATTGGCAATCACGGATTAGAGGTCGAGGTCGCGGTCGCGCGCCCGCTTGAGCGCGGTTCGCTCAAAGCCAGCAGCGAGCGCGTCTCAAGCGGCGTAGAGCGGCTCGATACCATGCTCGGCGGCGGGGGCTACTACCGCGGCGCGAGCGTGCTCATCACCGGCTTCCCCGGGACCGCCAAAACCACGCTGTGCGGCACCTTCGCGGAAGCCGCGTGCCAGCGTAGCGAGCGCACGCTGTTCGTCAGCTTCGATTCGGACGCCAATGAGGTCATCCGCGACCTCGCTTCGGTCGGAATCCGGCTGGCGCGTCACGAGAAGAGTGGGCATCTGCGCATGGTTTCCGCGCGCACGATCGCCGGGAGCGCGGAGCTCTACCTTGCGCGCATCAAGGCGCTCGCGAAAGAGCACGAGGCGCGCTGCGTGGTCATCGACCCTGTTTCGACCTGGTCCAAGTCCGGCAGCGACCTTAGCGCGTACAGCATCGCGGAGCGGCTCATCAACTGGTCGAAGGCCGAAGGCATTACATTGCTGTGCAGCAGCCTGCTTGACGAGATGGCGCTCCATACTGAAGGCGGCTCGTCGCTGCAGATCTCCGAACTCGCCGACACTTGGATCCACCTGAACCACATGGAGCAGGCAGGGGAGCGCAACCGCAGCCTGTCGATTATCAAGTCGCGTGGTACTGCGCACTCGAACCAGGTGCGCGAGCTGATTCTGAGCGACGAGGGTGTGACCCTCGCCGACACCTACGCCGCAGGCGGCGAGGTGCTGATGGGTACGCTCCGCTGGCAGAAGGAACGCGCCGAGCACGCAGCCGCTGAGGTCACCGAGGTCGCCGGGAGGCTAAAGCGCGTGCGGCTTGAAGCCGAGGAGGCCGAACTCGAGGTACAGCTGAAGTCGCTGGGTGTGGAACTTGAGGCGAAGAAGGTCGAAAAGTCACTGCTCGAGCGCACCACCGCCACACGCGAGGGCGAGCTCGCGCGAGGGCGCACACGCATCGGCGAATTACGCGGTGCCGATGTCGACGGCTACAAGGACAAGGAGAGCCCGACATGAAAACGCGCGAGATTTTCAGGTTTCAGCTTTATGTGGCCGGCGCCGCGCAGAATTCGGCGCAGGCAATATCCAACCTCGGAGCGCTCTGCCGGGAGCACCTGGCGGAGTGCCATGAAATCGAGGTCGTGGATGTGTTCCACGAGCCCAAGCGTGCGCTTGCTGAAGGCATCTTCATGACGCCGACGCTGGTCAAGCTTGCACCAAGCCCGGCTCCCCTGCGGATTGTGGGCACCCTCAGTCAAAAGATGCCCCTGCTGCAAGCGCTGGGGATCGACAGCGTGCAAACATGACGGCGCCCCCTCCGGGGGTCGCGCACGAGGACATCTCTGCGTTGATTGCCACGCTGCACGAGACCGGGCAGCGCCTGGAGTTGCTCACTCGCGGTGAGGTTGACTCGGTAAGCGACGCGGAGGGCAGGACTTTCCTTCTGCAAAGCGCGCAGGAACGGCTGCGCCATATTGAAGCGTCGAAGCAAGCTGCGGTGCTCAACGCGCTTCCGGCCCACATTGCTCTGCTCGATGCACGCGGAGTCATCGTTTCTGTAAACGAGGCGTGGCGGTTTTTCGGCGACGCCAACGCCGCGCAGGGCCCGGGCTATGGAGTCGGTGTCGACTACCTTGCGGTCTGCGACCAGGCGCGAGGAGAGGACGCCGCCGAGGCGAGCGCAGCGGCCGAGGGCATACGCTCCGTTCTCGCAGGCGAGACGAACAAGTTCTTGCTCGAGTACCCCTGCCACGCCCCGACCGAGGAACGCTGGTTCGAGATGAGCGTGACCCCGCTCTCCGTCGGCCAAGCGAGTGGCGTGGTCGTCATGCACATCGACATCACGGCCAAGAGGCAGACCGAGGCGGGCCTGCGCAGCAGCGAGTCGCGCTTCCGCGATATGGCCGAGAGCATCCGCGATGTCTTCTTCCTGCGCGATCGCTTCGGGCGCATGCTGTACGTGAGCCCAGCCTACGAAACGATCTGGGGCCGTAGCTGCGAGAGCCTGTATGCCGCGCCGGACTCCTGGAGCGACGCAATTCACCCTGACGATCGTGTTGCAGCGAACGAGAAGAAAAGGCTCGGCATGCTGGCAGGCAGGTTCGAGTACGAATACCGCATCGTGCGTCCTAATGGCTCGATACGCTGGATCGAGTCCCGCGGCTACCCCGTGCGCGATGCCGCGGGCAAGATTGTGCGCATCGCCGGCGTCGCCTCCGATATCACCGCGCGCAAGCGTGCTGATTCCGGCATCAAGCGCCTGAACCGGGTCAACTCGGTGCTCAGCCAGATCAACGGCCTTATTGTGCGCGTGCGCAACCGCGACGACCTGTTCAAGGAAGCCTGCCGGATTGCTGTGGAGGTCGGTGGGTTCCCCATGTCGATGATAGGTATCGTGAATCCGAATACGTTGATAATCGAACCGGTGGCTTCGGCCGGTAAGGATGAGGAACTGATGGCCGCCATCAAGCGCCTCGTTTCTGCGCCGGAGACTGCCTCGACCACCATGGTCGCGCGTGCGATTAAGGAAAGGAAACCAGTCGTATCCAACGATTCGCAATCCGACCCCCAGGTGCTGCTCGGCGAAAAATACGCTGCAGCAGGCGTTCGCTCGATAGCGCTGCTGCCGCTGGTCGTCGCAGGTGAGGCAGTAGGGGTGTTTGCGCTTTACTCCCGCGAGATCGAATTCTTTCACGAAGAAGAGATGAATCTGCTGAGCGAAATGGCCGACAATATTGCCCTCGCAATCGACCACATCGACAAGCAGGACCAACTCGACTACCTCGCCTACTACGACACGCTCACTGGCCTTGCGAACCGCAACTTGTTCCTCGAGCGCGTAGCACAGTACATAAAGATTGCCGCGGCCGAAAAACATTCGCTCGCACTTTTTGTGGTGGACCTCGAGCGATTCAAGAACTTCAACGACAGCCTTGGCCGCCCGACAGGCGATGCGCTACTGCAACAGGTTGCCGCATGGCTCACGAAAAGCACCGGGGACGCCGGCCTGCTCGCACGGGTGGGCGCAGACCAGTTCGCGGTCGTGCTGCCCGAACTCCGGTATGAAGGGGACGTGGCGCGACTGCTGGAAAAACTGATGGCCGCTTTTCGAGACCAATCGTTCCACCTTGAAGACGCCGACTATCGCGTAGCCGCGAAAGCCGGTGTGGCGATGTTCCCTCAGGACGGCACCGAAGCCGAAGCCTTGTTACAAAACGCCGAAGCCGCATTGAAGAAGGCGAAGATTAGCGGTGACCGCTACCTCTACTACAGGCATGAGATGACCAAGGCGGTTGCCGGCAAGCTGACACTCGAGAACCAGTTGCGCCAGGCGATCGACCGCGAAGAGTTCGTACTGCATTACCAACCCAAAGTGGCCTTCGCGACCGGCAAGCTTGCGAGCGCCGAAGCGCTGATACGCTGGAACGACCCTCGCACCGGCTTGGTTCCTCCGATGCTTTTCATTCCGGTACTGGAGGAGACGGGGCTCATCCATGAGGCGGGTCGCTGGGCATTGCGTCAGGCGATTGCGGACTACCTGCACTGGCGCAACGCGGGTCTGCCGGCGGTGCGCATCGCGGTGAACGTTTCGGCGCTGCAACTGCGCAGTAGTAGCTTCATCGACGAAATCGAGCGGGCGATTAGTATAGACGCGAACGCTGCGGCGGGCCTCGAGCTCGAGTTGACCGAGAGCCTGATCATGGCGGACGTCAAACACAGCATCACTACGCTACAGGCAATCCGCGCGATGGGTATCACGATTGCGATTGACGATTTTGGCACCGGCTTCTCATCCCTCAGCTACCTCGCGAAGTTTCCGGTGGACACGCTGAAGATAGACCGCTCGTTCGTGGTGGAGATGACGCTCTCATCTCAGGGACAGGCGCTCGTGTCGACCATCATCTCCCTGGCGCATTCGCTCAAGCTCCAGGTGGTGGCGGAGGGCGTTGAGACTGAAGAGCAGGCGCGCCTCTTACGCCTGCTTGGCTGCGACGGGATGCAGGGCTTCCTCTTCAGCAAGGCGGTGCCGGCCGAGGAATTCGAAGCGCGCTTTCTTGCACCTAACTGACGGTACAATCGGTCCGATGGAAAAAGATGAGAGTGTGCAGTGGATGCGCCGCGCGCTGGAACTCGCCACCCGCGCGCGCGACGCGGCTGAGGTGCCGGTTGGCGCCGTCGTCGTGCGCGACGGTGAGGTACTCGGCGAGGGTTGGAATCACCCTATCGGCGGCTGCGACCCGACGCTGCACGCCGAGGTCCACGCGATCCGCGAGGCGGCACGCGCGGTCGGGAACTATCGCCTGACCGGTGCGACGCTCTACGTGACGCTCGAGCCGTGCGCGATGTGCGCCGGTGCGATTGTGCACGCGCGCATCGCGCGCGTCGTGTACGGCGCCGACGATCCGAAGACAGGCGCGGTACACAGCGTATTTCGCTTGCTGGACACGAACCCAGCGAACCACCGCGTCGCGCACGAGGGCGGCTTGCTCGCTACCGAATCTGCTGCGTTGCTACAGGCCTTCTTCGCTGCAAGGCGACAGCAATAAAAAAGGCCGGGTCTTGCGACCCGGCCTGGCGCTGATGAGGAGGAGGTTCGCACCAGTGCCTATTGCTTGATGACCCCGCTACCGCGACGTATGACGAGCGCAGCGCCGGCTCCAAGCAGCCATAGCCAACCGCCGTTGCCACCACCGCCGCTCCGACCGCCGCCACTGGGCGCACGCGGGGCATCAGGCACGACCGGCGGCGTCGGCGTCGGCGTCGGCGTCGGGGTTGGCGTCGGCGTCGGCGTCGGGGTTGGCGTCGGTGACGGGCCAGGCGCCGGTGGGGGCGGGGCCGGCGCGTCGCCGATGCGGACGCCAAGTGCCAGCGTATTGTTTTCGGGCGTCGCTTCGCGTTCTGCTGCGATTGCGCTCAGGTCGAAGTTGTGTACGCCGTCCCCGCCCGTGGCGGTTGCTACTACCGACCCGGTAATTGCGATTCCCGGATTGATAGTGGCCAATGTACATTCGATTGATGCACCATTCTGCGCGCAGCTGCCGCCGGTCGAATCCCAACTCTGGATAGCGAACGCGGTGGGCGCGGTGAATGTGAATACGACATTTGTCGCGGGCTCGCCCGTGATGTTCGCGACCGCGAACTCGATCGTAGTCGTTCCACCCGCATCCACCTGGCCGGGCGTAGGTGTCGCCGACACGACGAGATCTGTGGCTATCAGGCCGTCATACATCTGCAGCACGCCCCCGCTCACCGCATAGTATCGGCGCGTGACCACGGGGTCGAAGGCGACTGCCTGCACCATGCGGGTATCGGCAGCAACGTCCGGCTGCAGGCCGGTGTTGATGTCCACCCAGTTGTGGCCCGCGTCGACCGAGCCGAAGATACCGTTGCCGCTGCCGAGCAGCAGGCGCGAGGGATCATGCATGTCGACGGCGACCGCTTGCGCGCGGAACTCCGCAGTCGCGTCCGGGCCCGGACGGTACCATTGCCCGCCGGCGTTGTTGGTGCGCCAGAACTGTATTTCATCGCCGATGACGAAAAGGCCCGCAACCGTTTCTGGCTCAGTCGGATGGGGAATCAGCTGCAGCACGGGTCCGTCCGGCAGGTCGATCCCTTGCACCTTGGCCCAGGTCTCGGCCGCGTCCTCGCTTTTGTAGACGCCGTCACCGGTGCCCATGTAGAGCGTATCTGGAAGGAGCGGGACGATGACCATCGAGGTCTGGTCGCCGCTTCCGACCGACGCCGGCAGCCCGCTGCCGAGCTGCGTCCAGGTCGTGCCGCCATTGATGCTCTTGAACACCCGGCTGATGCCGTCATCCAGCGCGTAAATGATGTCGTCGTCCGCAGGGTCGAACACGATTGCCGTTACATGGTTGATTGCGGCGCTTGGGCCGGCCGACCAGCTGCTGCCGCGGTTGTTTGAGACGACGAGCTGGTGCCCGCGCTCCGCTGCGACGACGCGGTTCGAGTCGTGCGGCGCGGTTGCGATTGCGGTGATCTCCGTCAACGTTAAACCGCCGTTACGGGAGGTCCAAGACCCGCCGTTGTCCTCCGAAAGGTGGATGCCTTCGGTCGCGCTGAAGGTGTAGAGGACACCTTGTACGGCCCGGCTGCCGACAACTCCGTCCACTTCCGCGTGCGGGGTGATATCGGTCCAGGCACCGTCGCCAGCGAGCGCGGAGGGAGTGTGTGCTGCGAGACCTAGCGCCAGTACCGTGGCCCAGGCGAGCAAGATTCTTGATTGCATTACCGGTATCTCCATATCCGCAGTTCGTTGTTAAGAACTTACGGTTTTCGGAGTCCGGATACCGGCGGGCGAACCCCCACAATTGACCGGGGGATTACCGGCAGATGCTTGCGGCCTTTCCCGGAGGGTGCGCCGGCCGTCTTACAACGGGGGCTTGTCGAGCGCCGGAGCAGGGACGGGCTCGACACCAGCCGTACCTACCGGGAAGTCCGGCCGCAACCAGGCCAACACATCGTAATAGCTGCGTACGTTATCGACGTAGATCACCGGCTCACGACCGCGTGCGTATCCGTAGCGTGTGCCTTCGAAATAGCGTCGCTGCGCGAGTTTCGGCAGGTGCTCCCGGACGTCCACCCAAATGTCCGGGTTACCACCGTGTCGCTGCGTAATCACGCGCGCATCCTCAAGGTGTCCGAGTCCGACGTTGTACGCGGCCAAAGCCAGCCAGGTGCGGTCCGGTTCCCGGATCCGCGTCGGGAGGCGGCTGCGCAAGTTTGCGAAGTAACGCGCTCCGCCAAATATGCTCTCACGCGGGTTCAGGCGGTTGCCGACGCCGATGTAATCGGCGGTGTTCAGCGTCAGCATCATGATGCCGCGCACACCGGTCGGCGATACCGCGCGCGGATTCCAATGCGACTCCTGGTAGCCAATCGCGGCGAGTAGCCGCCAATCCACGCCGACCTCAGCCGCCGCCTCACGGAACGCTGGCTCGTACTCCGGCAGGCGAACGCTGATGTGCCGGAGCAGTACCCGGGTACCCACATAGTCAAACCGGTCCACGTGCGCGTAATACTTGTCGATCAGTTGCTCAAGCGTGCCGCTGTCGCGCAATCGCTCAAAGAAGCGCTCGACCTCCGCGAGCAAACTTTGGTCAGCGCCGGGCGCAAGCGCCCATGCGAGCGGCTCGGGGTCGGACATGTCGAACGCCGCGCGGATCTCAGGGTGGTAACGCTGCGTAAGCTGGAGTTCCGTAGAGTCCGCAATCGTGTAGTCAATCAGCCCCTCGGCGACGCGGTGCAACAACTCCTCTCGCTCGGCATCAGGGTTCTGACTCCAACTGAGCTCGGGGTATTCATCGGCGAGGCGTGCGAGGTGCTCCGCGTGGCTGCTGCCGCCAACCACCTCGAAGCGTCCGCCAACCAGGTCGCCTGGGTCCCGAGGCCGCCCAGTGCCGTACCGGTACGCGACTTGCTGGACGACTTCCTGGTACGGCGGCCCAAATCGAACGCGGTCGAGCCTGGATGGGGTGATTGTCAGGCCCGCCGCGGCGATGTGCACCTCACCGCGGAGCAGCGGCGGGAACACTGCGGCCACCGTGCTGGCGACCTGAACACGCAGCGTCACGCCGAGCCGGTCGGCGAACAGGCGGGCGAGGTCGTACTCAAGACCTGTTTCGCCATCGGCTCCGTAGTAATAGGTGGTCGGGGCATTGCGCGTGATGATGCGCAACTCGCCGGTGGTGAGAATCTGCTCGAGCAGCGGCGGCCGTGCGGTGCAGGTCGTAAGCAGGAGGCCGGCGACAGTCGCTATTGCGATACGGAGCGTAGGCGTCAGCGACAGTGTCATCGCCGGACACGATACAGGGATTGGCGCGGCTGCGGCCAGTCCCGGTATAATGCGCGGCTCGCGCTCGGAGAGGTACCGAAGCGGTCATAACGGCACCGACTCGAAATCGGTTGGGGGCTTACGCTCCACGTGGGTTCGAATCCCACCCTCTCCGCCATATTGAAGTCGGCGACGCCTGCCGGCGCGCCTCCGCAGGCGGACCCGAGCGAAGCGAGGGCGAGGCCCAGGGATGGGCCGAGCAATCCCACCCTCTCCATGCTCCGCACCGCGATTCTCGCCGCGCCCGCCGCAGCGCTCGCTCCTCTGGGTTCACCGGCTTTTACAGAGCCGGCTGTAACCCAAAAGTCGCTTCGCGCTTGCGTCGGTCCCGGCTCGCTAGGCGCTCCGTCGCCGACTTAGTTAATCGTCCGGCACTCAGTCCAGGCGCGCCGCCCCATTGCATGACGCACCGTCCCCTCCGGGGTCACGACGATGCTGCGCAAACCGTTGGAGTACAGCGCCGGTTCGGCGCCGCGCTGGCGCGGTAGTTCAATCACGCCGGTGACCGTGTACAAGCGCACGACAGGTCCCTGCACCTCCAACGAGAATGTCGAACCATCGTCGCATTCGTAATGACGGATCAAGTCGGTGCGTTGCGCGGGGACCGGGGCGCAAGCAGCCACGGACACGGCGAGCACAAGCAGCACGCTACGGGTAAAGCCGCGCATGGCGCCACCCCTCTTGGTCTAGCGCGTAGGTCACACGGTCGTGCAACCGTGCCTCGCGTTCGTGCCAGAACTCGAAATGGTCGGGCCGCAAGCGCCAACCGCCCCAATACGGCGGGCGCGGAACATCGCGTCCGGCATATTCCTTTTCAAACTCGGCGAGCCGCTGCTCCATCGTCGCCCGCGAGTCGAGTGGCGTGCTTTGCAGTGACGCCCACGCGCCGAGCTGGCTGCCGCGCGGCCGACCTGCGAAATACGCATCCGCCTCACTGTCGCTGACGCGCACCACGCTGCCCTCAATACGAATCTGTCGCTCAAGCACGGGCAGCCAGAACAACAGCGCGGCCTGCGGGTTGGCGGCGAAGTCAGCGCTCTTGCGGCTGCCGAGGTTCGTATAGAAGATGAAACCATCCTGGTCGAAATGTTTTAACAGCACGATGCGTGCGGCTGGGCGGCCCTTGCTGTCGGCAGTCGCCAGCGTCATCGCGGTGAGCTCATGGCGCTCGTGCGCGCGTGCGTCTGCATACCACTGCGAGAACAGCTCGAACGGGTCCGCAGGCGGGCGGTCGAGACCGGTTTCATTCATGCGGCGAAAGATAGCACAGCGGCCCGCATGGTATCCTTGCCGCATGGCCGCCGCACAATTATTCCGCATCGTTTTCGTCAACCAGGGCAAGGTTTATGAGGTCTATGCACGCAAGGTCGGGCAGGGCGGGATGCTCGGCTTCGTCGACGTAGAAGGGCTCGTATTCGGGGAGCGAACGACGGTCGTCGTCGACCCTGCTGAGGAACGCCTGAGCACCGAGTTCGCGGGCGTAAAACGGTTCCATGTCCCGCTGCACTCGGTGATCCGCATCGATGAAGTGGAGAAGCGCGGCCCGGCGCGCATCGTGCCTTTAGAAGGCGGCGCGACGGTTACGCCGTTCCCGGTCAGCGGCTTCGTTCCCGGAAAGGACTCGCATTGAGCGCGCTGCGGTTCGCGTCGCTCGGCAGCGGCAGCCGCGGCAACGCGACGCTCGTCGAATGCGGCGCTACCCTGCTGATGATCGACTGCGGCTTCAGCGTCGCCGAAACCGAGGTGCGGATGGCGCGCCTGGAGCGGTCGCCGCAGGACCTGTCCGGCATCCTGGTCACCCATGAGCACGGCGACCACGTTGCCGGGCTCGCGCGGGTCGCTCGCGCGTTTGATGTGCCGGTCTGGCTGAGCAAGGGCACGCGCGCAGGCCTGAAAGACCGCGGCATCCCGGTTGTCACGGAAATCGTCCCGGGCGAGCCCTTCGCGGTGGACGAAATCGAAGTAACCCCCGTTGGTGTGATTCATGACGCGCGGGAGCCGACGCAGTATGTGCTGTCGAACGGCGTGCACCGTGTCGGTGTGCTGACCGACGTCGGCGAGGTTTCCCCTGAAGTGAGCGCCGCGTACGCGGCGCTCGACGCGATCTTGCTCGAGTGCAACCACGACCTCACGATGCTGCAGAACGGGCCGTACAACAACCGCCTGAAGAAGCGCGTTGCCGGCCGCTACGGCCACCTGAACAATGGCCAGGCGGCCGACCTGTTGCGAAGCGTCGACTGCTCGCGCCTGCAGCATGTGGTGTGCGCGCACATCAGCGAGAAGAACAACACGCCGGAGTTGGCGCGCGCCGCACTGGCAGAGGTACTCGGATGTGCCGGCGACTGGGTTGGCACCGCGCACCAGTCCCGCGGTCTGGATTGGCGCGAGGTCGCCTGAAGCGTAGAATTCGCGCATGCTGAGGCTTCCAGGTGGTCCCGCGCTCTCCGAATTCCGCATCGAAAAGTTGGTGGCGCGGATACGGACCGTGGCGCCGGAAGTCGGCTCCGTCGTTGCACGCTTTGTCCACTTCGTGGATGTCGACGGCGAACTATCTCCTCCCGCCCGCGTATTGCTCGCAAAGCTCCTCGCCGACGGCGAACCAGCTGTCGCTGACGACTCGACCGCAGACTGCGTTGTGGTTCCACGCTTCGGCACAATCTCCCCGTGGTCGACCAAGGCATCCGACATCGCACACGTCTGCGGGCTGACGCAAGTTCGCCGCATCGAGCGCGGCATCGAGTACCGGGTCGCGTTCGCGGGCGCGCCCGCCGACGTGATGCCGCGCGTCGTCCCGCTGTTGCACGACCGCATGACGGAGACCGCGGTCACTGACCCCGCTGCATTCTCCCGGTTATTCGAGCGGCACGCGCCGACGCCTCTGGCGACCATCGACCTGCTGGCGCATGGACGCGCTGCACTTGAGACAGCGGACCGTGAGCTCGGACTCGCGCTTTCCGCTGATGAGATCGATTACCTGGTCGAGAACTTCACGCGCCTCAACCGCAATCCAACCGATGTCGAGCTGATGATGTTCGCGCAGGCGAACTCGGAGCATTGCAGGCACAAGATCTTCAATGCGGACTGGGTAATCGATGGCCGGCCGCAGGAGCTAACGATGTTCCAGATGATCCGGAACACGCACGCTGTCAGCCCGGCCGGCGTGCTTTCCGCGTACAGCGACAATTCGGCGGTCGTCGCCGGTGCGACCGCCGGTCGGTTCTTCCCGGACGCCGGAGATGGGGTCTACCGCTACCACGAAGAGCCGGTGCACGTGCTGATGAAGGTCGAGACGCACAACCACCCGACCGCAATCTCCCCATTCGCGGGCGCGGCGACGGGTGCCGGCGGCGAGATACGCGACGAGGCTGCGACGGGGCGCGGCGCGCGCGCGAAAGCCGGTCTCACCGGCTTCACGGTGTCCAACCTGCGCGTGCCCGGCCTGGAACGCCCGTGGGAGGCCGACTTCGGGAAGCCGGGTCGAATCGCGTCGGCACTTGAAATCATGGTCGACGGCCCAATCGGAGCCGCCGCGTTCAACAACGAGTTCGGACGCCCGAACCTCGCCGGTTACTTCCGTACCTTTGAGCAGCGCGTGCCGGGGCCGCGTGGCGACGAGATCCGCGGTTACCACAAGCCAATCATGATCGCCGGCGGCATGGGAAACATCCGTGCCGCGCACGTCACGAAAGCGGCGGTCATCAGCGGTGCGCCGATTATCGTGCTCGGCGGGCCTGCAATGTTGATCGGGCTGGGTGGTGGCGCCGCATCTTCAATGGCGAGCGGTGCATCGAGCGAGGACCTCGACTTTGCGTCGGTGCAACGCGGCAACCCGGAAATGCAACGGCGCGCGCAAGAAGTGATCGACCGGTGCTGGGCGCAGGGTGATGCGAACCCGATTCTGTCGGTCCACGATGTCGGCGCGGGTGGGCTTTCCAACGCGATTCCTGAAATCATCCACGCCGACGGCAAGGGCGGTTTGATCGAGCTACGCCGCATCCCGAACGACGAACCGGGCATGAGCCCGATGGGTGTGTGGTCAAACGAGGCGCAGGAGCGCTATGTACTCGCAATCGACCCCGCGCGCACCGATGACTTCGCGGCGCTCTGTGAGCGGGAGCGTTGCCCATGGGCGCTTGTCGGGCACGCGGACGACAGCGGGAACCTCGTGGTCACCGACGAAGTGTTCAAGAATCGGCCGGTGGATATGCCGCTCGAAGTGCTCTTGGGCAAGCCGCCGAAGATGGTGCGCGACGTGCACCACGCGAGCTTCCACAAGCCGGAGCTGGATGTCGCCGGCATCGAGTTCGACGAGGCCGCGGTGCGCGTGCTGCGGCACCCGGCGGTCGCATCGAAGGCGTTCCTGATCACAATCGGAGACCGCACGATTGGCGGCGTCGTGCATCGGGACCAAATGGTTGGTCCGTGGCAGGTCCCGGTCGCCGACTGCGCGGTGACCATTGCGTCTTTCGACTCGTACCGCGGAGAAGCCATGGCAATGGGGGAGCGCACGCCCGTCGCCGTTCTCGATGCGCCGGCATCGGGGCGGCTCGCGGTAGGCGAAGCGCTGACGAACCTGCTCGCCGCCGACGTGCGGGTGCTGTCCGACGTGCGCCTGTCGGCGAACTGGATGGCGGCCGCGGGTCACCCCGGCGACGACGCTGCACTGTATGAGACGGTGCGCGCGGTGGGCATGGAACTATGCCCGGCGCTTGGCATTGCCATACCCGTCGGCAAGGATTCGTTATCGATGCGGACAGTGTGGGACGAGGGCGGCGAGCAGCGTGAAGTATCGGCGCCAGTGTCGTTGATCGTCTCCGCGTTCGCACCCGTCGCCGATGTGCGGCGTACGCTGACGCCGCAGTTGCGTACCGACTGCGGTGATACCGACCTCGTGCTCGTGGACCTCGGTAAGGGCCGTAATCGGATGGGTGGCTCGATACTCGCGCAGGTATACGGCCAGATTGGACACCATACCCCGGACCTCGATGACCCGCGGTCTATCGTCTCGCTGGCCGACGCACTTAAGGTGCTGCGTGACGACCGGCTGCTGCTCGCGTATCACGACCGATCCGACGGTGGCCTGTTCGCGACGCTGTGCGAGATGGCGTTCGCCGGTCATACCGGTGTGCACGCACTGCTCGACGACCTAGGGGACGACCCGTTAACCGCGTTGTTCAGCGAGGAACTTGGGGTCGTGTTGCAGGTTCGGCATTGCGATACCGACACCGTGATGCAGGTTCTCCGAGAAGCCGGCCTCGGCCGGCACAGCCACGTAATCGGTACGCCGTCAGCCGACGACCGCGTGCGCGTGCAGTTTGCCGGTCGACCGCTCGTCGACGCGGGCCGGGTCGCACTGCAGCGCGCCTGGACGGAAACCAGTCACGCAGTCCAGCGGCTGCGGGACAACCCCGATTGCGCGGACCAGGAGTACGCGACGATCGATGACACCGCGGACGCCGGGCTTGCGCCGCACATGACTTTCGACCCCGCCGACGATGTCGCTGCGCCATTCGTGGCGCGTGGGGCGCGCCCCCGAGTCGCGGTGCTGCGCGAGCAGGGCACCAACGGCCAGATTGAGATGGCGGCAGCCTTCGACCACGCCGGGTTCGCCGCAATCGACGTGCACATGAGCGACCTTGCAGCGGGCCGCGCATCGCTGTCCGATTTCCACGGATTCGTCGCTTGCGGTGGCTTCTCATACGGCGACGTGCTCGGGGCCGGGGCCGGCTGGGCAAAGGCGATCCAGTTCAACCCCGCGCTACACGACGCGTTCGCAGCGTTCCTGTCGGATACAGGCCGCTTCGCGCTCGGGGTCTGCAACGGGTGCCAGATGCTGTCGGGCTTGCAGGATTTGGTACCGGGCGCTGCAGCCTGGCCGAAGTTCCTGCGTAATCGTTCCGAGCAGTTCGAGGCGCGGCTGTCGCTGGTCGAAGTCCAGGCCGGGCGCTCTTTATTCTTCGACGGGATGGCTGGCGCACGGTTGCCGATTGCGGTCGCGCATGGTGAAGGCCGTGCGCAGTTCGCATCCGACGGCGACGCTGCGCGCCTTGAAGAGTACGGCCAAGTATCGCTCCGGTTCGTTTCGGGCGATGGTGAGCGCGCCGAAACCTACCCGGCAAACCCGAATGGCTCGCCCGGTGGCATCACGGGGCTCTGCAACGAAGATGGCCGGGTGACGATCCTGATGCCGCACCCCGAACGCGTATTCCTGACGGTCCAGCATTCATGGCACCCGACTGACTGGGGGCCGGACGGACCATGGCTGCGGATGTTCCGCAACGCCCGGTGCTGGCTGGCTTAAATCCTTACGGAACGATCATCGTCGAGCGCGTGGCGCTGCTCGATACATTGCCACTGATGACGGTCAGGTTTTGGCGTTGGTCGGCCGTGACCCACGCGCGGCGCTGACGGCACAGCCGCGAGCCGGTGACTGCGCACTCGCGTGCGGCGGTTTCCTGGTCGTTTGGATTGAAGCGGAAGGTCTGCACCGCGCCGACTGCGTAGCCGTCGGCCGGCGGTTGGAAACGCCAACTGGACAGCGTGCGGGCGACCTCTTCGCCGAAGATGTCGCCACCGACCTCACCGAGAATCTCGATTTCTGCGACTGAGCCGTCGGCCATGACCATGTAAGACGCGGTAACGGCTCCCGCAATTCCGCGTCGCGCTGCGGTGATCGGGTATTCGGGCGCAGGCGTGTGCACTGCTTCGGGCAGCCGGCGCACGATGAGTCCCACTTGCGGCATCACCGTGTTGCCGTTCGACGCGGTATCGCCCGGGGCGGTTTCCGGGTCCGCCGCCGACTCGATCTCGGCATCCGGCTTCGGCGGGGTGTCCGCAACGGGTGTTGTTGCCGGGCGCGGCGCCACGGGCAGGGCGAGCTTCGCGGCAACGCGTATTTCCGGTGCGGGCATGCGCATCGGCGCATGGATGGTCGCCGCGGCACGCTGCATATCCCTATCGAGGCCGCGGTCGGTAATTTCTATAGGCGCAAAGTCGGGGTCGTCGATACTCGCGTCACGCAACGCGGCGAGTGAAAGCTCGGGCGCCATCCGCCGGATACGGCCCAGCAGGCTACCCCCCGTGGCGGCCATTGCGAGGCCGGCCACACGGTCGCCGCGACCGGCCTCCAGCGCCGCCAGTGCGCGCGCGTAAGCAACAGGATTGGTGGTGCGTGCGATCACGATGTCGTCGCAGCAGTTCTCCCGCTCGATTCGCACCCGATCCGACACCCACGCAACCGCCGGGTGATAAAAGAGCAGCGTGCCAATCATCACCTGGATCAAGTTGACGAGGTAGTCGAAGCGGCGAACGTGGCCGAGTTCGTGCGCGATGACCATCTCCAGCTGTTGCGGAGAGAGGCCGGTCACGACGCTGGCTGGCAACAGGATTACCGGGCGCAGCCAGCCGATCACGGTCGGCGCGTCGATCAGTACCGACATCAACACCTGTACCTGCACGGGTACGCGCAGCTCGACGGCCACGCGCGCGACCATTTCCGCCACCCACGACGGCGCGGGCCGCACGCCGTTGTGCCGCAGGCCCTGGATCCGCCACCAGCCGGCGCAGAGGCGCACCGCGAGGGCCAGCACGCCTGCGAACCATGCAACCACGAGCCACGGCATCACTGCGGCCGATGTCGCAGCAAAACCTGAGTCGGCCGCGTCGGCAACAGCCCCGAACGACCAGCCAGCAGACAGGTCGGCGGGCGCGACCAGCCAAGGCTGGGCGCCCTGCACGAGTAACAGGGTGACGACTGGCGCGACCGCCATCAAAAGGAGCGTGGTGACGCCCACGAGGTAGCGCGCGTTCGCGGAACGGTTGCGCAGCGCATGCATGACGACCGCGAAGAGGCCCGCCAGCGCCGCGCCCTGCCAGAGGAAATGAATCAGCGTCCAGCCGATGCTGTGGATTACCGGCTGTTGCGCAAGGAATTCGGCCGCGTTCATGGCTGGGCTCCGCCGTCGTCGACTTCATCGAGCATCTGCCGGATGCTCGCGAGCTCCGCCGGCGATGCGACCTTGCCGGTGCCGAGCAGGCTCATCATCAATTGGGACGCCGAGCCGTCGAACGCGCGGTTGACGAGGTCGCGCACGAGCTGGCCGCGTGTCTGTTCCTGCGTGCGCTTCGGGCGGTAAACATGCGCCCGTTCCGACTCGTCGCGCAACACGATGCCTTTCTCATGCATGATCTGGAGCAGCTTCAGAATCGTCGTGTAGCCGATGCGCCCGCGTGTGGACATCTCGTCGTGGACGTCGCGAACAGTGCACGGCCCGCGTTGCCACAGGATGTTGAGGATCGCGAGTTCGGCCTCGGTCGGGCGCTTCGGCAGGTTCGTGTTCTTCATGCTCCAATCATCTGTGACGGTCAGCGCCAAGTCAACGATGCCCTTCGTATTGCCATTCTACTAAACTCGTCGTAGTATTGGACCCAGCCTCGTCTCCCAAGCAGTAGAGCCGAGGAAAAACCCTATAAAAACAATGACCTGAAAATGAGGAGCTTATGATTACGAAACCACTGCTTTCCGCTTTGCTGGTTGCCGCCGCGTTCTCGGCGGGTTGCGCGAGCACTTCCAACGATGTCGCCGCCACCGAAGAAGAAACGCGCGACATCTGCTCGCGGGCGGTCGTAGGCTCCCGTATCCGGAACTGCCGTAGCCCAGGGCACACGATGGACAAGTCAATCATGGAGCAGCAGATCCACCGTTGTGATGCCGGCGGCGTCGCAGGCGCCTGCGGCGGCGGCTGATCCGGTAGCGCCCGTCAGCGGCGGTATAATTGCCGCCGATGACGACGCGCACCCGCAATACGACGCTACACGCGCCCGTCGGCGCTGCGCTCAGCTGTAAGGGCTGGGTGCAGGAAGCCGCGCTGCGCATGCTGCACAACAACCTCGACCCTGCTGTCGCCGAACGCCCGGAAGAGCTCGTCGTGTACGGCGGCATCGGCCGTGCGGCGCGAGACTGGGAAAGCTTCGACGCAATCGTCGCGACGCTGCGGCGCCTCGCTGACGACGAAACGCTACTCATCCAATCAGGAAAGCCAGTCGGCGTGTTCCGCACGCACGCCGATGCACCGCGCGTGCTGATTGCCAACTCGAACCTGGTCGGCAAGTGGGCAACCTGGGACCACTTCTTCGAACTCGACCGGAAGGGCCTGATGATGTACGGCCAGATGACCGCGGGCTCGTGGATTTACATCGGTTCGCAAGGCATCGTCCAGGGCACCTACGAGACTTTCGCCGAAGCTGTTCGGCAACACTATGAAGGCGTCGCCGCTGGTCGCTGGTTGCTGACCGGCGGGCTGGGTGGCATGGGCGGCGCACAACCGCTCGCTGCCGCGATTGCCGGACTCTCGAGCCTCTGCGTCGAGGTCGATGCAAGTCGTATCGAAAAACGGCTCGAGACCGGTTACCTCGACCAGCGCGCCGACACGCTCGACGAAGCGCTCAAAGTCGTACACGACGCCTGCAAGCGCGGCGACGCGGTATCGGTTGGCCTGCTTGGTAACGCCGCCGAAGTGTTCGAGCAACTTCTCGAACGCGGTGAACGGCCGGACCTCGTCACTGACCAGACTTCGGCGCACGACCCATTGAACGGATATATCCCCATTGGCTACACGCTGGAGCGTGCAGCGGAGCTACGCGCTCGCGACGCCCACGAGTATGTGCGGATTTCCAAAGAGTCGATGGCGCGCCAGGTGCGCGCGATGCTCGGTTTCCACCGTGCCGGGATTCCGACATTCGACTACGGAAACAACATTCGGGCGATGGCGCAGGACGCAGGCGTCACCGATGCGTTCGACTTTCAGGGTTTCGTGCCCTTGTACATTCGACCGCTGTTCTGCGAGGGGGTCGGTCCGTTCCGCTGGGTCGCGTTGTCCGGCGACCCGGAAGACATCTACCGCACGGACGCGAAGGCGCGGGAGTTGTTCCCCGATAAGCTGGGGTTGCACCGCTGGCTGGACGCGGCGCGGGAGCGCATCCAATTTCAGGGGCTGCCCGCGCGCATTTGCTGGCTTGGTTACAAGGAGCGGCATGTACTCGGGCTCGCGTTCAACCAGATGGTCCGCGACGGCGAACTGAAGGCACCCATTGTGATTGGGCGTGACCACCTCGATTCGGGCTCCGTTGCGTCACCAAACCGCGAAACGGAGGGTATGCAGGACGGGTCCGACGCGGTTGCCGACTGGCCGATCCTGAACGCGCTGTTGAACACCGCCAGCGGCGCGAGCTGGGTCAGCTTCCACCATGGTGGCGGCGTCGGCATCGGCTACTCGCTGCACGCGGGCGTCGTCATCGTCGCTGATGGTTCGGAACGCGCAGAACGCGCGCTAGAGCGGGTCCTGGTCAACGACCCGGGTACGGGCGTGATGCGGCACGCGGACGCCGGCTACGAGCGCGCGCTTGAAGTCGCGCGGGAGCGGGGGCTCGACCTCCCGATGGTTCCCTGACCGCTCGTGGGAGCGGATCTGCGATCCGCGATCACTTAGACAGGTTGTGCCATCGCGGCCAGAGGGCCGCTCCTACATTTCTACATGCACCTCGGCATGACTCTTGTGACAGACCTACAATTCCACTTGAAGGGTCAGGTACACGCTCCTCGGCGGCCCCGGAAAATAACGGTAATCACCGAACGCGAAGTCCGCGCGCTCCGCATAGCGGCGGTCGGTGAGGTTCGTCACGCGCCAGCCGATGCGCAGCGCCGGTGCGACCCGGTGCGACCCTCGCAGGTGCAGCAGCGAATGGCCGGGGTAGCTGTGCGCGTTCGCGGCGTCGAGCCAGTGTGCGCCAATGCGCGACCATTCGAGCTCGACCCGTTGCGCCTCCCGGGGATTCCACGCTAGCCGCACGCTGCCCATGTGCCGCGGCGCCGTGTCGACGTCGTCACCGGAACGGATCGTGTCGCCGCCGGCAAGCGTACGGTCGAACGCGTAGGTGTGCCGCGCGAGTGTGCCATTGAGCGCGAGCTCGAACGCTGCGCCTAGCGGTTGCACCAACATCAACTCGACGCCAGCGTGGCGCGTGCGACCGTCGCTGACCGCGAACCCCGCCGAATCCTGGAACACGACGCCGCGCTTTCGCATCGCAAACGCAGCGACATCGTACTGCGTACTGCCGACGGTCCCGCGCATACCGAGCTCCAGTGAATCGAGGCGCTCGACATCGAGATCGGCGACGTCCTGCCCGCGCTGCAGCCGGTAAAGTTCATTGACCTGTGGCGCGCGGAATCCGCGGGTCGCTGACAAGTACGCGGTCGACGATGCACCGAACGGGCGCACGAGGCCGAGTTTCGGTGTGAAAGTGGTGAACCGGTCGGTGCGGTCGGCCGGCCGGTTGTAGTGGCAGCCGCCCATCGGGCATACAGTGCCGTCGTCGCGCAGGTTGCCGTCCGCGGCGTGGTTGTCGTAGTGGTACCCCGTGTATTCGATGCGCGCGCCAGCGGTCCACCGGTACGCGCCGGCCAACGCTTGCTCGGTATGCGCGAACAACGCCGCAGTTGTGGCGCGGACCGTGAAATCGTAGTGCACCCCTGCCGGCCGCGTTGCGTTGAGGAACGGCGATGCGTCCGTCAACGGCTCTCGCTGGACCTGCTCGACGAAGCCGCGGGTGAGTTCAATGTCACTGCCCAACACCCAAAGAGCGCGCTCACCGTCCCGTCGCGCCAGGAGCTGCAGGCCACCACTTGCGTGTCCGTTCATCTCTTCCGGTTCGCCCGGCGCAAAATGCTGCAGGAATCGCATGCGCGCATGCCGCGCGTACGGGCGTACCGATAGGCGCCATCCGTGTGCGTCACCCGTCCAGCGTGCGCTCAAACGCTGGTTCTGCGCGTGCCGGAACGCATCGGGGCTTGGGTTTCCGCGCGCAGCGCTAAGGTCGCGGTACGCGTCCGCGCCGAGGATGAAGGCGGCGGTGTCCTGCCGCAGCCCTGTGGCCGCGAACGACCAGTCGATCGCGTCCTGGCGCACGGCTGCGTTCAACTTGAACTGGGTGTAACCGGCCGCGTCCCGCCAGCCACCGTCGTGCGCGGCGTTCGCATCGACGCGCCAGCGTCGGCCGTCGCCGAGGCCGGCCGCCAAGCGGGCGTACGCGTTCGGCCCGGTGTCGACCCGCGCATACCTATTGGGGTCCCTGGGCCGCGGCATCACGACGTTGAACATGCCATGCAGTGCATTCGAGCCATAGAAAGCGCTGCCGGGGCCGCGCACAACCTCGATCGTCTGCGCCTGCTCAGCATTCAGTTCAAAGAGCCCGTTCACGTTGCAGAAGCCCGCCGCGCGCGTTGCCAGCCCGTCTTCCAGAAACAGGAATGCGCCGCACGCGCCGGGGCCGGTCAGCACCGGCGACCGGATGGCCGTAAGGTGCTCCTGACTGCTGCCCTGGGTGACCCACGCGCCGGGTGCGCGACCGAAAATCTCAGATGGGTGCGTCGAAGCGATCAGGCCGATGTCGTTGCCGGCGATGACTGCGGTATTCCCGGCCTGGTCACGCAGCGGTCGTTCGCCGCGAGTGGTTGTCACGACGATGGTTGCGCCGGGGTCGAGTGCGGCAAGCAATACGACGACCGGCAGCGTCACCACACTATGGGGGTGTCCGGGAGCAGGTTGTCGAATCCGCCGTCGAGTACGAGCGCAGCCATCGCGGCGATGTCGCGGTCCAGTCGCCGGTCGTGCTCGTGTGGTTCGATGTGTTCGCGGATCCGTGCATGCAGCGCCTCGAGCGGCGCCGTGGTTGCGAGCGGCCTCATCCGGTCGATTGCGACCGCCGACGCAAGCAATTCGATTGCGACAATGTGCGCGAGATTTTCGCTGATGCGCAACAGCTTCAACCCGGCCCAGGGCGCCATCGACACGTGGTCCTCTTGCCCGGCGGATGTCGGTATGGTGTCCACCGACGCGGGGTGCGCAAGCGTCTTGTTTTCGGATGCGAGCGCTGCGGCGCTCACCTGCGCGAGCATGAACCCCGACTCGAGGCCGGGCTCCATGGTCAGGAACAGCTCGAGCCGCGGGTTCACCTGCCGCGTCAGTAGGTCGGACCGGCGCTCGCTGATGTTGCCGAGCTCGGTGAGTGCGATCGCCATGAAGTCGCTGACGAAGGCCAGCGGTTCCGCGTGGAAGTTTCCGCCTGAAAGCACCTCGTCGCCAAACACCAGCGGGTTGTCGGACACGCCGTTTGCTTCGAGCTCGAGTACGCTGCCCGCGTGTGCGAGCGTGTCATGGACAGCACCGAACACCTGCGGCATGCAGCGCAACGCATAAGGGTCCTGCACACGGTCACAACCTGCATGGCTGTCATGGATTGGCGAGCCGGTGAGCAGAGACCGCATCCCTGCGGCCACTGCCTGCTGCCCCCGTAAGCGGCGCGCTGCGTGGATGCGGGCGTCGAAAGGCGCGTAACTCCCGGCGAGCGCCTCGACGCAGAATGCACCAGCGAGCAACGACACGCCCAGCAGCCTGCGCGCACGCAACCAACCCTCGATGGCCAGCGCGGTCGACAGCTGCGTGCCGTTCAACAATGCGAGGCCTTCCTTCGCCTGCAGCTCCACCGGTTCCAGGCCGGCTGCCCGCATGACCGCCGCGCCTTCGAGCACCTCGCCGCGGTGGTCCGCTTCACCTTCACCAATCAGCGCAAGCGCAAGGTGTGCGAGCGGAGCCAGGTCGCCGGATGCGCCGACGGACCCGCGCTCCGGAATGCGCGGCAGCACGTCGTTGGCGACAAGCGCGAGGAGTGCGTCGACGATTTCCGGGCGTATGCCTGATGCACCGACCGCGAGGCTGTTCGCCTTCAGCAAGATTAGGCGGCGTACCAGTGGCGCGGCGAGCGGGGCGCCGATGCCGCAGGCGTGCGATCGCACCAGGTTGTACTGCAGTGCGATGACCTGGTCGGCGCTGATTCGCTTGCGCGCGAACGCACCGAAGCCTGTCGTGATTCCATACGCGACGCGCCCCTCACTGACTGCGCGCGCGACCGCCGCGCACGACGCCGACATCCGCGCCCGTGCCGCTGGGGCCAGCACCGGTCGCGGCCGCTCGCTTTCGAAAGCCGCCAGCGCATCGAGTGTCAGTGATTCGCCGTCAATATTCATGTTTCGACCCCGTTTATGAAGGTGCGCGGTGGTGCGATGCCGCCGAGCTGGTACAGCAGGAATTCGGGTGCGGGTATATCCCACAGGCATAAGTCAGCGCGTTGCCCCTGTGCGAGCGTGCCGCGGTCGCTTAGGCCGAGTGCGCGCGCCGCGTTCACGGTGACGCCGCGCAGCACCTCGTTCGGTGTAAGGCCGAACGCATGCGCGGCAAGGTGCATCGCAGCCAGCAGGCTAGCGACCGGCGAGGTGCCCGGGTTGAGGTCGGTCGCAACAGCGAGCGGGACGCCGTGTTCGCGCAGCAGTGCGACGGGTGGCTTGCGCGTGTCCTGCAGGCAATACCAGGCGCCCGGTAGCAGGACCGCAATCGCGCCGCAGCCGGCGAGTGCACGGACACCGTCCGCGTCAATCCATTCGAGGTGGTCGGCGGAGAGCGGTCGGAAAGCAGCGGCGCGACGTGTTGCGCCGATATCCGACAGCTGCTCGGCATGGACCTTCACGCCGAGGCCGTGTGCTGCCGCCGCGGCGAACAAGCGTTCCATCTCGTCGGCGGTGAAGGCGATACCCTCGACGTAGATGTCGACGGCGGCTGCGAGCCGCTCTGCGGCGACCACCGGTAGCGTACGCTCGATCAGTGTGTCGAGGTATGCTGCACGGTCTGTTTTCGGCGGCACCGTGTGCGCGCCAAGAAAAGTCGGAACGATGGTCAGCGGCACGCGCTCACCGATGTCACGGATCGCACGCAGCATTTTCAGTTCGTTGTCGTGGTCAAGACCGTAGCCGCTTTTGACCTCGAGCGTTGTAACGCCTTCAGCAGCGAGTGCGCGCACGCGCGGGAGCGATGCGGCGACGAGTTGGTCGTGCGTCGCGGCCCGGACCGCGCGCACGGTATTCATGATCCCGCCGCCAGCGCGCGCAATCTCAGCGTACGGGACGCCGGCCAGACGCTGCGTGTGCTCGGCCATCCGGTCGCCCGCGTAGACCGCATGGGTATGGCAATCAATGAAGCCAGGCAATAGCACGCGGCCGCCGGCGTCGACACGGCGGCGCGCGGCTGCAGACGCATCGCAGCCGACCGCTGCGATCGAGCCGTCGTGCACGGCGATGGTCGGCGCCGCGAGGGCCGGAAGCCCGGTCGCCGGGTCGTGGATGCGCGCGTTGTGAATCAATAGGTCGTACAAGGCGTCGTTCTGTAAGATAGGGCGCGATGCGCAAGCTGACATTTAAGCATGCCTTGACCCCCGACGGCATCGTCGCGGACTGTGTGTTCGGGATAGACGAGGCTGGGCTCATCGCCTCGGTAGGTCACGGTGGGCCCCCATACGATGGCGACTTGGCGCTGCCAGGCATGCCGAATGCACACAGCCACGCGTTCCAGCGTGCGCTCGCTGGGCGTGGTGAGCGGCGCGCCGGCGACGATTCGTTCTGGAGTTGGCGCGATGCGATGTATTCGCTCGCCGCGCGCGTGACACCCGAACAGTTGTATGCGATCGCCGCCCAGGCGTACGTAGAGATGCTGGCCGCCGGCTTTACATCGGTTGCAGAGTTCCACTACCTGCACCACCTGCCGGACGGCAGCGCGACGACCGCGATGGCCGACGCGGTAATCGCGGCCGCGCGCGACACCGGCATCCGGCTCAGGCTGCTGCCGGTGTACTACCACGCCGGCGGTTTCGGCAAGCCAGCGGGGCCGGGGCAACGGCGCTTCGTGCACGCATCCGTCGACGCGTACCTCGCATTCGTCGATTCGCTCGACCACCCACACAAAGGTTTCGCGCCGCATTCATTGCGCGCGGTGCCGCTCGAGCACCTGCGTGAGATTCTTCGCGAGTCACAGACTCGCTCCCACAATCCATTGCACATCCACATCAGCGAGCAAGAGGCGGAAGTGCAGCAATGTATGGAGTCCCACGGCGCGCGGCCAATTGAATTGCTCGCCGACTCTCTCGACCTCAACGCCCAGTGGACCCTCGTGCATGCGACCCATGCCGACGAGGGCGAGCGCACGCGGATTCTGGCGTCCGGCGCGTGCGTGGCGCTGTGTCCGCTGACCGAGGCGTACCTCGGCGACGGGCTGTTCGCAGCCGCTGCGCACCACGCTGCGGGCGGCGCGTGGGCAATCGGGTCGGATAGCAACGGGCGCATCGACGCGGTCGAAGAACTGCGTTGGCTCGAGTACGGCCAGCGCCTGCGCGACCGCCGCCGCGCGCGCCTCGCTGATGAAAACGGCATTGGTCTTCCGCTGTGGCGCGCAGCTGCAGCCGGTGGCACGCAGGCAACCGGCTTCCCGGTTGGCCGGCTCGAGGCGGGGTGCCACGCTGATCTCGTCGTGCTGTCCGCCGACGCATCACCGTGGCGCGGGCTGCCACCGGAGCGCTGGCTCGACGCCTGGGTCACTGGCGGTTCCCGTCATGACATCGACGCGGTGTTTGTCGGCGGCGACCGCGTGGTGCAAGCGGGCCGCCACCGGGACGGCGAGCGGATTTCCGTAGACTTCGCCGGCGCTTTGCAGGAGCTCGCTCGATGAAACCCTACGCATGGCTGGCCGCGCGGCCGACCCGCGGCGTTATCGCCAGCATCCCGCACACAGGGACCTGGCTGCCCGACACGGTCCGCGCGAGGCTGTCATCAGACGCGATGCGTGCGCTACCGATGACCGACTGGCACCTGCATGAGCTATACGACTTCCTGCCTTCGCTCGGCGTGCCCGTGCTGCATGCGACGGTGTCGCGCTTCGCTGGCGACCTGAACCGGTCCGCTACGCCTATGGCGCTGTACCCCGGCCGTGTGGAGACCGGCGTCATCCCGCTGCAGACTTTCTGGGGCGACACGGTCTGGGCGGACCCGCCATCGCCGCGTGAATCCGACGAGTGGATTGCGCAGTGGCACCGCCCGTACCACGAACAGCTCAGCGCACGCATCGGAAACCTCATCGAACGCTTCGGGCGGGTCGTGCTGTTCGACTTGCACAGCGTTGCGTCGGCCGAGAACAGCATCCACGGAGCGTTAGAGCACGATATTTATCTGGGCAACCGTGACGGGGCATCGTGCAGCGACGCGCTGATCGACGCAGTGGAGCGCGCGTATGTGGATCAAGGCTTCAGCGTGGTGCGTAACGATCCATACAAGGGCGGTTTCATCACCCAGAATTACGGCGGGCTGGATGGCGTCGACGCGTTGCAAATCGAGATGGTCCAGCGCGTGTACATGGATGAGGGCCGACCCGACGCCGCAACGGGGTCGGAGAGATTCGCCGAGGCGAAGCGTGTACTGACCGGTGTGTTCGGGGAAATCCTCGACCGAGCGGTACCTTCCTCGCGCACGTGACGCGCAAGGAGGGTGGCACGACTTACGCCCCGGGGCGGCGGACGCTCTGGGCTCGGCTGGTCGGTCGCTAGCGCTTTACGAACCGCAGCGTCATGCGGTCGCTTTCACCGATCGCTTCGCGTTCGGCCCGCATGTCGAGGTCGCCGCGCAGCGACGGCGGTAGCGCCCAGACCCCGACGGTGTAGTTCTTTGTGTCCGCCGGGTTCGCGTTGATGTCCGAGCGCGCGTCGAGCTCCAGGCCCGCTTCGCGTGCCTTCTCAATCACGAACGACTCAGGAAGATAGCCGGTATGCGCGCTCTCGACCGGGTCGACGCCTTCGTTTGCACGGTGTTGCACGACGCCGAACACGCCGCCGGGCTTCAACACACGGCCGACGGCCGCGAACATCGTCTCAAGCTCGCCAGCGTTGGTCCATGTATGGAGGTTTCGGAAGGTGAGCACCATATCCGCCGTTCCGTCCTCGCCGAGCGAGGTTTCCGGCGCCTCCGGAATGATGATCATCCGGACGTTCGCGAATGCCGGTTCGGATTCGAGCCTTGCGCGGAAGGAGGTGACGACGCGCGCCCGGTATGACGGCGGAAACGCCGGGTCGAACTGCGCGGCAATCAGCGTGCCGCGCTCGCGCAACACCGGCGCAAGCACTTCCGTGTACCAGCCGCTGCCCGGGTAGAGCTCGATTACGGTCATCTGCGGCTGCAGCCCGAAGAAGGTCAGCGTTTCCTTCGGGTTGCGGAAGCGGTCGCGCGCTCGGTTGCCTTCGCTGCGGTGCTCGCCGGCGATTGCCTGGTCGAGCAGGGTGGCAAGGTCGGGTGCGGCCGCCGCGCGTTCTTCGGGCGGTGGGGTGCCGCTCCCGGCGGTTCGGTCGGCGTCGCCGCATCCGGCCGCGAACAGGCAGCAGGCGGCGATTCCGGACAGCAATAAGTTGGTTTTCATGGGCGTGTCCCCCGTGTTCAGGGTGGATTTCAAAGGATACGCCTCACGGCGCACTCGGTGCCAGCAATACCGCGTTCAGAAACAGGCGGTCTGCGCCGCGCCAGTAACCGCGGAAATTCGGATCCTCGGCGAACAGGATCACGCGGCCGCGGCCGACCCGCTCCTCGTACGCGAACACGGCCCCAGGCAGGCGCTCCCGGTTTTCCGGCCAGAGATGGCCAGCGATGTGCAATGAGTCGGTAGCGGCGTAGCGCGCGACCACGCGTTTGCGGCTGTCCGCGGGTCCCGTCGGCGGTAGCCACACGCGGTTCGAGGTGACGAGTGCAGGAAATGCGTCGTCGTAGCCCGATGCGAGCCAACTGTCGGTATCAAACTCCGCACGTACGAACGCACCCGGCACGGAGATGCGCATCTGCTGCACGGCATCGTCACCGGTACCCGATTTATTGACCTCGTACCAGTCGCGCAGCTGCGCGAGCTCGAGCGTCTTCTGGACCCAATCGGCACCGGAGCC
>JAIVGZ010000032.1 GCA_020201335.1 Natronospirales bacterium
TGATGGAAGTGTGTCGGATGCGCGACACGCCGATCTACACCTTCATCAACAAGCTCGACCGCGAGGGTCGTGAGCCGATGGAGCTCCTCGATGAGGTCGAGCGGGTGCTTGGCATCCGCTGCGCGCCAGTGACCTGGCCGATCGGTATGGGCCGTGCGTTGAAAGGCGTTTACCACCTGCACCGGGACGAGGTATGCCTGTACGCGCCACAGAAGGGCGGGCGGCTCGGCACCAGCCGCGTGATCGAGAAGCTCGACAGCCCGGAGGCGCGCGCGGTGCTCGGCGACGACTTCGACCGCTACGCCGAGGAGATCGAACTGGTGCGTGGCGCAAGCCACTCGTTCGACTTCGACGCGTACCTCGCAGGCGAACTGACCCCGGTGTTCTTCGGCTCGGCAATCAATAATTTCGGCGTGCGCGAGTTGCTCGATTCGTTCGTCGACCAGGCGCCGCCGCCGCGTGCGCGGGCGACGACCGACCGCGTCGTGCACCCCGGCGAAGAATCGTTGACCGGCTTCGTGTTCAAGATACAGGCGAACATGGACCCGCAGCACCGCGACCGTATCGCGTTCCTGCGCATCTGCTCTGGCCGCTACCAGCAAGGGATGAAAGTTTTCCATGCGCGTATCGGACGCGAAATCCGCGTCGCCGACGCGCTGACCTTCATGGCGTCCGACCGCGAAGCGGCGACCGAGGCGTGGGCGGGCGACATCATCGGCCTGCACAATCACGGCACGATCTCGATAGGCGATACCTTCACGCAGGGCGAGAAGCTGCAATTCACCGGCATCCCGAACTTCGCGCCGGAGCTGTTCCGCCGCGCGGTGCTGAAGGACCCGCTGCGCATGAAGGCGCTGCAGAAGGGTCTTGCGCAGCTATGCGAGGAGGGCGCGACGCAGTTGTTCAAGCCGTTGCGCAGCAACGAGCTGATCCTCGGTGCGGTCGGCGTGCTTCAGTTCGACGTCGTCGCCTACCGGTTGAAGGACGAGTATGGCGTCGACTGCCTGTTCGAGCCGGTGCAGGTCGCGACTGCGCGCTGGGTGTACGCGGATAACGAGAAGCAACTCGAGGAGTTCCGCAACAAGGCGCACGACAACCTCGCGCTCGACCACGGGGAATCGCTGGTTTACATTGCGCCGACGCGTGTGAACCTGCAACTCACCGAGGAGCGGTGGCCGGACATCGAATTGAGAGCGACCCGCGAATACGCCGTGTGAT
>JAIVGZ010000060.1 GCA_020201335.1 Natronospirales bacterium
CAACTTCTGTGGTGAGATGAACTTCCTGGATAAGGGTGTCCGGTCGGCGGACGCGGTTGCGCAATCGCATTGCGAACTCTATGTACTGTCACGCAAGAACTTCAACGAGCACGTATACGAGAACTCGGTGCTTGGTGTGCGGGTTTTCTCGCGCCTCGCGCGTGCGGTCTCACTGCGGCTCAGACAGACGGACGCCGAGCTGCGCGCCGTCGAGGACCGGTAGCTCAGTCCAGGATGCTCGCGACAAACCGCTCGCCACCATCCATCCTGGCCTGGTACGCAATCACGGGTTCGGCGAGGTCGACCGGGTTTGCGAGGTCGAACTCAATGACCAGCGCGGGCCCCTCTGCGCGCACCAGCTCGTAGCGCAGCACTGAGCCTCCAACCACTTCCAACGCCCACACATTTCCGGCTGCGTGCGCGATCCCCTCTGCTTCGAGCTTCGCAATTGAATGCGCATCAACGCGGAATTCCTGCCGGGTCGCAGTTCCGTTCGTGCTGTCGCCGCCGTAATTCGACAGGGTCTGCGGAGCACCATCAGCGGCTTCGTGCGCATGCGCGAGGCGCAGCCCGTTTTCGGTGCGCGTAACGATCAGTGCGTGGCTGCGGTAATCGCTGACCTGAAACGGCATCCGGATTTCATCGGCGTGGCATTCGGCGAGGTGGACAATCAGCGTCCGGCCGGTGAAGCCTTGCGCACTGCCCTCGGATAAAACGCGGCCACCATAAGCGGCGCCACAGTACTGCGATAGTGTTTCCATGAAGCGCTCTGGGGCAGACGACGCCGCGGCGGCCGGGACGGCCAGCAGCGCGAGCATCGGGAGAAGCACCCGGAATGCGGTAGGGGTTTTCATACCTGCACGGTACGCAGCCAACCCCTTAGCAACAATCGGGTCATCTCCGGCGCTACGCCGTAGACATGCACGGAACCGCACATAAAAAAAGGGGCCCGAAGGCCCCTTGTTCAATCAAATTGAAATGTTAAGCGGCGTCGACTGCCTTGATTGACAGACGGATGCGGCCCTGGCGATCGACTTCGAGAACCTTAACCCGCACCGCCTCGCCCTCGCTCAGCTTGTCGCTGACCTTCTCGACACGCTCTTCGGAAATCTGCGAGATGTGTACGAGGCCGTCGCGGCCCGGCAGGATCGTGACGAACGCGCCGAAATCCATCAGCTTGGCGACCTTGCCGTCGTAGATGCGGCCGACTTCCACATCGGCGGTGATCAGCTCGATGCGTGCTTTCGCGGCATCGCCTGCAGCGCGTTCGACCGCGCCGATGGTGACCGTGCCGTCATCGTTGATGTCGATTGTGGCGCCCGTCTCCTCGGTAATCGAACGGATCACGGAGCCGCCCTTGCCGATGACGTCGCGGATCTTCTCCGGGTCGATCTTCATCGTGATGATGCGCGGCGCCCAGTCGGACATCTGGTCGCGCGGCTTCGCCAGCACGCCATTCATCGCCTTCAGGATGGTCGCGCGGCCTTCATCGGCCTGCGCCATCGCCTTTTGCATAATCTCGCGCGTGATGCCATCAATCTTGATGTCCATCTGCAGCGCGGTGATGCCGTTCTGCGTTCCAGCGACCTTGAAGTCCATGTCGCCGAGATGGTCTTCGTCGCCAAGGATGTCGGAGATGACCGCGAAGCGGTCCCCTTCCTTCACGAGGCCCATCGCGATGCCGGCAACCGGCGACTTCACCGGCACGCCGGCGTCCATCAGCGCGAGGCTGGTGCCGCAAACCGACGCCATCGAACTCGAGCCGTTCGACTCCGTGATCTCGGAAACGACGCGGATGACATACGGGAAATCTTCCATCTTCGGCATCACAGCCATGATGCCGCGCTTTGCCAGCTTGCCGTGGCCGATCTCGCGGCGCTTCGGCACGCCGACCATACCGGTCTCACCGGTGCAGTACGGCGGGAAGTTGTAATGCAGCATGAACGGCTCGCGGTAGGTACCCTCAATCGCGTCGATGATCTGCGCGTCGCGGGTCGTGCCGAGCGTGACCGCGACAATCGCCTGCGTCTCGCCACGCGTGAACAACGCTGAACCGTGGACGCGCGGCAGAATGCCGGCCTTCACGGTGACGGGGCGCACGGTCGTCGTGTCGCGGCCGTCGATGCGCGGCTTGCCATCGAGCACCTGGTTACGCACGATTTTCTTTTCGAGTGCGCCGAACGCGGCCTTCACGTTGTCTTCGGTCCAGTGCATCTCTTCGCCGGCATCGGTGACGAGCTTCTGCACCAATCCCTTGCGTAGTTCAGAGATGCGCTGCGTACGCGCCTGCTTCTCGGTGATCTGGTATGCGTCGGTCAGGTCCTTGGCGACAGCGGAAACCGCCTGTTCGAGCACGTCGTCTTTCGCCGGCGCCTGCCAGTCCCACTTCTCGGCGCCCGCTTCGGCGACGAGTTCGTTGATCGCTTTGATTGCGACCTGCATCTGCTCGTGGCCGAACATCACGGCGCCGAGCATCACTTCGTCGGACAGCTCATCCGCCTGGGACTCAACCATCAGCACGGCTTTTTCGGTGCCGGCAACCACGAGGTCCAGCTTCGACTCGGTGAGCTCAGTCGCGGTCGGGTTGAGCAGGTAGGCACCGTCCTTGTAACCGACGCGCGCGGCGCCGATCGGGCCGGCGAACGGCATGCCGGACAGCGCGAGCGCCGCCGATGCGCCAATCAGCGACGGGATGTCGGAATCAATCTCAGTGTCGACCGACAGTACGGTCGCGATGACCTGCACTTCGTTCTTGAACCCCTTCGGGAACAGCGGCCGAATCGGGCGATCGATCAGCCGGCAGGTCAGCGTTTCCTTCTCACTCGGGCGCCCCTCGCGGCGGAAGAACCCGCCTGGGATACGACCGGCAGCGTAGGTGCGCTCCTGGTAATTGACGGTCAGCGGGAAGAAATCCATCCCTGGCTTCTCGGACTTGCGGCCGACGGCGGTGACGAGCACCACGGTGTCGGACATGCGGACGATGACGGCCGCGCTTGCCTGCCGGGCAATTTCACCGGTCTCAAGCGTGACGGTATGTTTCCCGAACGGGAATGACTTGGTTGAGTGTCCCATGCCGATCAGCGCCGCAGGCCAAGACGGGAAATCACGTCCTGGTAGCTCTTCTGATCGTTGTCTTTCAGGTAGTCGAGCAGCTTGCGGCGCTGGTTGACCATCATCAGCAGCCCGCGGCGCGAGTGGTGGTCCTTCTTGTGCGCGGCAAAATGCTCGGTCAGTCCGTCGATGCGCTTGGACAGTAGCGCAATCTGCACTTCCGGCGAGCCGGTGTCGGTTGCCTGGCGCTGGAAGTCTTTAATGACGCCGGCTTTGTCGGTTGTGTTCAGGGACATCAAACTCTCCAATTAATCGTGTGTTGGTCGTGATTTAGCCGCGTATTCTAACGCTGTGGGTACCCTAAAAGAAAGCGCTCATACGGGGTCAATTCGTCTTGATGAGCCGCTTCGGCGCCACCTGCCCATCGTCGCCGACCGCACCTACCCCCAGGAATGCGTCACCGGGGCCATAGAGCCGCAGCATCCTGTCGAGTGGCGCCCGCGCCACCATCACCGGCTGGCCCTGCTTGATGTAGTGCGCGGCATCCGGCCCGAGGTCTACCCGGGGCCAGTCGGCGACCGCCGAATCCACCGGCAGCAGCAGCCCGTCCAGCGCCGCCTCGCCACCGTCGGCATGCAGGCGTTCGAGCGCGTCGAGGGTATGGCAGCGCGCGTCGAGTACATATGGGTCGGCGGCGGTCCGCCGCAGCCACGCGACATGCGCGCAGCTGCCGAGCGCCCGCCCGAGGTCCTCTACCAGTGTCCGGACATAGGTGCCCTTGGAGCACCGAACCCGGAGTCCCAGCAGCGTATCGTCGTCCCAGCCCAAAGGCTCAAATTCGAAGATCGTGACGCGCCGCGCCGGCCGTTCGACTTCCTTGCCGGCCCGGGCCAGTTCGTACAGCCGCTGCCCACCCTGCTTCAGCGCCGAATACATCGGTGGCACCTGGTCGATTTCGCCGCGAAGACCGTCGAGCGCGCGTTCCAGAGCGGTCGCGTCCTTGGCCGGCGGTGGCAGCGTCTCGATGACATCGCCGTCGGCGTCTCCGGTCGTGGTGCGCGCGCCGAAGCGGCAGCCGACCCGGTATTCCTTGTTTGCGTCCAGCAACCAGCCGGACATCTTCGTGGCTTCGCCGAAGCAGAGCGGCAAGAGCCCGCTCGCGAGTGGGTCCAGGCTGCCCGTATGCCCGGCTTTCGCCGCGCCATACAGGCGCTTGACGCGCTGCAGCGCGCCGTTGGAGGTGAAACCGACCGGTTTGTCCAGAAGCAGCACGCCGTCGACTGCGCGCCGCGCGCGCTTCGGCCGCTGGGTCACTCGTCGCCGCCGGTCCCGCGCGCCTCGTCGTCGGCGCGGGCCTTGCTGATCAGCGCGTCCATACGCGCGCCTTCTTCCAGCGCCGTGTCGTAGTGGAAGCGTAGCTCGGGGACGGTACGGGTGCTGAGGCGCTTCGCGAGTTCGCGGCGCAGGAAACCCGCCGCACCGTTCAGCACCTTCGTCATCTCCCCATGTGTGGATGCCTCGGACAGGGAGCCGAAGAACACCTTTGCGTGCGCGAGGTCTCGCGACACCTCGACCTCGGTGACCGTGATTAGCGCGACGCGCGGGTCTTTGACCTCATCGCGAATCAGCTGCGCGAGTTCACGCTGGATCTGGTCGCCGACGCGGCGGCTGCGCGGATACTCGCGTGGCATCAGAGCGTACGCCGAACCTCGGTGCGCTCGAACACCTCGATCTGGTCGCCTGCGCGCACATCGGTGTAGTTCTTCACGCCGATACCGCATTCCGTGCCCGCCTCGACCTTGTTGACGTCATCCTTGAAGCGGCGCAGCGATTCGAGCTCACCCTCGTAAATAACGATGTTGTCACGCAAGACGCGGATTGGCGCGCTGCGCTTGATGGTGCCCTCTACGACGAGGCAGCCTGCAATCTGGCCGAACTTCGGCGAACTGAACACCTCGCGGACCTGCGCGATTCCGATGATCGTCTCGCGGATCTCAGGCGCCAGCATGCCGGACACGGCCCGCTTGACCTCGTCGATCGCGTCGTAAATTACGCTGTAGTAATGCAGGTCGAGCCCGTGCTCGGAAATGATGCGCTTTGCACCGGCGTCCGCGCGCGCGGGCATCGACGGGCCGGCGCTCTCGACGGCCTCGCCCGCCTCGTTGAACATCGCCTTCACGCGCCCGTATTCGGACCCCGCGAGCAGCATGTCGCCCTTCTTCAGCGTGCCGTTCTGCACGAGGATCGTCGCGACGGGGCCGCGGCCACGATCCAGCGTCGATTCGATCACGAACCCGGACGCCGGAAGCTTCGGCGCTGCCTGCAGTTCCAGCACCTCGGCCTGCAGCAGAATCGAATCAAGTAACGCGTCGACGCCCTCGCCGGTGTGTGCGGATACGCCGACAAACTGCACATCACCGCCCCAGTCCTCGGGCACGACTTCGTGCTTGACCAGCTCGTTTTTCACGCGGTCGATGTCCGCTTCAGGTTTATCGACCTTCGTGATCGCGACGATCATCGGCACCTCGGCGGCGCGCGAATGCTGGATCGCCTCGATGGTCTGTGGCATCACGCCGTCATCGGCCGCCACAACCAGCACGACGACGTCGGTAACCTGCGCGCCGCGTGCACGCATCGCGGTGAATGCGGCGTGGCCCGGCGTGTCGAGGAAGGTGATCAGGCCCTTCGTGTGCTTCACATGGTAAGCGCCGATGTGCTGCGTGATACCACCGGCTTCGCCGGCCGCAACGCGCGTACTGCGGATGTGGTCGAGCAGCGAAGTCTTGCCGTGATCGACGTGGCCCATGATCGTGACGACCGGCGGCCGCGCGACATGCTCGACTTCGCCGGCTTCGCCACCCATCGCGGCAATGACGTCCTCGATATCGGAATCCTTCAGCGCCTTTGCCTTGTGGCCCAGCTCTTCGACAACGAGCGTCGCCGTGTCCTGGTCGATGACCTGGTTGATGGTGGCCATCATGCCCATACCCATCATCGCCTTGATCAGGTCGGTCGCTTTCACCGCCATCTTCTGCGCGAGCTCAGCGACGGTGATCGTTTCGGGGATGGTCACTTCGCGTACGACAGGCGCGGTCGGGCGCTCGAAGCCGTGCTGGCTGTCGACGCGTACCGGGCCGGAGCGGACCTTCTGTTTCTTGCGGCGCTTGCCGCTCTTGTCCGACGCGACGTGCAGTTCCTTACGGCCGTAACGCGTCTGGCGGGAATCATCAGCGCGGCCCTTTGCGGGCGCGGCGGTTGCGGCGCGGCGTTCGTCCTCGGCGCGCTTGCGCGCGTCGTCCAGCACCTTGCGCTGCGCATCTTCCTCAGCCTTGCGCTTCGCTTCCTCGTCCTTCACCTTCGCGGCTTCGGCCTCGCGCACCCGCTGCGCCTCGTCGGCCTCTGCCTCGCGCGCATCCTTCTCGGCCTTGATGCGGGCCTCTTCGGCCTCGCGGACCGCCTGTTCTTCCTCGACGCGCTTCTGCTCTTCCTCGAGCACAGCGGTACGCTTCACGTAGGTGCGCTTGCGCCGCACTTCGACGTTCACGGTCTTGGTGGTGCCGCGGCCGGCACCGCCGGGTACGCGGATTTCGCTGGTCGTTTTGCGCTTCAGCGTGATCTTGCCGCCGCCGGCGCTGGAACCACCGGCCGGAGCGTGGGAACGGCGGAGGTATGCGAGCAGCAGCGACTTCTCCTCGTCATTGATCGAGGATTCGGCATCTTTTCCGGAGACGCCCGCTTCAGCGAGCTGCTCGAGCAGTCGCTTCACGTCCGTCTTCACTACATCTGCCAATTGCTTGACGCTTACTTCCGCCATATCCAACCCCCTTTGGTACCGCTTTACTCGGCGCGTTCCGCTTCCGCGAACCACGGCTGGCGCGCCGTCATGATCAACTGCCCCGCCCGTTCCGCATCCATGCCGTCGATTTCCAGCAGGTCGTCCACGGCCTGCTCGGCCAGGTCTTCCATACTGCGGATGCCACGCACCGCGAGTTCCGCCGCGAGCTCCGAATCCATGCCTTCCATCGCGAGCAGGTCCTCTTCAGGCTTGCCCTCCGACAGCTTCTCTTCGGTCGCGATCGCGCGTGTCAGCAGCGCATCGCGTGCGCGGGTGCGCAGTTCCTCGACAATCTCCTCGTCGAACTCCTCGATGTTCAGCATCTCCGAGGTCGGTACATACGCGACCTCCTCGATGCTCGAGAAGCCTTCCTGCACCAGGATCGCCGCGACTTCCTCGTCGACGTCCAGCTGCTCGTGGAACATCTGCTGCAGCGACTTCATCTCGGACTCGGAACGCTCCTCGGCCTGCGCCGCGGTCATCACGTTCAGCTCCCAGCCCGACAGCTCGGACGCTAGGCGCACATTCTGGCCACCACGGCCGATTGCCTGCGACAGCTTGTCCTCGGCGACCGCGATGTCCATCGAGTGCGCGTCCTCGTCGACCACAATCGACTCGACCTCGGCCGGCGACATCGCGTTGATGACGAACTGCGCCGGGTTTGCGTCCCACAGGATGATGTCGATGCGCTCGCCAGCGAGCTCGTTCGAAACCGTCTGCACGCGCGAGCCGCGCATACCGACGCACGCGCCGACCGGGTCGATGCGCTGGTCCTTGGTGCGGACGGCGATCTTCGCGCGCACGCCCGGGTCTCGGGCCGCGCCCATGATCTCAATCAAGCCCTGGCCGACTTCCGGCACTTCGAGCTTGAAGAGTTCGACGAGGAACTCCGGTGCGGTGCGCGACACGAACAGCTGCGGGCCGCGCGGCTCGGGACGAACTTCCTTCAGGTAACCGCGCACGCGGTCGTTCTGGCGGACCGGTTCGCGCGGAATGACATCCTCGCGCGCGACCTTCGCTTCGGCGTTGTTGCCGAGGTCGAGGTAGATTTCGCCGCGCTCGACGCGTTTGACGACGCCGGTAACGAGCTGGCCGATGCGGTCCTCGTAGGCGTCGACGACCTGCGCGCGCTCGGCTTCGCGGACCTTCTGCACGATGATCTGCTTCGCAGCCTGCGCCGCGATGCGCCCGAAATCAGCGTTTTCCATCGGCTGCTCGACGTAGTCAGCCTCGTCGATTTCCGGGTAGTCGTCGCGCGCGTCTGACAGGCAGAGGTTCGCTTC
>JAIVGZ010000023.1 GCA_020201335.1 Natronospirales bacterium
GGCTTCATCCCGTACGGCGGAACCTTCCTGACCTTCTCCGATTACGCGCGCAACGCGGTGCGCATGGCCGCGCTGATGAAGTCCGGCGCGGTGTTCGTGTATACGCACGATTCGATCGGCCTGGGCGAAGACGGCCCGACGCACCAGTCGGTCGAACACGCGCAGAGCCTGCGCTTGATCCCCGGCCTCGCGGTCTGGCGTCCGTGCGACACTGTCGAGACCGCGGTCGCGTGGCGCAGTGGTATCGAGCGCAACGACATGCCGACCGCGTTGCTGCTCAGCCGGCAGAACCTGCCGCAGCAGCCGCGCACCCCGCAGCAGGTTTGCGACGTCGCGCGCGGCGGCTATGTGCTTGTCGATTGCGACGGCGAGCCAGAACTTACAATCATCGCGACCGGTTCCGAAGTCGGGCTCGCGGTCGACGCTTGTGCGCGTTTGACCGCGGACGGCCGCCGGGTCCGTGTGGTATCGATGCCGAACTCGAAGCAGTTCGCCGAGCAGGACCAGGCGTATCAGGATTCGGTGCTGGTCCCCGGCGCCGGCGCGCGCATGGCGATAGAGGCCGGCGTCAGCGACGGCTGGTGGCGCTGGGTCGGCCCGCGCGGGCGCATACTGGGCATCGACCGCTACGGCGAGTCGGCCCCGGCCAAGGATGTATTCGAATACTTCGGCTTTACCGTCGAAAACACACTGAAACTGGCCCGCGAGCTGCTGGGCTGAACGAACCGGAGAGGGTAGAGATGGCGATCAAGGTTGCAATCAACGGGTACGGCCGCATTGGCCGCAACATCCTGCGCGCGCTGTACGAGTCGAAGCAGAACGGCGACATCAGCATCGTCGCGATCAACGACCTCGGCGACGCGAACACCAACGCGCACCTCACCCGTTACGACACCGCGCACGGCAAGTTCCCCGGCGAGGTCTCGGTCGACGGCGACCACATGGTCGTCAACGGCGACCGCATCCGCGTGCTGGCCGAGCGTGACCCGGCGAAGCTGCCGTGGCGCGACCTCGGCGTCGACGTGGTGCTCGAATGCACCGGCTTCTTCGCAAGCAAGGAGAAGGCGAGCGCGCACCTGAAGGGTGGCGCGAAGAAAGTAATCATTTCCGCGCCGGGCGGTAAGGATGTCGATGCGACGATTGTTTACGGCGTAAACCACCAGGTGCTGAAGTCGAGCGACACCGTGATCTCGAACGCGTCGTGCACGACGAACTGCCTCGCGCCGCTGGTCAAGCCGTTGCACGATGAGATTGGCCTTGTGCAAGGGCTGATGACGACGATTCATGCATACACAAACGACCAGGTGTTGACCGACGTGTATCACACGGACCTGCGCCGCGCGCGCTCCGCAACGATGTCGATGATCCCGACTAAGACCGGCGCTGCCGCCGCGGTCGGGCTCGTGATGCCAGAGCTGGACGGTAAGCTCGACGGCTTCGCGATTCGCGTGCCGACGATCAATGTTTCGCTCGTCGACCTCGTGTTCACCGCCGGCCGCGAGACCAGCGTCGACGAGGTCAACAAGATCATGAAGAAGGCGTCGTCCGGCGCGCTGAAGGGCATCCTCAACTACTCGGACGGCCCGCTCGTCAGCGTCGATTTCAACCACGACCCGGCGTCGAGCACCTACGACGCAACGCTGACGAAGGTGATTGGCAACTTGGTCAAGGTCTGCGCGTGGTACGACAACGAATGGGGCTTCTCGAACCGCATGCTCGACACAACCAAAGCTTTAATGAAAGCCAAATAATTGCGTGCGATGTAGGAGCGGTGCTCCGCACCGCGATTTGCATGAACGGCGCTACCGCCCGGAGGTACGATGCTTCCGAAAAGAAAGAACGAACACATGCCCATCCTGAAGATGACCGACCTCCCGCTGCGCGGGCAGCGGGTGCTGATCCGCGAGGACCTGAATGTGCCGCTCGCCGATGGCGAGATTGCGTCCGACGGCCGCATCCGCGCGGCGCTGCCGACGATCCAGTACGCTCTGGATCAGGGCGCTCGCGTGATGGTGATGTCGCACCTTGGTCGCCCGGTCGAGGGTAAGCCCGATCCGAAATTCTCCCTAGCACCGGTGGCAGCGCGGCTGACCGAGCTGCTCGGCGTCAAGGTGCGCCTTGAGAAGGACTGGCTCGATGGAGTGGAGGTCGCAGACGGCGAAGTCGTGCTGTGCGAGAACGTGCGCTTCAACCCGGGCGAGAAGAAGAACGACCCTGCGCTCGCGAAACGGATGGCCGCGCTGTGCGATGTGTTCGTGATGGATGCGTTCGGCACCGCTCACCGTGCCGAGGCGTCGACCTGCGGCGTTGGTGAGTGGGCACCTGTCGCGTGCGCAGGCCCGTTGTTGTCTGCTGAACTCGACGCGCTGGCCCGTGCGCTCGCCAACCCGAAGCGGCCGTTCGTCGCGATCGTCGCTGGCTCCAAGGTTTCGAGCAAGGTCACCGTACTCGAGGCGCTGTCTGGCATCGTTGACCAGCTGATCGTCGGCGGCGGTATCGCCAACACTTTTATCAAGGCCGCAGGCCACAACATCGGCAAGTCGCTGCATGAAGACGACCTGGTCGAAGAGGCAAAACGGCTGCGTGCGCAGGCGCAGAAGCGCGGCGGCGACATCCCGTTGCCGGTCGACGTCGTTGTCGCGCCGGAATTCTCGGCCAGCGCTGAAGCCGACGTACGCAAGATCAGCGAAGTCTCTGACGGCGAGATGATCCTCGACATCGGCCCCGACACCGCCGAAATGTACGCTGAGATTCTCAAGACCGCCGGCACGATCGTCTGGAACGGCCCGGTCGGCGTGTTCGAGTTTGACCAATTCGGCGAAGGCACGCGCGTGCTCGCGCAGGCGATTGCCGAGAGCCCCGCGTTCTCGATTGCCGGCGGCGGCGACACGCTCGCCGCAATCGAGAAATATGGCGTCGGTGACCGGATGTCGTACATCTCCACGGGCGGCGGGGCGTTCCTCGAGTTCATCGAGGGCAAGACGCTGCCCGCGGTCGCAATGTTGGAACGGCGCGCACACGAGTGAACACACGGCGGACCAAGATCGTCGCGACACTGGGGCCCGCTACTGATGACGTGCAGGTGCTCGACGGGCTGATTGTCGCTGGCATCGACTGCGCCCGCGTCAACTTCTCGCACGGTACAGCCGCCGACCAAAAGCGCAGGGTTGAGCAAGTACGCGCGCGCGCCGCCGCGCTCGGCCGTGATGTCGGTGTACTCGCCGACCTGCAAGGGCCGAAGATCCGCGTCGAGAAGTTCCGCGATGGGCCGGTCGAGCTCGTCGACGGCAAGTCGTTCGTGCTCGATGCATCGCTCGGGCCGGATGACGGCACCATCGACGCGGTCGGCATCACCTACAAAGATCTGCCGAGCGACGTGCAGCCGCAGGACATCTTGCTGCTGAACGACGGCCTGATTGCGCTGACCGTCGACCGGGTCGATGGGCCGCGCATCCACACGGTCGTGCTATCGGGCGGCGAACTCTCGAACGGCAAGGGCATTAACCGGCAGGGCGGCGGGCTGTCGGCCGGTGCGCTGACCGAGAAAGACCGCGCCGACATCAAGACCGCTGCGATGCTTGGCTGCGATTATGTCGCGGTCTCGTTTCCGCGCACGGCCGCCGACATCGAGGAAGCGCGCACGTTGCTGAACGAGGCCGGCAGCAAAGCGGGCATCGTCGCAAAGATTGAACGCGCCGTAGCGGTGGTCAATATCGAGGAGATCACGCGCGCGGCCGACGTTGTGATGATCGCGCGTGGCGACCTCGGCGTCGAGATCGGCGACGCAGAACTGCCCGGCGTACAGAAGAACATCGTGCACCTTGCGCGCGAGCTGAACACGGCGTGCATCACTGCGACGCAGATGATGGAGTCGATGGTCGCCAATCCGGTACCGACGCGCGCCGAAGTGCTCGACGTCGCGAACGCGGTGATGGACGGCACCGACGCCGTGATGCTATCGGCCGAAACCGCCTCCGGCCGCTACCCGGTCAAGGCAGTGCAGGCGATGGCGCGCGTGTGCGAGGGGGCGGAGCGGCAGCGGATGACGCAGCGCTCCAGCCACCGCATCGATCAGGCGTTCGTACGCACCGACGAGGCTGTCGCGATGGCGACGATGTACACCGCAAACCATCTCGGCGTGCGCGCGATCCTTGCGCTGACTGAATCAGGCTCGACCGCGTTGTGGATGTCCCGCATCCGCTCGGGCATCCCGATCTACGCGCTCACGCGCCACGAAGCGACGCGGCGGCGCGTGACGCTTTACCGCGGCGTCTACCCGGTCGCGTTCGACGTCGTAGACACGCATCCCGCGCGCGTTACCGCGAACGCAATCGATAAATTGCTGGAAATTGGCGCAGTCGCCGACGGCGACCGCGTGATCATCACAAAGGGCGAGCTGTCCGGAATAGCCGGTGGCACGAATTCGCTGAAAATCATGCGCGTCGGCGACCACCGCCTGACCGAGACCTGAAGGAGAGGACATGCTGATTTCGCTGCGCCAGTTGCTGGACCACGCCGCCGAGAATGGCTACGGCGTGCCGGCATTCAACGTCAATAACCTCGAGCAAATGCGCGCAATTATGGAAGCTGCCGACCAGACCGCGAGCCCGGTAATCGTGCAGGCGTCGGCCGGCGCTCGCAAGTACGCGGGTGCGCCGTTCCTGCGCCACCTTATCCTCGCGGCAATCGAGGAATGGCCGCACATCCCGGTTGTGATGCACCAGGACCACGGCGCGTCGCCGGCGGTGTGTCAGCGTTCGATCCAGCTCGGGTTCTCGTCGGTGATGATGGACGGCTCGCTCGGCGAGGACATGAAGACGCCGATGGACCTCGAGTACAACATCGCGGTCACGCGCAAGGTTGTTGAAATGGCGCACGCGTGCGGCGTGTCGGTCGAGGGCGAGCTCGGCTGCCTCGGCTCGCTCGAGAGCGGCATGATGGGCGAGGAGGACGGTTCCGGCGCCGAGGGCGTGCTGTCGATGGACCAGCTGCTGACCGACCCGGAAGAAGCCGCGCGCTTCGTGAAGGAGACCGGCGTCGACGCGCTTGCGATTGCGATCGGCACCAGCCACGGCGCGTACAAGTTCACACGGCCGCCGACCGGCGACATCCTCGCGATCGAGCGCATCAAGGAG
>JAIVGZ010000061.1 GCA_020201335.1 Natronospirales bacterium
CACACCGCACGCCTCGGCACCCGCGCGCAGCACGCGCACTTCGGCGATGCGCGACGCAAGTGCATCAGCGATTGCGCCGGTGACGTCGACGACTGCGGCGCTGCGCACATCGCCGGCCGCCGCCAGCAGCGCATCCACGGATGCGTGCGCATCATCATCGTATGGGTGCGCGCGCATCTCGCCGTCCGCGACGGTCCACTTGATGCGGCTGTTGCCGGCATCTACAAGCAACCGCGTCACGAGCCCTCCCGCACGGATACTTCGCCAGCAGTGAAACGGCGCACGCCAGCGGCGGCGTCCACGCGCAACGCGCCCTCGCCATCGATGCCGAGCGCGCGGCCCGCGACGGTTTCGCCACCAGTGCGCACCTCAACCTGGCGGCCGGCCAACACATCGCGCGCAGCCCAACGCTCGCCGAACGCCTGGAAACCATGCTGCGCGAATTCATCGAGCGCGCCGATCAGTGCATTGATTACTGCCGCCGCAAGTGCGTCGCGCGACGGTAGCGGGACAGGCACTGCAGCAAGGTCCGTCCAACGCTGGTCTACGAGGCCATCCAGCGCGCCCACGGGTATGCGCCAATTGATACCAACGCCGACCACCGCACGGGTGCTGCCACCTGCTTCCCCCCGGCTCTCGACGAGCAGCCCGCCCACTTTGGCCCCATCAATCATGAGGTCGTTCGGCCATTTGACGCCGACCTGCCGGTATCCGAGCGCCGCGAGCGCGTCAGCGACCGCGACACCCGCAACCAAACCGAGGCCGCTAAAGCCTGCTGGCAGCTGCGCGAAAGTGTATGCAAGCGACAGCGACACCGCGGCGCCGAACGGCGCGTGCCACACGCGTCCGCGCCGGCCACGGCCTGCGGTCTGAAACTCAGCGACACACGCGGCGGGCGCGACGGCCGCGTCACGCGCAAGGAGTTGCGTATTGGTCGAGTCGACTTCCCATGCGACTTCCAGGCGTTTGAGACGGGTGCGCACCGGCAGGTGCAGGCCCTCGACAATGCGGTCGTGCTGTAGCAACGAATGTTGCTGCGGTGGGTATAGATGATGAACACCGTCATCGCGACAGCGAACACGCCGAGCGGCGACGCGATACCGGCGGGGACCGCAAAAACACACCACACGATGATGCTTGCGGTGGCCACCATCGTCGCAAGGCCGACGTACCCGCTGAGTACAAGGACGAGCGCGAACACGACGACGACCGTTATCAGTGCGACAGGCGCAACCACCGCGAGGACGCCGACCAGCGTGGCCATGCCCTTGCCGCCACGGAACCCGAAAAATGCAGGCCAAACATGTCCGACGACAGCAGCGGCGCCGCACAATACCTGCAATGCGGCCAGCGACTCCGAGGGCTCGCCGAACTGGAATGCCAGCGCGGGCACGGCGCCCGCGGCCAGCATGCCCTTGCCGACATCCACGATCATCACAATTGCCGCGAAGCCCTTACCCTGCGTGCGCAGCGCGTTCGTGCCGCCCGGGTTGCCGCTGCCCTGCGTGCGGATATCCACGCCACGGAACCGTCCGGCGACCATGCTGCCCAGCACGGACCCTAGCAGGTACGCGACGACGACCGCTGTCAGCGTAGTAATCATGTGGCCTTGGAGTTTACCACTGGGCGCCGGACGCCCAGATAGATTGCGGCGAGGACGATAGCCGCACCGACGGCCTCAGCAATCGTGAAGCGCCGCGCGAAGAACAGCACATCCCAGAGAAACGCGAGCGTCGGTTGTAGCAACAGGACGAGCCCAACGACATATGCCGGTACGGTATTGATGCCCCGCGAAATCAACAGCCAGCCTAGCGCCTGACAGACGACCCCGTAACCGAGCAGCAACGCGCCATCGCGAACCGTCGGAATGCGGAATGATGCGCCTTCGACCACGACCGCCACCGCGAGCAGCGCGGCGCAGCAAAGTGAGATCACCGCCATGTTGCCGATCAATGAAGGCACCGCGCCGCGTCCGCGGCTTCCTCGGACCGCAAGGATATAAGCCGCGTAGCAGCACGCGGTAACGAGTCCGAGCGCAATGCCGGTTCGGTACCGCGGCTCGAGCGACAGCCAGTCGAAGCCGACAATCGTCGCCAAACCGAACACCGCGAGCAGGATCGACAAAGCGGTCTGCCACCGCAGGCGCTCGCCGAGAAGTAGCACGCCGACCAGCGCGAGTATGAATACCTGGAAATTGGCAATCAGCGTTGCGAGCCCGGGACCAATGTAGAGGATGCTGCGGTGGTAGAAGAAGAGGTCCAGCGCGAAGAGCAGGCCAGCGAGCGCCATGAACGCGAGCGCTCGCCCACCGGGTCTGACGCGTTCTCCGCGTGCAAGCAGCAATACGGCGAGGACAAGCCCGCCAAACAGCATCCGGTAGAACGCCGTAGCGGTCGGTCCGACTTCGACCAGCTTCACGAAGACGCCGGCGAAACTGATCATCGCCGCGCCGAGCAACATGTACGGCATGAGTCCCCCCGCCCGAGCGGATATCATAGCGGTTCGGCAAAGCCGGTGGAGGCGCAATGAAGCAGGTATACGAACACGAGCTGGACGTGCGCTGGGGCGACATGGATGCGGTCGGTCACGTCAATAACGCGACCTATCTGACCTACTTTGAGCAGGCCCGAATCGGCTGGCTCGCTAACATCGGCGCGGGTGCAGTTGCGTTCAGCGAAACGGCCGGCCCCGTGATGGCCAATGTCAGTTGCGAGTTCCGCCGTGCGATCGTGCACCCCGCACGGCTGCGAATTGAAGTGACCGTCGGGCCACCCGGCCGCAGCAGCCTGCCGACCGGCTACCGCATCGTGGATGCGCGTGACCCTACGGTCGAATACGCAACCGGCAGTTCGGTGCTGGTGTGGGTGGATTACCGAACCGGCAAGTCGGTGCCGTTGCCGGAGGAACTACGCCGTCGCGCGGTGTGAGGCGACAGCCTCCGGTTCGGTGACCTTCAGCGTGAGGCACTTCGCGGAACCGCCGGACTTGATGAACTCCGACAGATCAACTTCGTGAACCTCGAAGCCAGCTTGTTTCAGCCGCTGGCGCAACGCATCGGATGCGCGGTGCATCACGATATGGCGCCCGATGTTCACGGTATTGCAGGAAAACTGCTCCGCGTCTTCGTCGGTGACCGCTATGCGCTTGTGCGTCGGCACGCGTTGCTCGATTTCGCGGCGCGCCGCGTCGTCAAACGCAGCCGGGTAATACAGCAGGTAGCCGTCGGCGAGCGGGCACATGCAAGTGTCGAGGTGATAGAAGTACGGGTCGACGAGTCGAAGTGAGACGACCTCGCGGCCGAGCCAGTCGGCGACGAACTTGTGTGACTCAAAGTCGGTACGAAAGCCGTGACCGGCCCAGATCCATTCGCCGGCGCGGTCGAGCAACGAGTCGCCGGCGCCCTCGTAATGAATACCTTCCGGCAGTTCGAGCACTTCGAAGCCGTGGTCGCGGAACCAGCGGCCGAAGTGGTCGGCCTCACCCTGGCGTTCCGGGTGGAAGAAGCGGCTCAGCACGGCGCGATTGCCGCACACTGTGCCGGCATTCGCGGTGAACACCATATCAGGCAGTCCATCGGCGGGCGGCACTTCAACGACCGTGGCGAGCTCCGCAAGGGTGTCGCGCAACGCGCGCCATTGACGCCGCGCGCCCGCAGGCGATGCCTGGTCGACATTGCCTTCCATCCAAGGATTGATCACGTAATCGACGTGAAAGTGTTCCGGCGAGCACATCAGGATACGGGTGTCATGGGCGTTCATGGCGCCAGCATAGCTGGAAGTTTTATTAAAAAAAACGGGGGCTTACGCCCCCGTGAATAGAGTTGAATCCGGCGCGTTATCAGGCGAATAGCCGATGACGCCGTTGGATATTATTCGAATGCTTTTAACATCACTTGCACGTCCGCGCACCGGGCCTGCCGTTGCACTTGTTGCTGCAGCATTCGCTGCCGGTCGTGCACGACGTTCCGACGGCACTGCATGACGGCGGCGGCGGATCGACTGGATCCGGATCAACCGGGTCTCCACCACCACCACCTGCGCAGCTCTGCATTGCAAGGTAGTCGAGCGCAGCCTTCGCACGGACGAGGCCGTAACCGAACGAGTTATCGCGACCCCCCGCACCCAGATCTTCGGCGGTTGCATTCAACGAATTGCGCAGGTCGCTGTTGGTGCAGGCCGGGTAGTAGCTCCACACAAGAGCCGCAACGCCGGACACATGTGGCGTCGCCATCGAAGTCCCGCTCATCGCCGCATAGTTGCCGGAACCGACGAACACGGATGCGCTGGCGCCCAACTGGCTTAGCAGCGTCTGGCCGTCGGCTTGCGTTATGCCTACCGACGGGATGCTGGTCGAGACACCGCCCAGCGTGCCGTAAAGCATGCCGCTCTCGTTGTTGTAGATGACCGCGGCAACGCCACCGCCGGCCTGGCAGTTAAGCACCTTGTCCGAGAACGACACTTCGCCGCGGCTGATCAGGCAGACGCGCCCGCTTGCGCCGCTGCACGTAGAGGTGCCAAGCCCGCAATCGTGCAGCGCGCCGGACCGGCTGTCGCGGTGCGAGCCTTCCATCGGGGCGTTGTTGTACCCGACGCCCGCAACGGCCAGTTCGCCGACCTCAGCCTGACCCATCGGGTAGGTCGACAATACGCCGACGCCCGGTGCTGAGAGCTCAACCTGATTATTGCGCTGCGAGAAGCTCGCGAGTTGCTTGTTCTCATCGACCGCCGCGACGGACACAACCGACGAATACGACGCCGGGTATGAGTGCGATGTGTTACCGGCGTTACCGGCAGCGGCGATGGACAGTACGCCCGCGTTGTACGCATTGTTGAACGCATTGTTCTCGGTACTGCTGCTGAAGCTGCCTCCGAGGCTCATGCTGACAACATTCGCGCCGGCACTCCGGCATTGGTCAAGTGCTGCGACCAGACCGGACGAATACGCCCACGTCCCACTGTCGTTAAACACGCGGACGATATGCAGGTTCAGCATGCCGCTCGGCGCGACACCGACGACACCGACTGAGTTGTTGAGCGCGGCAATCGTTCCAGCAACGTGCGTACCGTGGCCGCTGCCGTCCTGGTACCAAGGCCCGGCGCCGCCATCAGCCGCTCCAGACACCGTCGACGACGGCAAGTCCTCGTGGCCGAGGTAGTAGCCGGAGTCGATAATACAAACCTTGCGGTTGCCCGCATTGCCGTCACCAACCTGATCGGCCTGCACCATCGGAATGCCGTAAGGAGTCGTCTGCGCCATCGGGTACCGCTTCGGGTCTTCTTCGACCAGCGTCACATTCGGGTTGCGGCTGAGGCCCGCGAGCGCGCGCGCCGGAACCGTCACTGCAAAGGCGTTCAATTCGTCGAACTCGTAGTGAATCTGCCCGCCCGCCTGCCGCAAGGCCTGGCCGACTTGCGCCTTGCCGTTCGGCTGGAAATTCACCCAGACGCGGGTGGTCTCTTCACCGCCGGTGGCGAGCGACGAGTTGGTCAGCGCCATGAGCGCTGCCGCCGCGCACGCCGCGGCAACAAGTGTTCGTTTTTGGTTCATTCGAGCTTCTCCATTGACCGGGAAAGTACCGCCTCGAAATTAGGCGAATTCGTCCCAGCAAGGCAAGAAGTTTGGGTGTCGTACCCCATTTGGGCGGGTAACCCCTTGATTCAAAAGCACTGATCGGTGCCGTACATCGCTGCGTCTGTGAGCGCCGCTGCGGCCCGGCTGGACATCGCGATGACGGGGTGGGTGTCGGTCGAGCGCAATTCGAGTGCGTTGCCGGCGAAAGCGGCCATCTGGTCGCGCGAGAGCTCGAGCACCGTACGGCCACCGTGCGCTAGCCGGGTGGCGAGTTTCTCGCGCTCAGCAGCGTTTTCGACTGCATCCAGGCAGACCGCGGCTGCCTGCGTGCCAACCCACATCATCACATTGGTGTGGTAAATCGGCACGCCGTCGGCATCGCTCGCCTGGAAGGCGAACGGCGCGTAATCCAACTCGTGGCAGAACTCGCTGAGCAATTCGACACTGGTGCGAGCCGACAGGCACGCGAATGCTGTTCGGCTGACGCGGTCGAGGACCATGCTGCCGGTGCCCTCGAGGTGCATACCCTTGCTCGACCACGGAGTCATGTCCAGCACCCGTTCGACACGGTAGTGGAACTGCGTCCGCAGCGCTTCGACGACCTCATGCCGCACCTCGTTACGGCGGGATGGCGCCTCCATCGGATACAGCACGACCGTGCCACTTTCATGCGTCGACAGCCAGTTGTTCGGGAAAACCGCATCCGGGCGGCGCGGCTCCGACTCATCGTCAACTATGCAGACCCGAACGCCCGCCGCGCGCAGCACCTCGACGACGCCGTCGAATTCAACGAGCGCCTGCTTTGCAATCTCTGCACGCGGCGCGTCCGGCGGGTGCTGGAACGCATTGCTATCCAGCGTCTCCGGGTTGGAGCCGAACGCAGCCGGGCGCACCATCAGAACTGCATCGGTGGTCTGCCACATGGCGGGATTCTAGCCGGTACCGACGGTGCCGCGCATGCGCCTGCGCAAGTTCTCGCCGATGCGCGCGAGCGTGCCCAAAATGTACAGCCGGAACGAGATCGACACGACGTCCCACATCATGCCGAGCCTGCGCCAGAAGCCGACCACGAAACCGTACTTCTGCTCCTTGGTGTGGTGCACCGTCCCGCCTATCAGGGCAAAGCCCATCCCGAGTTCGAATTGCTTCGCCGAATAGTTCAGCGCGATTTCTATTTGGAAACCGTTCTTGTGCACCAGTGGCACGGCCTCCCAAAGTCGCCGTGTCAGTGCCCGCTCGCCGCCGATGATCGGGAAGAAATGCAGCGCGCGGTTCAGCCAGACGGTGCTGCGTGCGCGAATGCCCACGAACATCTCGTAACGGCCGTCAACAACAGGTTGCATGATGCGGGACAGCGTCTCGTCGGTGTGGCCGGTGACGTCCGCATCGAGAAACAACAGCAGGTCGTGTTTTGCAGCACGCACACCCGCACCGAGTGGGTGCCTGCGACCGACCAGGCGATTGCGCTCAGTACCAGCGTCAGTGCCGCGACGCCGAGCGTGTTTGCAATCAGGTAGGTGCGGATCGGCATGTCGTGGACGCCGGCGAGGACCTGGGCGACCGTCCGGGTTCCGTAGACAAATTTGGAGAGGAACACCACGTGTGCGCCATTCCTGTCGAACAGGCGCTCAAGCCCGTCCACAACGCGGCCGGTATGACGGCCCGGGATTCTGTCCAGCGCCGACGCAGGGAAGCGGCGGCCCAAGTAGTACCAGAACGCGTCGGACAGCAGCGTGGCAGCAATCGCAACGAATATCACGAACGCGAGCTCGAGCCTACCGGTTACCGCGAGGTAAATCGCCGGCAACAGCACGACCTCTCCGGCGAAGATCATGCCGATGAATATGAAAAGGTACGGGTGCGCGGAGAGCACGCTCAAGACCGGCTGCAGGAATTCCGGAAGCATTATGTCCATTACCGGGCATACGGCGTAGGGCCGTCAAGTGGGGAAAAGCCCTAACGTGATCGGCGTCCTCGAGTTCGTGCCCACCCGGGTAGGTACTGACAGTCACCGCCCTGTTCCTGTGTGCGCCTCGAAGCGCTGAGAAAACACCGGGTCGTCGTGCGCGTAAGCGCGTTCAGCCGCCTGACGATTCCGGTAACGTGCCATGTTGACCTGAAGCGCAGGCCGCTGCTCCAGCTCGCCCGATTTCATCGCCTCGAACATAGCCTGCGCCTGGAAGTCCACCCCGTCTTCGAAGCGGCCGAGCGCCGCATGGACCATCGCCAGCGTCTCTGCACTCTCCAGCCCAGGTCCGTTCGCATAAAGTCTTTGCGCCCATGCCAACGCCTCTTCAAGCGCGGCGTCGGTCCCGCCACAGGTCGAGCGCATCCGTGCGATAGCGTCGGCAATCGGCGCGATGAATTCCTGCGCCTCGGCGCGCGCCGACTCCAGCGCCGCGCCCGCTACGGCGCATTCGCCGCCGCCCAACGCGGCCATGCCGTGCAGGTACAGATTACGCGCGCGCTCACCGGCGTTACCCGACTGGTCTGCAAGCGTCGCGAAATTCGCCGCCGCGCGCACGAACTCGCCTTGCTCGAGCTGCAGATAGGCGAGCTCCTCGCGGGCCTCGTAATGGCTGGCGTCGAGCGACACCGCGCGGGTGTATGCGGCGACTGCCGCCGCAGCTTCGCCACGCGCCTGTTCCACCCGGCCGAGATACAGGAAATTCGCGGCAGTCGCGTCGACTGCGGCGAGCCGGCTCAAAACCGATTGCGCCTCGTCGAAGCGCCCGAGCCGCGCGAGAACCGCGCCGTAATTCAGCAACACGTGAGGATTGTCCGGCGCCAGTTGATAAGCCGTTACCAGCTGGCGCACCGCCGTGTCGAGGTCGCCGTCCGCGGCGCTTTGCACACCCAGTGCCAGGTACAGTTGCGCACTGCGCGATTCGGCTCCAACCCTGGCCTCCAGCGAATCGTCGACGCGGACAGCGACGTCGCCACTGCGCGCTAGGTGTTCTCTGGCGCGTTCCCGCTGCCCCAATCCGCGGTAGGCCAGCGCGAGCGTGTGGTGCAAGCGCGACGCGGTCGGGCTGCGCTCGAGCGCCTTGGAGAGGTGGTCGACTGCCGCTTCGAACTCCCGCTGGTCGAGCGCGGCCCGCCCGAGACCTGCGAGCGCCGCGGCCGAGTCCGGGTCGAGCGCGAGCGCAGCGTTGAAATCGAGCGCGGCGGCATTCGGGTCGCCACGGTTGAGGTACACCCACCCGCGCCGGAGCAAAGCGAGCGCGTGACGGTCATCGAGCTCCAGCACGCGGTCGAAATTCGTGAGCGCTCGCCCCATGTCGCCTTCGTCGAACGCGAGCAGGCCGAGCAGGTAATGCGGCGAGATCCGGTTTGGCGCGAGCGCCGCCGCATTCCCGTAGGCAGCCCGCGCGTCATCAAAAAATTCGTGGACATAGAGCACGTCGCCGAGGTGCTCGTACGCGTCGGCGGTCGCGCCGGGCGAAGCGGACCGCTCGCGCGCATCCTCGACTTGCGCGTACGCGGCGGCGACCGCAGCCCTTACGGCGCCGGGAGCCTGCGCGAGACGCTCGGCCGGCACCGGTGCCGGTGCCGGCGCCGCCGCGCATGCACCAACCGTGAGCAAGCCCGTCAAAAACATCGTCGCGAATAGCCGCAGCGGCACCTGTCAATCCTCGCGACGCCCGGCGCCACGCCGCAGCGTGTGATACGCGTTTGCACCCAGCCCAGCGAACGCTTCGGCGGTCCCATCCGGCCACTGGACCCGCACGGTCGAAGGTCCGCCGTTCCCGGCGAGCCCGAATACCACTCTCG
>JAIVGZ010000062.1 GCA_020201335.1 Natronospirales bacterium
GCGCGCGGCGCTCGCGTTCATCACGGTCGGCGTCTGCCTGAAGCTCGCGCTGTTCCCGTTGCACCTGTGGCTGCCGAACGCGTACGCGTACGCCCCAAGCGCAGTCACCGCACTGCTCGCCGCCACCGCGACCAAGGTCGCGGTGTACGTGCTGCTGCGCTTCTACTTCACAGTGTTCGGCATCGACTATGTGTTCGGTGAGCTACCAGTCGCGTGGCTGCTGCTGGCGCTGGCGCTGGCCGGAATCCTGAGCCCGAGCGTCGTCGCGATCTTCCAGGGCGACGCGAAGCGGCTGCTCGCGTACTCATCGGTCGCACAGATTGGCTACATGATTCTTGGTGTCAGCTACGCATCGATGACCGGGCTGACCGCCGCGCTGCTGCACTTGTTCAACCATGCATTGATGAAGGGTGCGCTGTTCCTCGCGCTTGGTTGCGTCGCGTACCGACTGGGCTCGACTTCGATCGCGTCGATGGAGGGCCTCGGTCGGCGCATGCCGTGGACGATGGCCGCGTTCGTCGTCGGCGGGCTGTCGCTAATCGGCGTACCGCTGACGGTCGGTTTCGTGTCGAAGTGGTATCTGGTGCTCGGCGCGATTGAAAAGGGCTGGTACCCAGTCGTTGCTGTGATTGTGTTCGCGTCACTGCTCGCAGCCGTGTACATCTGGCGTGTCGTCGAGGCCGCGTACTTCCGGCCTGCGCCGGATGGCGCGGGCCGCTGTGAAGCACCGCTGTCGCTGCTAGTCCCGACCTGGACGCTGGTCGCCGCTAACCTGTACTTCGGCATCAACGGCACCTTCACCGTCGGGCTCGCGCAGCGGGCAGCGCAGGCGCTGGTGGGCGGGCCATGATCGCGTACGCGCTGTCGATCCCGCTGCTCGGCGCACTGGCCATCGTCGCAGCCAGCCGCTGGCCGAACCTGCGCGAAACAGTGACCCTCGTCACTGCTGTCGCGCTATTCGGTGTTGTCGCGACGCTGTACCCGGAAGTTGCGGCCGGCGGGCGCCCTGCGCTGGACCTGATAGAGGTGCTGCCAGGGCTGTCGCTGGCGTTCGAGGTCGAGCCACTTGGCATGTTGTTCGCGCTAGTCGCCTCGTTCCTGTGGATCGTCACCTCGGTGTACGCGATCGGCTACATGCGCGGAAACAACGAGGCCAACCAAACGCGCTTCTACGCGTTCTTTGCGGTATCGCTGGCGGCGGCCGTCGGCATCGCGTTCGCTGCGAACATGTTCACGCTGTTTGTGTTCTACGAGGTGCTGACGCTCGCAACCTACCCGCTCGTCACACACGCTGGGACGCCGAAGGCGAAGGCCGGTGGGCGCACCTACCTCGGTGTCCTGCTCGGCACCTCGATTGCTTTCCTGCTGGTCGCGATCATCTGGACCTGGCTGCTGGCCGGTACGCTCGACTTCACTGAAGGCGGCATCCTCACCGGGCGCGCCAGCGATGGCGTGCTGATGGTGCTTCTGGCGCTCTACATGTTCGGCATCGGCAAGGCAGCATTAATGCCGTTCCACCGCTGGTTGCCGGCGGCGATGGTCGCGCCGACGCCGGTCTCTGCGCTGCTGCATGCGGTTGCCGTTGTGAAGGCCGGCGTCTTCACCGTATTGAAAGTTGTCATCTACATCTTCGGCATCGAGACGCTGCAGCAGATTGGGTTGTGGCTCGCGTGGGTCGCCGCGTTCACGTTGATCGTGGCGTCGATTGTTGCGCTGACGAAGGACAACCTGAAGGCGCGGCTCGCATACTCGACCGTCAGCCAGCTGTCGTACATCGTGCTAGGCGCCGCGCTCGCGAACGCTTGGAGCATCGTCGGCAGCGGCATGCACATCGCGATGCACGCGTTCGGCAAGATCACGTTGTTCTTTTGCGCCGGCGCAATCTACGTCGCCGCGCACAAGACAGAGATCTCGGACATGGACGGCATCGGCCGGCGGATGCCAATCACGATGCTCGCTTACCTGGTCGGCGCGATCGCCGTAATCGGCCTGCCGCCAACCGGCGGCTCATGGTCGAAGCTGTACCTGATGATGGGTACGCTTGACGCGGGTCAGGCCGCCTTGCTGTGGGTGCTTGCTGCGTCGACGCTGTTGAACATCGCTTACCTGATGCCGCTGGCCGCGCGCGGCTTCCTGCTGCCGGCGAAAGACGGCTGGGCGGGCGGCGTCGCCGAGGCGCCGATGCTGTGCGTCATCGCGCTGTCCCTGACCGCACTCGGCACCATTGCACTCTTCTTCTGCGCCGGCCCGGTCACCGACCTCATGAGGATGCTGACATGAAGGAACTGGGCGACCGCATCTACCGGGTCCTGTTGGTACTGTGCGTGCTGTCAGTGATCGCCGACCTGTTCTATGAGAAGCACGCGTATTTCTGGTGGGAGAACCTGATCGGATTCCATGCCATGTACGGCTTTGTCGCGTGCGTCGCCCTCGTCCTGGTTGCAAAGCAGCTGCGCAAACTGCTGATGCGGCCCGAGGATTACTATGATCGCTAGCCTGACGCCCGGCCTGATCCTCGTCGCCGGCGGCCTGCTACTGCCGCTGGTGCCGGCACGGTTGCGCAACCCGTTCATGCTGCTGCTGCCGCTGCTCGGCTTCTGGCAGTTGCTGCAGATTCCGGATGGCACCGTGCAAACGCTGCAGGTGATGGGCCTCGAGCTGACGCACTTGCGCGTCGACAGGCTGTCGCTGCTGTTCGGCTACATCTTCCACCTGGCGGCGTTCCTGAGCGTGATTTACGCGTTCGGGCTGAAGGACCTGCGCCAGCAGGTCGCTGCGCTCATCTACGCCGGCAGCGCGATTGCCGCGCTGTTCGCCGGCGACCTGCTGACCCTGTTCATCTATTGGGAGCTGACGGCGATTGCGTCGGTGTTCCTGATCTGGGCGCGCGGCACCGAGCGCGCGTTCACTGCGGGCATGCGTTACCTGCTCGTGCAGGTCGCCTCGGGCGTCATCCTGCTCGCCGGCCTCACGATCCGGTACGCCGCGACCGACTCGATCGCGTTCGGGCCGATTGGGCTCGACAGCGCCGGCGGCGTACTGATTTTCATCGCGTTCGGCATCAAGTGCGCGTTCCCGCTGCTGCATAACTGGCTGCAGGACGCCTACCCGGAAGCGACCATCACGGGCACGGTGTTCCTGTCGGCGTTCACGACCAAGCTCGCGGTGTACGCACTCGCACGCGGCTACGCGGGTACCGAGATGCTGATCTGGATCGGTGCGCTGATGACCGCGTTCCCAATTTTCTACGCGGTAATCGAGAACGACCTGCGCCGAGTGCTTGCGTACAGCCTGAACAACCAGCTTGGCTTCATGGTGGTCGGCATCGGGGTCGGCACCGAACTCGCGCTGAACGGCACGGCCGCACACGCGTTCGCGCACATCCTGTACAAGGCGTTATTGTTCATGTCGATTGGGGCCGTGCTGCTGCGCACGGGCACCGCGAACGGTTCGCAACTGGGTGGCTTGTACAAATCGATGCCTTGGACTGCGGCGTTCTGCATTATCGGTGCCGCATCGATTTCAGCGTTTCCGTTACTCAGCGGGTTCGTCACGAAAGCGTTGATCATGAGCGCGACTGCCCAGAACGGTTATGTATGGGTGTCGCTGGTGCTGCTCTTCGCGTCGGCCGGCGTGTTTCACCACTCGGGCATCAAGATCCCGTACTTCGCGTTCTTCGCTCACGACGCTGGGCACCGCGTCAAGGAGGCGCCGCCGGCGATGTTGGTTGCAATGGGCATCACCGCGTTCCTGTGCGTGGCGATCGGGGTCTACCCCGCGCCGCTCTATGCGATCCTCCCGTTCGCGCTCGACTACGCGCCGTACACGACGACGCACGTGGTCACGCAGATGCAGCTGCTCTTGTTCTCGGCGCTGGCGTTCGCTGTGCTGATGCGGACCGGTATCTACCCGCCGGAGCTACGCTCAACCAACCTTGATAGCGACTGGGTCTACCGGCGGGCGCTGCCTGCAGTACTCGGCGCGCTCGGTCGCGGCCTGGGTCGAATCAGCGCGTTGGGTGCCAAAATCGTCGGCTGGGCGCAGCGGCACGGTAACGCACGTCTGCAACGCCATTACGGACCAGAGGGCACCCTCGCCCGCAGCTGGCCTACCGGCTTAATGGCGCTGTGGGTCGCAATCATGCTCGTGGTATCGCTGGTCCTATATTACATATAGTCAGCAAGCAGTTGCTTTTCCGGGGATTACCTCATACTCTTTGCCCGTGCCGGGTCGCGCCCGGTGCATTTTGATACTTCGCGAAGAAACCATTAAGGAGCGAATTTTATGAAGAAGAGCAAACTGTTCGCCGCTTTGGCTGCAGGAATGCTGATCAGCGTCGGCGCGCATGCGCAGGACGCTGCGCCTGCGACCAACCTTGGCCCAGCCGTTGTCACGGCAGCCCAGGGTGGCCTGTTCGGTAATGATGGGGAGATTTCGGGTGCTGCAGCGCTGGGTATCGCGGTTGTCACGTTCGCAGCGCTGAGCGCGGCGGTCGTCGACGATCCGGCCCCGCTGAGTCCGCCGGAGTTCCACGATCCGGAAGGCCATGCTTCCCCGGCCCACGTTGCCCCGTAACACGCCGTAAGCGTAATGTTGTAAAATCAGGCGCCGCATCCGTGCGGCGCCTTTTTTATTTCAGAGTCAGGGAGTGAGTCTTGAGGACTTCCGGTTCATTCAAACGCGGCGTCGCGCTCGCGCTCTTCTTCCTGCCGGTCGTGGCGCTGTCCGCGCCAAGTTCAACCTCGCAGAGCGGCTTCATCCACATGCCAGACGGGCGCGTCGCCGAAGACGGCACGCTGACGCTCGGCGGCTCGCACATGTCGCCGTATTCGGCGCTGTGGGGCAACATCACGCTGTTCAACGGCCGCTACCTCGCGGCAAGCAAGCGCTTCGACACCGCGCGCTTCGGCGCGTTCGACCTCGGCGTCGGCGTCGGCAGCGGCCGCTTCGACGGGCCATTCGGCGGCGTGCGCTGGTCCCTGCCGGGCAGCAACTTCCGGCTGCTCGCCGAGTGGGACGGCTACGATTACGAAAACGATTTCTGGTCGCTGAACACCGATGGCAGCGAACCGCTGCGTCGCGACGGCGGCCTGACGCTCGGCGTCGAGTATCAGCATGGCTGGTTCCTGCTGCAGGGCGCGCACCAGGATGGCGAAATCGGCGCAACGCTGTCGGTGTCGCTCCCGCTGCAGCAGCGCACCTTCCTGCCGAAGACCGACGAACCGGCACCGGTTCCAGTCGAACTCGAGCGCCGGCCCGAACTGACCGCGTGGCAGGCGGACCCGGTCGCGATGCGCCCGTTGTACGAAGCGCTGGCGGACGAAGGGTTCTCCGGCACCCGGCTGCTCGTTGACGGCGACACGATACGGGCGTCGCTGAGCCACGCGCGGATGTCGACAATCGGCCGCGCCGTCGGCCGCGCCGCGCGCCTGATCGCGCTGCACGCGCCGGACGGCGTCGCGCGCCTTGAACTCACCTTCGTGTCGAGCCGCCTGCCGGTCGCGACCTACCGCTTCAACGACCTCGAGCTGCTGCGCGGCTACTTCACCGGCACCGTGGACCCGCTCGACCTGCAGCCGACGCTGGCCGCTTCCTACGCGAACGCCGACGCCTACCGTGAACTGCGGGAAGAAGGCACGCCATGGGACGCGGTAATCGAGGCCGAGACGGACGGCCCGACGATCCACGCGAGCATGATCTCCCGGGTCGGCGCGTTCACCGTCAGCCCCGGCCCGGATGCGCCGGGTGCATTCCGCTTCCAACCCTTACGCCTCAGCTGGTTGTTCAACGACCCGAGCGGCGCGTTCAAGTACGACCTGTTCTCGACCGCGAGCTATTCGCATTGGTTTACCGACAGCCTGTACGCGGTCGGCGCATTGCGCCTGACGCTGGCCGAGAACGTCAGCGACGCAGAGGCGTTCTCGAACAGCGTGCTGCCGCATGTGCGCTCGGACATTGCGGAGTACCGCCGCGCGGGCGGGCGCGTGCGCATGCAGGCGCTGCAGCTCGGCCACATCGCGAACCCGACCGACCGCGTATACACCTGGCTGTCGGCCGGCTACCTCGAGGAGATGTACGGCGGCGCCGGCGGCGAGGTGCTGTACCTGCCGGAGACGGGTAATTGGGCGATCGACTTCGCCGCGTACGGCGTGCGCAAGCGCGAGTTCGACGGGGGCTTCGGGTTCCGCGATTACCAGACGATTACCGCGCTCGGCTCGTTCCATTATCGGATTCCGCAGCACGGCCTCACGCTGACGACGCGCGTCGGGCGCTTCCTCGCCCGCGACAACGGGGTGCGGTTCGAGGTCAGGCGGCGCTTCCTGTCGGGCTTCGAGGTCGGCGCGTGGTATTCGCACACCGACGGCAAGGACATCACCTCGCCCGGCAGCCCCGAAAACCCGTACCGCGACAAGGGCGTGTTCCTGCGTTTCGCGATCGGGCCCTTCCAGAGCTTCGATAGCGGGGCAGCCGTGAATCTCCGCATGGCCGCGTGGACGCGGGATCCTGGCCAGATGGTGGGCGCTCCCGGCGGTCTGTATTCGCTGCTGGAGCGGCGGCTGATGCTGAACCTGCGCGAACAGGGCATCTGGTCGGATTTCGGATATTGAGGTATGGTGCACTGGTCCGGGTTGCGTCCGGTGCCGTCCAAAGGGAGTGACAAACATGAAAAACAAGATTTTCGCAGCAATCGCCGCTGCCGGGCTACTGGTCAGCGCGGGTGCGCACGCCGACGCCGCGGAGTCCAACCTCGGCGCCGCGACGATAGCCACCGCCCCGTTATTTGCCGTGATAACCGCGCCATCTATCCTTCCGATGACCGCGCTTGCCGTCACGTCTTTAACGTTCGCGGCGTTCAGCCACGTGATTATCGATCGGCCGAGGCCTCTGCCTCTACCGACTAGAATCGACCCACCGGGCCCGGCGTTCCCGGCGTTCCCGCCGCCGGGGGGTGGCGGCGACACGCCGCCGACGCATACCCCGGTCAGCCACCACTGATCGCCCGTAACGGTTAAACTGAACGCCGCACCTCGGTGCGGCGTTTTTTTTGGGGAGCGGATTCGTGAAGCATTCCTGCTGGGTCGTGCGCGGCGTCGCCGCGCTGCTGTGCCTGACGCCGACGCTTGCGCCAGCGTCCCCGTCGTCATCCGGGCAGTCGGGGCTCATCCACATGCCCGACGCGCGCATCGACGACGACGGCACGCTGCGCATCGGCGGCACGCACATGACGCCGTATTCGGCGGTGTGGGCGAGCGTGGTCGCGCTGCCGCGTGTTGAGCTGTCGGGGCGTTTCATGCGCACCGCCGGCGTCCAAGGGTTCCGCGACCGACCCGGCGGCTTCGGTGCCGGTTTCGGCACCACGAAGGACAAGTCGTTCAACCTCAAGATTCGGCTGTTCGACGAGACCGACCGCCTGCCGGCCGTCGCGGTCGGCAGCCATGATTTCGTCGGCAACGCGCACTTCGCCGCGCACTACCTCGTGGCGACCAAGCACTTCGAATCGGCCGCGTTCGGCGCGGTCGACCTGACCCTCGGTATCGGCGCCGAGCGGATGGACGGCGTGTTCGGCGGCGCCCGATGGCACCTGCCGTGGCACCCGGATCTGCGGCTCATCGCCGAGTGGGACGCGTACGACTACTTCGATGATTACCGCGCACGGCGGGTCCCGGCCGGCACGCCACCCCCGCGCACCGGCGGGCTCACGTTCGGCGTCGAATACCGGTTCGGCTGGGCGACACGGCTCGCGGCGCTGCACGCACCCGACGGCGTGACGCGGCTCGAACTCACCTTCCAGCAAGGGTCGCTGCCGGTCGTGACCTACCGCTTCGCCGACCTCGCATTGCTGCGCGGCTGGTTCGAGGGCACGGCCACCGGCGAAGCGCTGACGCCGACGCTGTCGGTGTCGTACTCGGACCCGGATGCGTGGCGCGCGCTGCAAGCCGATGGCCTGCCATGGGGGCAGGTGTGGACGCCGACCGCCGCACCGCGCACGCGCGTCGTGCGCGGGTCACGCAACCCGCTGGCGCCGCTCTCTGTGTACCCGTCGTTCACCCCGAACGGCATGCTCACGATCAGCCCGGTCCAGCTCGGCTGGTTCTTCAACGACCCGTCGGGCGCGCTGAAGTACGACCTGTATTCGATGGTGAGCTACATGCACCGCTTCTCGGACAGCCTGTACGCGCGCGTCGGGACGCGCATCACGCTGGCCGAGACCGTGAGCAGCGTCGAGGCCGAGTCGAACAGTGTATTGCCGCATGTGCGTTCGGATGTCGCGCGCTACCACCAGGAAGGCGACCGGGTACGGCTGACGAGCCTTTACCTCGGCCATGTCGCGAACCCGCGCGAACGCGTGTACACCTCGCTCTCGGCCGGGTACCTCGAGTGGATGTACGCGGGCGCAGGCGGTGAGGTGCTGTACTTGCCGGAGACCGGCAACTGGGCGGTGGACCTCGCGGCGTTCGCGGTGCAGAAGCGCGACTTCGACGGCGGCCTCGGTCTGCAGGACTACCGCACGGTGACCGCGCTGGCCTCGTTCCATTACCGCGTGCCGCGCCATGGCCTGACCTTCACGACGCGCGTGGGACGCTTCCTTGCGCGTGACACCGGCGTGCGTTTCGAGGCCCGGCGGCGCTTCCGCTCGGGCTTCGAGATCGGTGCCTGGTACACGCACACCGACGCGAAGGACATCACTTCCCCGGGCAGCCCGAGCGACCCGTACTACGACAAGGGCGTGTTCCTGCGCTTCGCCATCGGACCGTTCCTCCCGTTCGACTCGACGGCAGCGTCGGACTTCAGCATGGCGCCGTGGTCCCGCGACGGCGGCCAGCGGGTGAACGCGCCGGGCCAACTGTACGAGATGCTGGAACGGCGGCTGCTTTTGAACGACGGGCGGAACATCTGGTCGGAGTTCGGGCATTGATTGAAGCCGGCGCGACGCATCCCTGCTCCGCGCCGGCTCCCGTTTTCTCGCTCACCGCATCCCTGCGGCGACATCAACGGTCGGGCGGGACGCGCGGCCGCGTCAAGCGTCGTCCGTCCCGGTTCCGGTAGACTGGTTGCGATGCCTGCCGAAGCCCGCCGCCGAGACGCCTGGATACGCCACCCTGTCGGTACACGCGTACTCGAAGCGGAGCAGGCGCGCCTCGCAGAGGTGCTGCCGAACCTGTTCGGCTACTACCTGCTACAAGCAGGTGGCTGGGGCCGGCACACCGCGCTCTGTGACGAC
>JAIVGZ010000012.1 GCA_020201335.1 Natronospirales bacterium
TTGCTGCAGAAACCGCCGGACGCGAATGCGTCGGCGATGAAAAACTCTCCGCGCGGAGCGGGTGCGTCGCGTTCCTGGAGACGAGCCAATTGGAAATCTCGTCGAGCCACCTGCGCAAGCTCGCCGCCGCCGGCAGGTCGCTGCGCTGGCTCGTCCCGGATCCGGTTGGCGCGCTAATCGAAAAGAATTGCTGGTATGGAGTGCAGGAGAACTGATGGCGGAAAAGACGACGGCTGAACGCGTCATTGCGGCGCTGGAAGACCTGAAGGGTGTCGACATCCAATGCCTCGATGTCCGCGGCGTGACGACGATCACCGACTGGATGGTGATCGCATCGGGTAATTCGGACCGCCACGTCAAGGCGCTTGCGGACAGTGTGCTGAAGCAGGCGCGCGACGACGGCATGCAGGTGCTCGGCATGGAAGGCGAGAAAGAAGGAGAGTGGGTCCTCATCGACATCGGCGAGGTCATCGCGCATGTCATGCTGCCGCGCGTGCGCGATTTTTACAAGCTCGAGAAGTTGTGGAGCCACGGCGAGGAAGCCGACCGCAAGGCAGAGTCCTGAGTGCGGTTGGTACTGGTCGCAGTCGGGCGGCGGATGCCGCCATGGGTCGAAGCGGGATTCCGGGAATACGCTTCCCGGTTTGCAGGCGGGTTCTCCCTCGATGTCATCGAAATTGCGCCGGGCACACGTAGCCGCGCCGGGGAAGCGGCGCGCGCGGTCCGCGAGGAGGGTGCACGCATGGCCGCACAAATCCCCGAGGGCGCCCACGTTGTTGCACTCGACGAGAAGGGCAGTGGCTGGACTTCACGTGAACTTGCCACGCAGCTTGCTGGCTGGCGCGACAATGCGCGCGTCGTCGCGTTGCTCGTCGGTGGTCCCGACGGGCTCGCCGATGATTGCCGCGCACTCGCGGCGCAGACCTGGTCGCTCTCGCCGCTCACGCTGCCGCATGCGCTGGTGCGTATCGTGGTCGCCGAACAACTGTACCGTGCATGGACGATCCTGGCCGGCCACCCGTATCACCGCGACTGATGAAGCCTACTCTCATACTGGCCTCCGCATCCCCGCGCCGACGCGACCTGCTCGCGCAGGCCGGCATCGCGTGTGAAGTCCGGCCTGCAGACGTAGACGAGACGCCGCTTGCTGATGAGCAGCCAGACGCGTATGTCCGGCGTCTTGCACGCGCAAAGGCAGGCGCGATTTTGGGCGACGGCCGGCCGGTGCTGGGCGCCGACACCGCGGTCGTACTCGACCGTTCGATACTTGGCAAGCCCGCCGACGCCGCAGACGCTGCGCGGATGTTGCGGGCGCTTTCCGGTCGCGAGCACGAAGTCCACAGCGCGGTTGCACTGGTTTCGGGTGACCGCTGCAACGACTCCTGCGTGACGGTGCGCGTCTGCATGCGCAAACTCGACGACGAAGAAATCGCGGCCTATTGCCGCACGGGCGAACCAATGGATAAGGCAGGCGCCTACGCAATCCAGGGGCGCGCGGCCGCGTTTGTCGAGCGGATCGACGGAAGCTACACGGCGGTCGTAGGTCCAATCTATGAGACGCTCGTGCTGTTGCGCACTGCGGGTGTCACCGCGTGGAGCGAGTCGGACTCGTGAGCGGGCGGCGCGCTCTCGGTTGGGTCGCGAAGTCGATTGCTGTCGCGGTGGTTCTGCTCGCACTTATGGTTAGCCTGTTCCGCATCGTCGTCCCACAGGTACCAGCGTATCGGGATGATGTCGCGGTATGGGCGGGCGGGCTGCTTGGCGCGCCGGTCGACATCGATGACATGGACCTGCGGTGGCGGCGCCTGCGGCCCGAACTGATCCTCGGCAATCTGCGTTATGTCAGCGCCGACGCGCGCCACGCGTTCGCTGCGCGTGAGGTCCGCATCGGCATCAGCCTGCGCGCGCTGCTGCAGGGCGAATTCGCGCCGGCACGAATCGTCCTCGTCGACCCCGACATCACGCTCGACATCGAGGCAGTTGGCGGCGGGGACGGCGCGGGCTGGCGGCGCGCGTTTGCGGCTCGCGAGCACCGGGGTGTGGTTCGGGTCGAGAACGGTCAGTTGACGTTGCGTTTCGCGGAAGGGCGCCGGCGCGTTGATTTCAATTCGGTGAATGCAGAGCTTTCGAGCGACGGAACGAACCACCGGTTACGGGTAGCCGGGCAACCAGGTGATGCCGCTGCAGGGACGCTGCACGCAGAGCTCAGCGCGCGCGGATGGCCCGGTCAGCGGAGTTGGCAAGCGATTGGTCGGGCAGGTTTGCGCGGCGGCGACCTCGTCGCACTGCAGCGGCTCGGTGGTCGCGGGCGGTTGCAATCGGGCCGCGTCGAACTTGACGTCGACATCGACATTTCGGGCGGCACGCAACGCATCTCCGTCGACCTTGGGCTGGCCGCGCTGCGGTGGGCGGGCGCGGACGGCTCAACGCAACGCGTTGACCGCGCGGCTGCGGAGATTGAGTGGGCGCACCGCACCGGCGCGTGGAACGCGCAACTGCAGACGCTCGTCGTCGCACGCGGTGATGGCGTGCGCAGCAGCGAGCCGGTCACGGTTGCGCACAATGTGGCCGGAGGCGTCGAGCGGTGGCAGGTTACGGGTGGCCGGCTGTTTCTCGAAGATGCCGCATTGCTGGCCGAAGCCCTGCCTTGGGCGGGCGCAGCGGGTATTGATGACCTGCTTGCGCGTAACCCACGCGGGCGCCTGGAGTCGGCCGCGCTGACGCTGCGGCGAACTGACACCCTGGACGACGCGCCTGAGCCCGCACCGGCGCGATACGCGCTAACCCTGCAGGCGGTCGGGCTGGGTCTCGACTCCGGCGCCGGACGGGTGCCAGGCTTCGAGAACCTTTCGCTTACCGTCGACGCAACCGAGACCGGCGGTTACGCTGCAGTTGCGATGGAAGCGGGCAGCGTCGTCTTCCCGCGAGTGTTCCGAGGCCCACTGCCGGTCAACACGCTGGCGGCGGACCTTGGCTGGGCGCGCGCAGGCGAGCAGTGGTCACTACACGCACCGCGCATCGAGCTCACCAACTCAGACATCAGTGCAGAAGGTGATGGCACCTTGACCTGGTCGTCCGGGGAGCCCCCGGCGCTGGACCTCACCGTCGGATTTTCCGGGGCGCGCCTCTCGGCGCACCGTCCATACCTCCCGGTAGCGGTAATGTCCGATGCGCTGGTCCGGTGGCTCGACCGTGCGGTGCTGGGAGGTGTTGCGCGTGCGGGTACCGTCCGCTATTCCGGCGAACTCGGCGCGGGTGCATTGCGGTCTGGGCGGGCTGTTCTTGACGCGGCGTTTGACGCTGACGAAATTCGGCTTGCGTTCGCTGAAACCTGGCCGGTCTTTGAGGGCGGCCGCGCCGCCGTGCGCATCAGCGGTACCGATCTCAGCGCTTCGGTGAGTGGCGGTTCGTTGGCCGACGTGGAAACGCAGCGCGCAGAAGTCGCGATCGCGGCGTTCGCCGAGCCGGTGCTCACCGTAGATGCGGAAACCGCCGGCTCACTGATGGGGATGATCCACGCGTTCCGGGCGACGCCACCCGGCGACAGGCGGTGGCTGGCCGATGTACAGGCAGAGGGTGAGTCGCAACTTGCGCTCGTCGCGACGGTGCCGCTACGGGATACGGCGCGTACGACGGTGCGCGGTGCGCTCGTGCTCGACGACGCGACGCTGCGCTTTGGCGGCTTTCCGCACCCGCTCAGCGGCATCAGGGGCACGCTGTCTTTCGCCGAGGATGGCGTCGATGCGCGCGGCATCGAAGCAGTGTTGCTTGATGCACCAGTGAGCATTGAGGCGACAAGCTTGCGCGATGGCGCCGGTGCCGCCCGTGCCGTCGAGGTCTCGCTTGATGGGCGTGCTGACCACGATACCCTCGCGGCGGTGCTCGGCTATGCGGATCCGCCTGTCAGCGGCAGTACGCGCTGGCAAGCGCGGGTGTTCGCGCCGTATGACGCGGGCCATGAACCCTATCTGCAGGTTGAGTCCTCGTTGGCGGGCCTGGCCATCGCACTGCCGGCACCCCTGGGCAAGGACGCGCATACCGCGCGACCCGCTACGGTGCGTGTGGAACTCGTCGGCGATCTGCGCCGGTTCTCGGTTGTTGGGGGCGATGCGTTGAGCGCCGTCGGTGCAATCGCTGCGCGGGACGGCCGGTGGCGGCTGGCGCGCGGGCGCATACAAGTCGGCGGCGGCGATGTAGCAGAACCAACGGGCGAAGGCGTCGTATTGAGCGGCAGGATTGCCGCGTGGCGCCATGGCGGCGGCGCCGGGATGCCAGGAATCGATGCCGAAGTGCCATTCACCGAAATCGATCTGCAGGTTGATGCACTCGAAGTGTACGGTCGGCCGCTCGACGGCGTGCGCATGCAGGGCCAACGCGAAGCTGCGGCCTGGCGTTGGTCGTTCGACGGTTCACGGGTCGCGGGTACGTTATCCGTTCCCGATGCGCCGACCAACGAGCAGCCGATCATCGCTGAATTCACACGGCTCGCGTTGCCGCTGCGGGCCGACGCAGCTACACCTGCCGAAGCGCAACCGGAACTGGATGCCGCGATGGTGCCGCCGCTGTCGTTCCACATCCGCGAATTCAGATTGGGTGAAGCGGCGTTGGGTGAACTGAACGGTGTCGTTCGGCGCGTCGAGAACGGCGTGGCGCTCGAAGGTTTTTCGGCGAGTCGGGCAGACCTGCGCATCGCCGGTGATGCGAGCTGGCATACCGTCGATGGCTTCCACCGCACGACGCTACGGGGGACAGTCGATTCGACCGATGTACGCCGCGCGCTCGACGCGCTCGGCTACGGGGCTACGATCGAGGCAGCCGCCGGCCACCTGCAGGCCGAGGTCGACTGGTTGGGCAGCCCGCTGACGGACCCGCGACCACTGCTCAACGGCGCGGTCAGTGTGCGGATCGAGCGCGGCACGCTGTTCGAATTGCAGCCGGGCGCAGGCCGCGTGTTCGGATTGCTGAGCCTCAACGCGCTGCCGCGCCGGCTTGCGCTCGATTTCAGTGACGTATACCGACGCGGTTTGGCATTCGACTCGATCGCCGGCAGCTTCCGCATCGAGGGTGGGCAGGCGCACACCGACGACCTGCGGTTGCAAGGTCCGGCCGCCCGGGTGGAAGTGCGCGGACGCACGGGGCTCGCGACGCGGGACTATGACCAGGAAGCAGTCGTCGTCGCCAGCCTGGCCTCTAGCCTTGCGATAGCCGGGACGCTCGCCGGGGGCCCCGGGGTCGGGGCTGCGGTACTGTTGGCGTCCGAACTGCTCCGGGGGCCGCTGGAGGGCATATCGCGCGCCAGGTACCGGGTGACGGGTCCGTGGGAGGCGCCTGCGGTCGAGCGAGTGGTAGAACCGGTCCGCGGACCGCAATAAGCGCGTGTTATCCTAATCCCATGTTCTCGATGTTGCTCCTCACCCTCGCGCTTGCCACCCCAGCACCCGTAGCCATTGAGGCCAAGGCCGACGAATTCGTGGTCCCGGCCGACGATTGGGCGCGGCCGCGCAGCGGCGAGCGGGTCGCGGCGCTGCCGTCGGTCCGCGCCGCTGTCAACGCGTGGCTGGACGCCGATGGTGTAAGGCTCGTTGTCTTGCACCCAGGTGGAGAAACGGGCGCACTGTGGGGCGCTGAGATGCGTGATTGGCTTGTTGCCTTGGGGGTTGCGCCCACGGAGCTTGCGTTGCGTGCGGGCAGCCCGCGCGACGACGCCGTCGTGTTACGGCTGGAACGCGCACGATGAGCGCGCACGCACTGGAACTTGCGACAGCGCGGCTGCTGCAGCCGGGCGGACTCGACGATACGCGTATTGCGGCCGCACTCGGGCGCATGCTCGGACACCGCGTGGATGCCGCCGACATCTACTTCCAGTCATCGCGCAACGAGAGCTGGGTGCTCGAAGATGGGCGCGTACGCGACGGGGCGCACAGCATCGAGCAAGGCGTCGGCGTGCGCGCGATTGCCGGTGAACGCACCGGCTTCGCATATTCGGACGAAATACAACCGGACGCGCTGCTGCGCGCTGCGGATGCCGCACGTTCTATCGCGCACGCGGGCGGCAGCGACACGGCGGTGTCCGCGTGGTCGCGGCCGCAGCCGCAGCCGTTGTATGCAGCGCTCGACCCGTTGGACACCTTGGCCGACAACGATAAGGTGGCGTGGCTGGAGCGCCTGGATCAACGCGCGCGCGCTGCCGATCCGGCGGTCACGCAGGTAATCGTGAGCCTGGCAGCAGTGCACGACCTGATACTCGTTGCAGCGAGCGACGGAACGCTTGCCGCCGACGAGCGGCCCCTGGTTCGGCTAAGCGTTGCGGTGATTGTCGAACGTAATGGACGGCGCGAACGCGGGAGTGCTGGTGGTGGCGGGCGGCACGGTTACCGTGCGCTGTACGATCTCCGGCCGCATGGGTGAGCGCGTCGCGAGCCCACTGTGCACGGTCGTCGACGACGGCACGCTGCCCGACCGGCGCGGCTCCCTGACCGTAGACGACGAAGGCACGCCGACCGAATGCACAACGCTGATTGAAAATGGCGTTCTGCGCGGATTCATGCAGGACAAGATGAATGCGCGGCTGATGGGCATGAAGCCGACCGGCAACGGTCGGCGCGAATCGTTCGCGCATCTGCCGATGCCGCGGATGACCAACACTTATATGCTCGCCGGTCAGAGCGACCCGCAGGAAATCATCGCCTCGGTCGACCGTGGGCTGTATGCGGCGAACTTCGGCGGTGGCCAGGTCGACATCACTTCCGGCAAGTTCGTGTTCTCCGCAAGCGAAGCCTGGTTGATCGAGAAGGGCAAGCTGGTGCGGCCAGTGCGTGGCGCGATGCTCATCGGAAACGGGCCCGAGGTGCTCACGCGCGTAAGTATGGTCGGCAACGACCTGAAGCTCGACAGCGGCGTCGGAACGTGCGGTAAGGATGGGCAGAGCGTGCCGGTTGGTGTCGGGCAGCCGACCTTGAAGATCGACGCGCTGACCGTCGGCGGTACGGGCTAGACCGACGCGGCGTCCGCGAGCGCGATGAGTTCTGCGAGTGGGGCGGCGAGTGCCGAGTGTGTATCGGCAACGACCGTCGCATGGCCGAGCTTGCGCCCCGGCCGGGGTGCTTTCCCATAGTCGTGGAGGTGCGCTCCCCGTACTGCGAGCACCGCCGACCGGTCTGGCATCGCGCCGATGAAGTTGACCATCGCTGCATGGCCGCGGGCGTCGGTCAATCCGAGCGGCAAATCCGTGACCGCGCGCAGGTGATTCTCGAACTGGCTGGTATGTGCGCCTTCAATGGTCCAGTGCCCAGAGTTGTGCACGCGTGGCGCAAACTCATTCGCCACCAGCTGGTCATCGCATTCGAAAAGCTCGAGCGCCAGCACACCGACATACTCCAACTCCTCGATCAGCTGTATCGCGTATTGCTGCGCCTGAAGCGCGAAGCGGCCGTCGGGCGCAGGCGCGACGCTGGTGCGCAGGATGCCGTCTCGGTGCACGTTTTCCGTTAGCGGGTAGCAGCGCGTCTCGCCGCTGGCGCCACGCACCGCGACCACCGAGACTTCGCGTACGAACGAGACGAACGATTCGAGGATGAGCCCGCTGCCGCCGAGCGCCGCCAGCGCTGCCGTTGCGTCGTCCGCCGTGTGGATGATGCGCTGTCCCTTGCCGTCGTAACCGAGTCGTCGCGTTTTCAGTACCGCTGGTAAGCCGACGGTCGTGAGCGCCGCCGCCAACGAATCCGCATCATCGACTGCGGCGTATGTGGTAGTTGGCACGCCGATTGAAGCGAACAGTCGCTTTTCCTCGATGCGGTCCTGCGCGATGCGCAGCGCGTGCGGCGCCGGTACGACCGGGACGCGCGACGCGAGCCACTCGGCTGCATCCGCCGGCACGTTCTCGAAGTCGAAGGTCACGACATCAGCGGCCTCAGCCAGCCGAGCAAGTGCGGTGTGGTCGGAGAAGCTACCGGTAAACAGCGGGCAGACCTGTCCGGCGGGCGCCTCGGCGCTGCCATCGAGCGCGGTAACCGAAAGGCCGAGTGGGTACGCCGCCAATGCGAGCATGCGGCCGAGCTGGCCGCCACCGATGACGCCGACCCGGGTCACGATTTGCTCGGGTCCGCTTGCGCGAGCACCTTTGCAGTCTGCGCTTCACGGTAGGCCCGTAGCGCCTGTCGGTACTCTGGATGTGCCGCGCCGAGAACGGCGGCCGCGAGGAGCGCGGCATTGACTGCGCCGGCTTCGCCGATAGCGAGCGTGCCGACAGGGATGCCACGCGGCATCTGAACGATGGACAGTAGCGAATCGAGGCCGCTGAGCGCACGGGATTGCACCGGGACGCCCAGCACCGGCAAAACCGACTTCGCCGCTGCCATGCCGGGCAGATGCGCCGCACCACCAGCGCCGGCTATCAAAACTTCCAAGCCGCGTTCTTCGGCGGTTTCGCAGTATTCGAACAGGAGGTCGGGTGTGCGGTGTGCGGAGATCACGCGCACCTCGTGCGGGATCTTCAGGCGGTCAAGCGTTTCGGCCGTGTGCCGGAGCGTCTCCCAGTCGGAGGTTGAGCCCATGATCACGCCGACAAGCGGTTTCATCGGCGCATTGTAGCTCATTGCGGCAGCACCAGGTATTCGACATCGCCCTCTACCTGGCCGATGTCGGTCATCGTGTAGCCAAGGGGTGTGAGGAACTCGCGGCACTGGCGGTCGATTGCGGCACCATGCGTCGCAAGCATCATCCGCGGGCGGTGGCGCTCAAGCACGCGCAGCGCGCCCCGCAGCACCATCATTTCGCCACCTTCAACATCGACCTTTATGAAGGTCGGTGCCGGGAGCCGCCCACTATCCACGAGCGCGTCGACGCTGACCATGTCGACCTCGATGTTGCCGCTTTCGGATATGTGACCGGTACCGGTACCCGTGCGGGTCTCGAGGCGCGCGGTACCCGGGCGGTTACCGACGGATGTATCAAATATTTCGACGTTGCCGCAGCCATTGACCGCGACATGGCGCCGCAGAAATCGAAGGTTCAGCGGGCGTGGTTCGAACGCATACACGCGACCGTCCGCACCGACGGCCTGTGACATCAAAACGGTGAAATAGCCGACGTGCGCACCGATGTCGAACACGATGTCGCCCGGGCGAACCTCGGCGGCCAGCATCGCGGTTTTCTCGGGTTCATATTTGCCGGTCAGGAAGTTCTTGCCCGTCGTAAGCGACCAGCGACATCCCTGCAGCGGCCCGCTCCTGATCGTGACGAGAATCGGTGCGAAGAGCACCTTGATGAATTCACGGAACTTGCGTGATTGCCCCATCGCCCGACTTTACATTGCCCGGTCGAACAATTCCCGCAGCGCCCGGAATAGTTCCCGTTGCAGCTTGGGAGGCCGGTTGGCTGCGCGCTCCGCCGCTGCATCACGCGTCAGGCGACGCAAGTGCTGTCGATCGGCGCCGGGACAGGCATCGAGTAACTCAGAAAGTACTGCATCACCGTCATCCAGCAGGCGCGCGCGCCACGACTCGGCGCGGTGTAGTTTCGCCTGTTCTGCCCGGTCACTGCCGTCCAGGCGCGCGAACGCATCGCGTATCGGCACCGGGTCGACGTTACGCATCAGTTTGCCGATGTATTGCAGCTGGCGCTTCCGCCCCCCGCGTGCGGTGATTGCGCGCGCGGCATCCACCGCCTCGCGCAGGTCGGCAGGCAGGTCCATGTGCTCGAGTTGTGCCTCCGGCAGGTCGACCAAGCGCTCACCAAGCGCCTGCAAGGCCAGCATCTCCCGTTTACGCTGCGACTTTGAGTCCGGCTCCATGCAATAATCCCGCGATGGCGGATGAAATCGGCCCACAGGATAGCAATACGACGCGAACGACGCTGGAACGGTTGAGCGTTGAATGCCTCGCCGAGGCGAAAGCGCACGGCGCGAGCGCCTGCGAGGCCGCTGCGAGCTTTGAGGAAGGCTTGTCCGTTGGCGTGCGGCTCGGCGAGGTCGAAACCGTCGAGTATCAGCGGGACCGATCGGTAGGCGTCACCGTCTATTTCGGGAAGCGCAAGGGTAGCGCTTCGACTGCGGACTTTTCGCCATCTGCTGTGCGCGAGACCGTTGCGGCCGCGTGCCGGATTGCTCGCCACACCGCTGAGGACCCGCACGTCGGCCTCGCAGATCCCGCGCTGCTCGCGACTGATGTTCCAGACCTCGACCTCGACCATCCGTGGGCGCTCGCGCCGGAAGACGCAATTGCATTGGCGACGCGCGCCGAAGACGCCGCTCGTTCTGCGGACACGCGCATCGTCAACTCGGAAGGTGGCTCGTGCTCGAGCCATCGAGGTCTGCGCTGCTATGTGAACAGCGATGGCTTCGTTGGGCACGCGGCGGGCACGCAGCACTCGATATCTTGCGTTGTCATCGCCGGACGCAATGGCGCGATGCAGCGCGATTGGTGGCATACCGTAGGGCGGGCGTCGGGCGACCTTGCCGCGCCGGAAGAGGTCGGTCGAAAAGCAGCTTCACGCGCGTTGCAGAGGCTGGGTGCACGCCGCCTGAAGACCTTGCACGCGCCGGTCATTTACGCGCCCGAAGTTTCCAGGAGTCTAATCGGGCACCTGCTTTCCGCGATTGTCGGCTCTTCACAATACCGCCGGAGCTCGTTCCTGTTGGATGCGCTGGGCGACCAAGTGCTGCCGGCGACAGTCACCGTATACGAAGACCCGTTACGCCTGCGCGGCCTGGCCAGTGCGGCATTTGACGCGGAGGGTGTTGCGACGTGTGCACGGGACATCGTGCGTGACGGGGTGCTCGAGACCTACCTGCTTGACAGCTATGCTGCACGCCGCCTCGGCAGGCAGGCGACCGGGCACGCGGGGGGCTGGACGAACGTGATGGTAGACGGGCAGGGCACGCGGGCCGAGCTCGCATCCAAGATGGGCACCGGACTGCTGGTCACCGAGTTGATGGGGCATGGCGTCAACATCGTCACCGGCGATTATTCGCGTGGCGCCGCCGGTTTCTGGATCGAGGGCGGGGAGATCGCGTACCCGGTAGAGGAAATCACGATTGCCGGAAACCTGCGCGACATGTTGCGCGGGATTGTCGCCGTGGGTGCCGATCGGGACGAGCAGTACGCGGTGCAGGTCGGCTCGATAGTCATCGACCGGATGGCCGTCGCCGGAGAATGACCGGAGCGCGTCAGGCGCCGTTCAATTCATTGAGCAACACCGCCGCCCGCTGCGCGTCTCGCGCGGCGACCATGCGCAACGCCGTCCGGCGTGCAGTCGTTGTATCCGCAGCACGCACCGCTTCCTTGACCTCCAACAGGTGCGAAGGGTGCATGCTGAAGCGCGTGAGGCCCAACCCCAGGAGCAGCCGCGTGAAACGGGGGTCGCCCGCCATCTCTCCGCATAGCGAAACCGGTACGCCGGCACGGTTGCCGGCACGCAAGATGCCTGCCAGCAATTTCAGTACCGCCGGGTGCAGCGGGTCGTAGAGGTAGTCGACCTCGTCGTTGTCGCGGTCGACCGCAAGGGTGTACTGGATCAGGTCGTTCGTCCCAATCGAAAGGAAATCGGCGCTGCGCGCCAGCTGCGCAGCGGTCAGCGCTGCCGCTGGAACCTCGACCATTGCGCCGACCGCTACTGGGTCCGCATACCGGACGCCGCGCGCGGCAAGTTCCGCGCGGGCCTGGTCCAGCGACGCGCGGAACGCGACCAGCTCGGCTGGATTCGTGACCATTGGCAACATCACCTCAACCGGCCCGCGCGCTGCAGCACGCAGGATTGCGCGCAGTTGCGGTAGCAGCCAACCGGGCTCGCGCAAGCTGAACCGGATACCGCGCAGCCCGAGTGCGGGGTTCTCCGTGACCGCACGCCCCGGCACGGCCTTGTCTGCACCGAGGTCCAGCGTCCGAATCGTTACGGTGCCGCCGCGCATGCCGTCGACCGCTTTTGCATAAAGCGCGTATTGCTCGGCCTCGTCGGGCGGGTCGCGGTCCAGGAACAGCATCTCGGTTCGGTACATGCCGACACCATCCGCGCCGCCCTCGCGCGCTGCACGCAGGTCGGCCGGTTGCTCGATGTTTGCCAGCATCGTCACGGTGATGCCATCACGCGTGCGCGCAGGCAAGTGGCGCAGCGTACGCAGCGCTACGCGACGGCGTTCACCGATCCGCATCCGCTTCCGATAGTGTTCGGTGGCTGCGCGGTCCGGCGTTACCAGCACGAGCCCGTTGTCGCCGTCCAGAATTGCAATGTCGCCGGCACGAACCAGCGCGCGCGCGTCCCGAACGCCGACGATTGCAGGCATGCGCAGGCTCCGCGCGATAATTGCAGCGTGCGACAGCGGGCCGCCGGATTCGGTAATGAAGCCCGCTGCGCCGCGTTGGTGCAGGCGCAGCACATCGGCGGGTCCCAGCGCAGCAGCGACGTGGATCGTGCCATCGACCGGCACCTCGCTGTCTTCTTCCCCCGCGAGCAGCGCAATCACACGGTCGACGGCGTGTACGACCTCATCGCTGCGGGTGCGCAGGTAGGCGTCGTCGAGGCTGTCGAAGACCGCGAGCAGTGCGTCACGCTGCATGCGCAGCGCCCATTCCGCATTGCATCGAAACTCCCGGATGCGGTCGGCGACGGCATCGGAAAGCGCTGGGTCACGCAGCATCAACAAGTGGCTGTCGATGAATGAGCGAACATCTGCAGGTGTGCGGCGCGGTACCTGCCCGCGCACCTTTCGGAGTTGGCGCTGTGCGTTTGCGAGCGCGCGACGATAACGCGCGACCTCTGCGTTCACTGCGCCCGGAGCGAGGAGTCGTTCGACCACCACCTGCAACGGGCGGCCGTGGCGGACAGGACCGATCGCGATGCTTCCCGGTACGCCGATTCCCTGTAGCATCAACGGCATCGCTCAAGCCTCCTCGAGCTCGTCCCCCAGCCCCGTTTCGATGAGCTGGCACAGCGTGTCAAGCGCATCGGCCGCGTCGGGGCCGCGTGCGCTGACGCGCACCTTGCGGCCATGCGCCGCCGCCAGCGTCAACAATGACACGATGCTCTTGCCGTCGGCGCTACGCGTGCCGCACCGCAGGCGTACTTCGGATTCGAAGCGCCGTGCGACGGCGGCGATGCGACCGGCGGGCCGCGTGTGCAGTCCGTTGGCGTTCGAGATTGTGACTTCGCGCGTCAGTTCGCGCTCAGGCATCCGGGCGCGCCGCCAGTTCGTCGTGCCGTACCTGGACGTGTTCGTAGCGGGCGTGGAAGTGTGCAGCGAGCTTCTCGACAAGGTACACGGAGCGGTGGCAACGCACGTCGAATACGAAATCTGCGTCGCCGGGAAGCCCGTTCTTGAAACCGAACGAGCGGAACAGTATCGAGGCGCCTGCCGCAGTGCCGTGCACGCGCTCCCGTACGAGTTCACGCAGCTCGTGCACGGATGTGCGCGAACTGTCGAGCGTGAGGTCTGCTGCAGCGGCGACCGGGCTTAGCAGGCGACGCTCCTGCTCGATCGCCTCGCCCAGCGCGACTTTGTCGCTGCTTAGCGGGTGCTTGCGCCGCGTTTCGCTATAGCGCTTCATCAGCGTACCGTGGTCGGCGTGCAGGTATAGCACCTCGCACGCAAGACCGCCGCGCCGCAGCTTCTCCACCACTTCGGGGACCTTTCGCAAATCATTCGGCCGGTTGCGTGCGTCGATGCCGACCGCGAGGCGTTCGTAGACCGGGTCGCCGGCGGCGACGGTTTGCTCCGCGAGTGTGCCGAGCAACCCGGCGGGCAGGTTGTCTATGCAGTAATAGCCAAGGTCCTCGAGCATGTGCAGCGCGACCGACTTGCCGGAACCTGACAGCCCGCTGACGATTACGAGGCGCATCGGCGCGTCAGCCCCCTGCCGCGTGCCGCCGAGGGCCGTCGCCGGCAAGCAGCGTAAGTACCGCATCAGAGTCTGGAGCACGGCGCAGCGCTTCGCGGAGTGTTGGGTCGTTGAATACCACCGCGGCGGCCGATAACGCTGCCAGGTGCTCGGCACCGCACTCGGCCGGCACGAGCAGTCCGAACAGGAGGTCGACCGGCTCGCCGTCCGGCGCCTCGAAATCGATCGGCGTGGTCAGACGCACGAACGCGCCGCGGCTCGCGTCGATGCTGTCCACACGGCCGTGCGGCAATGCGACGCCATGCCCGACAGCCGTGCTTCCGAGGCGCTCACGTCCAATCAGCGAGGTGAACGCGACACCTTGGCCGAGGTCGTCGTCGCCGCGGGTCAGCGATTCGGCGAGCAGTTCGAGCGCACGCTTCTTGCTGCGGGCGTCGACGCCACACACGATGCGCTCGGTGGTCAACAAGTCCGCGAGCGACATGGAAGCGTCGTTGCTCACTGCGTCACGTTCTTCGCGCGGTTGGCGCCCTTGTGGTCGGTGAGCTTTTCTTTGTATTTCAGGACTTGCCGGTCGAGCTTGTCGGTCAGCGCGTCGATTGCCGCGTACATGTCTTCTGCAACGGCGTCGGCGAACAGGTCGTTGCCGCTGACGTGTACCGTGGCCTCGGCCTTGTGCCGTAGTTTCTCGACGGTGAGTATCACGTGCACGTCGGTGACGTGGTCGAAATGGCGCTCAAGCTTGCCGATTTTCGTATCGACGTAGCTGCGGAGCGCGGGCGTGAGGTCTACATGGTGTCCGGTCAAGTTGAGTTGCATCATTCACTCCTTCATATGTCAGCCTCGGCGCCGCTCGGGCGCGGGCGGGATGGACATGCTTTCACGGTACTTCGCGACGGTGCGTCGCGCTACCTTCAAGCCTTTTTCAGTCAGTAATTCAGCGATTCGCCCGTCAGACAGGGGCCGGCCAGGGTCCTCACCGGAGATCAGGGTGCGTATCCTGGCCCGCGCCGCGGTCGCCGATGTCCCGACGCCATCGGCGGTGCCGAGCTGAGCCGAGAAAAAGTGGCGGAACTCCACGACGCCGCGCGGGGTGTGCAGGTATTTGTTTGCAGTGACCCGTGAAATCGTCGACTCGTGCATCTCCAGGGCCTCGGCAACTTCCCGCAGGACCAGCGGGCGCATAGCCACGTCACCCCGGTCCAGATAGTCGCCTTGGTGCCCGACAATGAACGAAGCGACCTGCAGCAGGGTGTGCGCGCGGCTCTGCAGGCTCTTGATCAGCCAACGCGCATCCTGAAGATGGTCGCGCATGCACGCGCGGTCGCTGTTGTTCGCGCCGCTGCGTGCGAGTTCGGCATAGTACGGGTTGATACGCAGCCGTGGCAGGAGTTCGGGATTGAGCTCGACCGACCAGCGGTCGTCGCGCCGCGTGACGACCACGTCCGGGATGACATACTCGGCGTCCGGCGCTTCGACTTGCACCGCGGGTCGCGGCTTCAATGAGCGCACGAGCGCTGCTGCTTCGGCGAGTTCTTCCGCGTCCGCGCCGAGCGCTGCTGCAAGGCGGCGCTGGTTTCCGTCGGCGAGTTCCGATAGGTGCTCAGCAACGATGCGCCGCGCGAGCGCAAGCCCCGGCGTTTCGGGGTGCTTCTGCCCGAGCTGCACGGAAAGACACTCAGCAAGGTTGCGCGCGCCGACTCCGATCGGGTCGAAGTGCTGGATCCTGTGCAGGACTGCTTCGACCTCGTCGATGCCCGGCGCATCGCCGTCCGGAAGGGCAGAGACGATTTCCTCGAGGTCCGCATGCAGGTAGCCGTCGTCGCCGATGTAATCGACGATCGTCATCGCAATCTGCGCGTCGTTGTGCGTGAACGGCGTCAGTTCGACCTGCCAGCGCAGGTATTCGTGCAGGCCTTCCGGTGCCGCGGGCTGCCAATCCGGCGCGTCGGTCCCGCCGCCGGATTCCGTCGACCAATTCATCTCGGGCTCTTCCCACTCCGCTGCGGGCGCCGCGTCCGCAGGGTCGGGGGCGTCGGTAACAGGCTCGTCGGTGGATTCGTCCTGCGCGGAATCATCGTCGGAGGGCTCGTCATCTTCGACGGCCTCGAGCATCAGGTTGGATTCGAGCGCTGTCTGGATTTCGGCCTTGAGTTCCACGGCGGACATCTGCAGCAGGCGGATGGCCTGTTGCATCTGTGGCGTCATGGTCAGGTGCTGACCGAGACGGACCTGGAGTACTTGTTTCACGCTGTCATAGGCGGAAGTTCTGACCCAAGTATACCTCCCGGACCTCCCGGTTTTCGAGGATATCGGCGGGCGTTCCGGCCGCTATCACGCGACCGGCGGACAGTATGTACGCGCGGTTACATATTCCGAGGGTCTCCCGCACATTGTGGTCGGTAATCAATACCCCGATGCCGCGGTCGCGCAGGTGCTCGATGATTCGTTGGATGTCGATTACCGATAACGGGTCGACGCCCGCGAACGGCTCATCGAGCAGGATGAAGCGTGGGTCGGCTGCCAGCGCGCGCGCAATCTCGACGCGCCGGCGCTCGCCGCCGGACAGCGAGAGGCCGAGGCTGTTGCGGATATGCGCGATGTGCAACTCGTCTAGCAGCTCTTCCAACACGCGTTCGCGACCCGCCTCGTCGAGGTCGTCGCGCGCCTCGAGTATCGCAGCGACATTGTCGGCGACGGACAGCTTGCGGAAAACGCTGGCTTCCTGAGGCAGGTACCCGAGCCCTCGGCGCGCACGCGCGTGAATCGGCAGGTGCGTGATGTCGTGTCCATCGAGCACGATGCGGCCTTCGTCCGACGCAATCAGCCCGACGATCATGTAGAACGATGTCGTCTTGCCCGCGCCGTTCGGTCCCAGCAGGCCAACCACCTCGCCGCTGGCCACCTCCAGTGATACGGCTTGGACCACCTTGCGGGATTGGTATTGCTTGCCGAGATCGCGCGCTACCAGTAGCGTCACTGGCGCGGCTCCGGGCGTTCATCGTCGGACGGCGGGCGGCGCGGTTGGATGGTCACCTGCACACGGGAACCCGGTTCGCCCCCTGCGACGATGCGTTCCGTGCGGGTGTCATAGCGGATGTCGTCGCTGGCGAACTCGTCGCCACCTTGCACCACCCGTGCACCGCCACGCAGCCTGACTATCCCTTCGCGCGTGTCGTAGATGACTTCGCGGCTTTCCGCCACAGTCGGCGTCCGCTCCCCGTCGTGCCGCTGCATGAAGCGCACTGGTGCACCGTGGATCACCGCTGCCGCGAGCTCGTCGCCGTCGAAGCGGAAGGACAATTGGTCCCCGCGGATCTCGACGTTGCCGCGGACAATACGGACATTGCCTTGGTACACAGCGGTGCCCGCCGCGCGGTCGAGCGACGACGCATCGGCCTCAATGATGATTTCTTCGGCAGGCGCCTGCCATGCATACGCTGCCGGGGCGGCGAGCAAGACGAGCGCCGTGATGATCGGATACCTACGGGACATAACGACCTCTCACCGCCGATTCTATCCGTATCGTTCCCGCGTTCATATCCGCTACAAGCCCGCGGCCGGTCATTTCGCCGAATGCCGACAAAATCACGATGTCGGAGTCGGTATGGGCCACCCTGTGGACGGTATCGATCTCAAGGTCTGGTGAACGGAACTCGAAGCGCGCGCCCGTCGACTCATCGATAATCGACACTCCATCCGTCAACGAGACACGCGAGCGGTCTGCGTGGATCCGGCCCGTGGCCGCCTCGACCAGTAACGGCGGCCCGCCGCCCTGGAGCCACTGCAGTCGAGGCGCATCGAGCAACGCGGAATCATCGTCTGGGCTGTGGACCACCCGCGTGGCATCGATGCGGTAAATCGTGTCGCCGCCGCGCCCGGTAACCGCCACGTGCGCCCCCTGGAAATACCATGCGGGCCCGCGGTCGCCCGACGGTGTCGCTGGCGCGCGCAGTGCCGTTGACAGCCACCATGCGCTTGCTGCCGCAACGGCCGCGAGGACCACGACCGTAGCGAGCGTCGCCAGGCGCACCATCAGTCGCTACGCGCTGCGAGCAGCAGGTCGCAGACTTCGCGTACCGCACCGGCGCCGCCCGCAGCGCAAGTGCGCCAGTGGGCGACGTCATCCAGTGCGCTGGTTGCGTTCGCGACCGCGATTGCGAGCCCTGCGGTTGCGAGTAGCGCATGGTCGGGAAAATCATCGCCGACACACGCGGTCTCGGCGTCGCCGATGCCAAGCTGTTTCTGCAACGTACGCAGCGCGGCCAACTTGTCTTCGCAGCCCTCGACCAAATGCGCGATGCCCAATTCGCGGATGCGTTTGGTTACCGCGTCGGAGCGCCGGCCGGATATGACTGCAACGATGACGCCGGCAGCGAGCAAGCGTTTGATGCCGTGCCCGTCGTGTACGTGGAACGCCTTGTATTCATGCCCGTCATCACCGAGCCAGAGGCGCCCGTCGGTGAACACGCCGTCGCAGTCGAATACCGCGAGGCGGATGCGTCGTGCGCGCTCGACGACAGCGGCGTCGTGCGATGCGGTCACATCACGCCCGCACGCAGCATGTCGTGCATGTTCAGCGCCCCGACCGGAATGCACGCGTCATCGACTACCAGCAATGCATTGATTCGGTGCGCTTCCATCAAGGCCAGCGCCTCGGCGGCGAGGAGACCGGGTTTGATTGTCCGCGGCGCCTTCGTCATCACCTTGTCGATGCTGAGCTTACGCAGGTCGACGTCGTGGTCGAGCGTGCGGCGTAGGTCACCGTCGGTGAAAATGCCGGCCAGCGTGCCGTCCGGCGCGATCACTGCGGTCATGCCGAGCCCCTTGCGGGACATCTCGACCAGCGCGTCTGCGAGCGGTGCGCCCACCGGGACCGACGGGATGCGGTCGCCCGTATGCATCAGGTCGTCGACGCGGAGGAGCAGTTTGCGCCCGAGTGCGCCACCCGGATGCGAACGAGCGAAATCGTCCTGTGTGAAGCCGCGGCTCTCAAGCAGCGCGACCGCGAGTGCGTCGCCCATAGCCAACGATGCCGTCGTCGATGAGGTGGGCGCGAGCCCAAGCGGGCACGCCTCTTTCGCGACGCTGACATCCAGGTGTACGTCCGCATTGCGGGCGAGTGTTGACGAGGCGTTGCCGGTCATCGCGACGAGTGGCACTTCGAGGCGTTTGATCAGCGGCACGATGGTGATGAGTTCCGCCGTCTCGCCTGAATAGGACATCGCCAGCACGACGTCCTGGCGTGTGATCATGCCGAGGTCGCCGTGGCTCGCCTCGCCGGGGTGCACAAAGAACGCCGGGCTGCCAGTGCTCGCAAGCGTCGCGGCAATCTTGCCCCCGATGTGCCCCGACTTGCCCATCCCCGTAACGACGATGCGGCCCCGGCATGAAAGCAGGTGCCCGCAAGCGCGTACGAAATTGTCGTCAAGCCTGTCGGCGAGCGCGGATACAGCGCCGGCCTCGGTCTCCAGCACCGCGCGGCCGAGAGCCAGCAGGCGGGTATCGTTCATGGCAACCAATCGTACAGCAGCAGCAGGTAGCCCACGAATGCCAGCGTCAGGACCGCGCCGCCGGCCCGCCCCAACCGAGGGGGCGCGCGGTGGAAGAACGCGAATGCGAACACCGCGACGGTTACGCCGACCATCACCGGGAAGTCCCGGGAGAGTATCTCCGGGTCGATGAGTCCCGGGGCAATCAGGCCGGGCAGGCCCAGCACCACGAGCAGGTTGAACATGTTCGAACCGAGCACGTTGCCGACCGCGATTTCATGCTGGTTGCGCAGCGCACCTGCGACCGACGCGGCGAGTTCCGGCAAGCTCGTGCCGATCGCGATGACCGACAGGCCGATGATGGTGTCACTGACGCCCAGCATTTCGGCAATCTGGACCGCGCCCCAGACGACGGTATGGGAACTGACGAGCAGCACTGCGAGTCCGCCGCCCAACCAGGCGAGCGATCGCCGCAGCGTCATTGCCGGCGCGTTATCTTCAGCGGTTTCGACGTCGAACGCAGCGTTGCCGAGCCGGACCATCCACCAGAGCAGCGGGACGACTCCGGCGACGAGGAGCCCCCCTTCAAAGACGCCGAGCTTGCCGTCGCGCAGCAGCCACCATACGACGACCATGAGGCCGAGCAGCACCGGGAATTCATGGCGCAGCATCGGGGTCCGCATGGTCAACGGCGAGACGATCGCAGCGACGCCAAGTACCAATGCACAGTTCGCGATGTTTGAGCCGAAGGCGTTGCCGATTGCGAGCCCCGGGTTGCCATTGAACGCAGCGATTGCGGACACCAGCATCTCGGGCGCCGAAGTTCCGAGCGCGACGACTGTCAGCCCGATGAATAACTTGGACATGCCAAGGTTGCGCGCGGTCCCGGACGCGCCGACGACGAAGCGGTCGGCGCCCCAAACCAGCGCGGCGATTCCGACGATGACGGCGAGGGCAGGCAGCATCGGGCGCATGATACGCTATGCCGATGCATGCGGAAGACATCAAGCAGTTGATTGAGCGGGGGCTCGCGTGTGAGAAGGTCGAGGTGCGCGGCGACGACGGCGTGCATTTCGAAGCGCTGGTCGTGTCCGGCGCATTCACAGACAAGCGCTTGCTCGAGCGTCACCGCCTCGTGTATGCGACGCTCGGCCCACGCATGGGCACCGACATCCATGCACTGTCCCTCGTCACCCGCACGCCGGCCGAGCAGGCCGGCGCCTGAACCGGACCGCACTTGGATAAGCTGATCATCGGGGGTGGTCCGCGCCTGGAAGGCGAGGTGCGCATCTCGGGCGCGAAGAACGCTACGCTGCCTATCCTGGCGGCGACGCTCCTGGCCGACGGCCCGGTCACGATTTCCAACGTCCCACACCTTCACGACATCACGACCACAATCGAACTGCTCGGGCGGATGGGCGTCGGCGTTACGGTCACTGACCGCATGGGCGTTGAGGTTGACCCTCGGCCGATCCGCGAGTTCTATGCGCCGTACGAGTTGGTGAAGACGATGCGCGCGTCGATTCTGGTGCTCGGCCCGCTGGTCGCGAAGTACGGCAGCGCTGATGTCTCGCTGCCCGGCGGCTGCGCGATAGGCGCGCGGCCCGTGAACCTGCACATCACCGGTCTACAGCAAATGGGCGCCGAAATCCGAATGGAGGGCGGCTACATCCGCGCGAAGGCCGACCGCCTGCACGGCGCGCACATTGTGATGGATCTGGTTTCCGTGACGGGCACCGAAAACCTGATGATGGCGGCGACGCTCGCAGACGGCACGACCGTGATCGAGAACGCGGCGCGCGAGCCAGAGGTCGTCGACCTCGCCGACTGCCTGAACCAGATGGGCGCAAAGGTTCGCGGCGCCGGCACCGATACGCTAGTCATCGAAGGTGTCGAGCGGCTCGGCGGCACCGAGTACCGGATCATGCCGGACCGCATCGAGACCGGCACCTACCTGGTTGCGGGCGCAATCACCGGCGGGCATGTGCTGGTCAAGGACACGCGTCCGGATCTGCTCGAAGCGGTGCTGGTGAAACTCCGCGAGGCCGGCGCGCAAGTCACGACTGGTGATGACTGGATCGAGCTTGATATGGGCGGCCGGCGTCCGCGTGCGGTCAACGTCCGCACCGCGCCGTACCCCGGGTTCCCGACCGACATGCAGGCGCAGTTCTGTGCGCTGAACGCGGTCGCGACCGGGAGCGCGACGATTATCGAGACCGTGTTCGAGAACCGCTTCATGCATGTGCTCGAGATGCAGCGCCTCGGTGCCGACATCCAGATAGAAGGGCACAACGCTTTGATTCGCGGCGTCGAGCGGCTGACCGCCGCGCCGGTGATGGCGACCGACCTGCGTGCATCCGCGAGCCTCGTGCTCGCCGGGCTGGTCGCGGAAGGCGAGACCATGGTCGAGCGCATTTACCACATCGACCGGGGTTATGAGCGCATCGAGGAGAAACTCTCCCAACTCGGCGCGCGCATCCGCCGCGTTCCGAACTGACGGTCTTTCAGCGGCCGGGGGTGCGGCGCTCGCCCACCTTGACCGCCACCGATTCGGATGCGCCATCCCGCCAGATGACGAGCGCAACTTCGGAGCCGGGTGGCAACGCAGCAATCCGGTTCAGCGCGTCGCGTGGGTCCGCGACCGGCTCACCGGCAACGTGCGTGATGATGTCCCCCGACTGCAGACCGGCCTCCGCGGCCGGGCTGTTCGCGTAGACGGCGGCGACAATCACGCCACCGGTGACCGGCAGCGCCAACGCGTCGGCCAGCTCGCGCGTCAACGCCTGCGGCTCGACGCCGAGCCAGCCCCGGATCACGCGGCCGTGCTCGACCAGGTGCTGCATCACGCCACGCGCGAGGTCCACCGGAATCGCGAAGCCGATGCCCTGGGAGCCGCCCGAGCGTGCGTAGTAAGCGGTGTTGATGCCGACGAGTTCGCCCCGCGCGTTAACCAGCGCACCGCCGGAGTTGCCAGGGTTGATTGCGGCGTCCGTCTGGATGAAGTTCTCGAAAGTGTTCAGACCGAGATAGTTTCGCCCGGTGCCGCTGACAATACCTTGCGTGACTGTCTGGCCGAAGCCGTACGGGTTGCCGATTGCAAGCACTACGTCGCCGACGCGCAGCGCGTCGGCGCGCGCGATGCGCATCGCGGGCAGTGGCGCAAGGTCGATGTGCAAAAGGGCGAGGTCGGTTTCGGGATCCACGCCGACGACGCGCGCGGTTGCGATGCGCCCGTCGGCGAGCGCTATCTGAATGTCCTCGGCCCCGGCTACGACATGGTTGTTGGTCAGTACATAGCCTTGTTCGCCGATAATTACGCCCGAGCCAAGGCTCGTCTCGACCCGATCCGGCGGCGGCGTCACCGTATTGCCGAAAAAGCGTCGGTACAAAGGGTCATCGAGCAATGGATTTCGGCGCTGGGCGACGCGGCGTGCGGTATGCACGTTGACGACGGCGGGCGCAGCCGCAGCGACCGCGTCCGCGTACGACCCGGTTGGCTTGCCGCGGTCGCGCACGGCCTCTGCGAACCAGTCGGGCCGCAGCCAGACAACGATGAATGCCAGTGCGAGGCCCACGGTCACGGACTGCAGGACGAAGGAAATGCTGTGGCGGAGTGCGCTCATCGGGCGCAAAGGTAGCATCGCGGCGCGCACGGCAGTAGCCCATTCCGCGAGCCAGCGGGTATAATCGTCGTTTCTCCCCCGGGACCGAGCACTGGAGAGTTTCCTGATGAGCAATGATGGCGTTGATCTGAAAAAGCGCCGTTTCCTCACGATTGCGACCAGCGTGGTCGGCGGCCTGGGGGTCGTCGCGGCCGGTGTGCCGTTTGCTGCATCGCTGCGTCCCAGCGAACGCGCCCGTGCATTGGGCGCCCCGGTCGAGGTTGACGTCAGCCGTATGGAGCCGGGCTCGATCCAGCGCGTGCAGTGGCGCGGCCGCCCGGTCTGGGTGGTCCACAGGACCGACGCCGTGCTGGAGCGCCTGCCGTCCGTTGAGGGAAAGCTGCGCGACCCCGCCTCGCAGGTCCTGCAGCAGCCCGCATATGCGGCGAACCCGCACCGCTCGATTCGCCCTGAGTTCCTTGTGCTCGTCGGCTCGTGCACACACCTCGGTTGCTCGCCGAGCTACCGCCCGGAAGTCGCGCCCGCGGATCTCGGGCCAGAGTGGCAGGGCGGCTTTTTCTGCGCGTGCCACGGGTCCCGCTTCGACCTCGCTGGCCGCGTGTACCAAGGCGTGCCGGCCCCGACGAACCTGCTAGTGCCGCCGCACCATTACGTCAGCGACACGGTCATCCGCGTCGGTGAAGAACAGGGGGCAGCGGCATGACCGACGCAACGCGGCAGGGCGGCTTGCTCGCCTGGATTGACGCGCGTTTCCCGCTGTCGAAGATGTTGCGGGAGCACGTCACCGAATACTACGCGCCGAAGAACTTTAACTTCTGGTACTACTTCGGCTCGTTCGCGCTGCTGGTGCTCGTGATCCAGATCGTCAGCGGCATTTTTCTCACCATGCATTACAAGCCCAGTGCCGTCGACGCGTTCGCGTCGGTCGAGTACATCATGCGCGATGTCCCATGGGGCTGGCTGATTCGCTACATCCACTCGACCGGCGCATCGATGTTCTTCATCGTGGTCTACCTGCACATGTTCCGCGCGTTGCTGTACGGCTCCTACCGCGGGCCGCGCGAGCTGCTGTGGATCATTGGCGTGCTGATTTACCTCGTCCTGATGGCTGAGGCGTTCATGGGCTACATCCTGCCGTGGGGCCAGATGTCGTACTGGGGCGCGCAGGTCATTATCTCGCTGTTCGGCACGATACCGTTGATCGGCCCCGGCCTCGCTGAGTGGATACGCGGCGACTACTTCATTTCCGATGCGACGCTGAACCGGTTCTTCGCGTACCACGTGATTGCGTTGCCGCTCGTGTTGATTGCACTGGTTGCCGCCCACTTGCAGGCGCTCCACGAAACGGGTTCAAGCAACCCGGACGGCATCGAGATCAAGAAGGTCAAGGGCCCGGATGGCAACCCGGCCGACGGCATTCCCTTCCACCCGTACTACACGGTCAAGGACATCATGGGTGGCACGGTGTTCCTGATCTTCTTCGCGGTGGTCGTGTTCTTCATGCCGGAGATGGGTGGTTACTTCCTGGAGCACGCGAACTTCGTGCCGGCGAACCCGCTCGTCACGCCGGACCACATCGCACCGGTTTGGTACTTCACGCCGTTCTACGCGATGTTGCGTGCGATTCCGCACCCGTTCCTGGGCGTGGTCGTGATGGGCGCTGCGGTAATGATCCTGTTCCTGTTGCCATGGCTCGACCGCAGCCCGGTGAATTCGATTCGGTACAAGGGCCCGATCACCAAAGTGGCGCTGGCGCTCTTCGTCGTGTCGTTCATCGGCCTCGGGTATCTCGGCCTCGCGCCGGTCACCGAGCTGTACACCTGGATCGCACGCGTACTGACCTTCATCTACTTCGCGTACTTCATACTGATGCCGTGGTACTCGGCCATCGACAGGACCAAGCCTGTTCCGCAAAGGGTGACGTCGTGATTAGAAAGCTCGCCATCGCCATCTGTGTCGTCCTGCCGGTCACGGTGTTCGCCGCCGACCCTTTGGTGCCGCTGGAGCGCGCGAATGTAGACGTCACCAACCGCGCGGCGCTGCAGCGCGGCGCAGCGCTGTTCGTCAACAACTGCATGGGCTGCCACTCTGCGCAGTACATGCGTTGGAACCGCGTCGCCGCCGACATCGGTATCTCGGAGGAGATGCTCGCGCAGTACTTGCAGGTAACCGGCGAGCGCCCGGGCGACCAGATGCGCATCGCGATGCCCGCCGCCGACGCGGAAGGCTGGTTCGGCCTCGCGCCGCCGGACCTTTCGCTAGTCACGCGCAGCCGCGGCACCGACTGGGTGTACAGCTTCTTGCTCACTTTCTATGTCGACGACACGCAACCGCTTGGCGTCAACAACCTGACTTTCCCGATGACCGGGATGCCGCACGCGCTGTGGGAGATGCAGGGGCTGCAACGGGCGGTATTCAGCGAGCCGGCCGACGGCGGCGTACCTACATTCGACCGTTTCGAACAGGTCACCGAGGGCAGCGTCTCCCCCGATGAATACCGCCGCGCAGTGCGCGATATTACGGCCTTCCTTGCGTACGTCGGAGAGCCGGTTCGCGCGGAGCGTCAGTCCCTCGGCATGCTCGTTGTGTTCTTCCTCCTCGTATTTTTCGGATTCGCGTACATGTTGAAGCGCGAATACTGGAAAGACGTGCATTAGGGTGGCCCGCAGCACATCACCGCCGAGCCTTTCGCCGATAGACCCGGCGGCCAGTCGCCGCGCCACGCTCACGCTATTCTCTCGCGCCACCTGTCCTTACAGTCACCGGGTGCGCATGGTGCTCGCCGAGAAGGGCATTCATTGCGAGATTATCGACGTCACCGGCGACGACATCCCCGAAGACCTCGCAGAACTGAACCCGTATGGCACCGTTCCGACACTCGCTGACCGCGGCCTGGTGCTGTACGACTCGCGCGTGATCGCCGAGTACCTGGACGAGCGCTTCCCGCACCCGCCGCTGATGGCCGTCGACCCGGTTGCACGCGCGCATGCCCGCATGACCTGTTACCGGATGGAGCAGGACTGGTTCGCGCTGGTGCCACAGCTGGATGGGCGCGCGCAGGGTGCTGCCGAGAAGGCGCGCAAGCGGCTCCGGGAGAGCCTGGTCGCTTCGAGCGAGCTGTTCACGGCAAAGCCGTTCTTCCTCAGTGAGGAATTCTCACTGGTCGATTGCACGGTGCTGCCGATACTTTGGCGGCTCGAGCGGTGGGGGATCCAGCTGCCGGCCGCAGCGGAGAGGTCGATTGCGCGCTATACAGACCGCATGTTCCGCCGCGAGTCGTTCCGCGCCAGCATGACCGAACTCGAGCGCGAGATGCGGGCCTGAGGGCGATGACTTCGCAGCGTCCTTATCTGGTTAGAGCTATCCACGAGTGGATTTGCGACAACGGGGAGACGCCAATCCTGCTTGTCGACGCGACGCACCCCGAAGTTACCGTGCCGCAAGATTTCGTCAATGACGGTCGTATCGTTCTAAACATCTCGCCGTCTGCGACCGACGGCCTCCAGCTCGGTAACGAACTGATTGCATTCTCCGCGCGCTTCGGCGGGCGTCCCGAGTCCATCGAGCTACCGGTCGCCTCGGTGCTCGCGGTCTATTCGCGCGAAAGCCAGCATGGGATGCTGTTCGCCGCGGGCGAGGATGGCGAGATCGCGTCGTCGGGGCTAGACGATGACGGTGGCCCGGATGACGGTGGTGGGCCGTCCGGCGGCGCGCCCAAGGACCGGTCGCACCTCAGGGTCGTCAAATAGATACGTCGGAGCGTCGCTCCTACAGGTGCTCGTAAGTCGTGCCGCCGTCGTGCGGCATCTCCATCGCTTCCATCATCGACCCGATCATCACGATTGTTCCGCGCTCGCGTGCCGCGCCATCGCGCGTGAATTCGAAGCGGTAGCGCCGCCGCCAGCGCATGCGGCCACCCTGGTCACGCGCAGGCGTCAGCCGCTCGAGCGCAACGGTCTGGTCGAGAAACTGCAGGCCACGCTGCTCGCACGACGACCTGCATAGTTTCACTGCGCGTTCGCGCGCGCGCAGCGTATCGACCCAGAACCACACCAGGGCACCGAAGCCTGCCAGCCAAAGGACTTCAGTCTGCATTGGCAGGAAACAACTTGTTCGGGTTCAAAATACCGGCGGGGTCGAACTGTCGCTTGATTGCGCGCATCAGCTCAATTGCCACCGGGTCCACCTCACGCGTGATGAAAGCGCGCTTGTCGTAGCCGATGCCATGCTCGCCGGACAGCGTGCCGCCAAGACGCAGCACGACATCAAACAGATCCGACACGCACGCGTGCATGCGTGCCAGCTCCGCGCTGTCCTCGGCGTCGCCGAGCACGTTCACATGCAGGTTACCGTTGCCGGCGTGCCCGAAGCTGACGACCACCAGCTGGTGCGCCGCGGCCAGCGCAGCGACGCCGTTGACCAATGCTGGCAACTGCGACACCGGAACCGCGACATCCTCGTTTATTTTGTGCGGCTTGAGTTTGCGCTGCGCCGGCGAGAGCGCACGCCGGCACTGCCACAGCTGGCGCGTCTCCTCTTCCGTGGTCGCCCGTTCAAGCGCGATGCATCCTGTAACCCGCGCGCGCGCTGCCACCGCGTCAAGGTCTGCGACGGCGCGCTCGGCATCACCGTCGCACTCTATGAGCAGCATCGCGCCGGCGCCGACCGGCAACTTCGCGCCGGCGTGGTCGCGTACCAGCGCGAGCGCTGCCGCATCCATGAATTCAAGTTTCGACGGCGTGATTGGGCCGGCCATCACTGCGGCGACCGCGCGGGCGGCGGCATCCACGCCATCGTAGGTCGCCTGGAGTGTCGCGGTCGCGGCGGGCAGCGGCGTCAGCTTCAGCGTTGCCTCGGTGACGAGCGCGAGCGTGCCCTCGCTGCCGACAATCAGGCGCGTGAGGTCGTAGCCAATAGAGGCCTTCGTCGTGCGTGCGAGTCCGCCGTCGACGGGGACGGCGGCGCCGGTTGTCGCCGTGCCCATGCCGCGCGCGACCACTGGGATTTGCGCGGCGTGGCACGCGGCTACCAGTGCGGCGACCTCTTCAGCGTCCGCAGGGAAAGCGACCGCGTCGGGCAGCGCGCGCCGCCGGCTGTTGTCGTAACCGTAGGTGACGCGTGTCGCGGTATCCGTCATGAGTTCGCCGCGTGGCAAAGCGGCGCGCAGGGCTTCAATCAACTTGTTGCCCCGAGCAGTTGCCGGTCAATCAGGTCGCACAGGCAGTGGAGCAGCAACAGATGTACCTCTTGAACGCGCGCCGTTGATTGTTCCGGGACGCGCAGCTCCACATCGCGTTCGCCGAGGCGCTTGCCGATTTCGCCGCCATCACGGCCAGTCAGTGCAACAACGCATATGCCGCGCTCGTGTGCGGCGGCAATCGCACTGACGATGTTCGGCGAGTTGCCGCTGGTGGAAATCGCGAGAAGAACGTCGTTCGGTTGCGCGAGCGCACGGACCTGCTTGGAAAATACCTCGACGAAGTCGAAGTCGTTGGCGATCGAGGTGAGCGTCGAGCTGTCGGTGGTCAAAGCGATTGCCGGCAGGCCGGGGCGCTCCATCTCGAATCGGTTCAACATCTCGGCGGCGAAATGCTGTGCATCTGCTGCGGAACCGCCATTGCCGCAGCTCATAACCTTGCCGTTCGCCAGCAGCGCTTCGACCAGCAGCAGCGCGGCGCGCGCGACCGGGTCGGCGAGCGCGTCCATCGTCCGCTGCTTGACGGCGATGCTGTCGGCGAAGTTCTTGCGGACGCGTGCAGCGTGGTCCATGTTCCGGCTCCAGTGGGGTGGCCGTCAGTATAAGCGGCCTACCCGGACCGCGTCCCGCCACCAGCGCAGCGATGGCTGCAATGGGTCGCCGGCCACCGTCACGATGTCGAAGCGCACCGGCATGCTGTCACCGAGCCCACTGACGAACAGGTATTCGCGCAACGCGGCGCTGAGGCGGCGGACCTTCGCCGGCCCGATGCTGAACATCGCATCCTCGTGCGTGCGGCCGGTGCGGGCGCGCACCTCGACGACAGCCAGTACCGGGCCGTCCCGCATCACGAGGTCGAGTTCGCCGCGCCGCCCGCGCCAGTTTGCACAAACAAGGGACAGACCTTTCGCTTCAAGCCAGCGGCACGCCCGTTTTTCCGCGTCGCGCCCAAGCGCGTGCCGCGGGTTGCCGCTCATCGCCCGGCGGTGGGCTCCGGTTCAGTGAGGTCCGCCGGCGGAGTAACCGGCGTCTGGAGGATGCGCGGGAGGCCGCCGCGGAATTGCGCCCAGGTCAGCGTCCGGTGAATGCGACCATCCTCGTGGAGGCGGAGCGCGCCGGTCGCGGCGGGGATTGGCTCATGCAGCAGCGTCGGATCGTGCCGCAGCACCGGCGCGAGCCGGTAGGCGTCATAACCGAGCGCGAACAGGCGCGTATTGCGCGCCATCGCGGGACCCAGCACCGCGCCGAGTTCATCTTGAACGCGCTGCGTAGCCGGGTCCGGCGCGATTGTCCACGGCATATCGGTGAACGCGATGCCGTTCAGGTCCGCGTCCATAGCACGGTCGGGCGTGCCGGCGTACAACATCGACGTTGCGTAAACCGGGAGGTCGGATGCGTGGTGGAATCGCAGTTGCGGCCGCAGCGAGCGGCCCTGCTGCGGCGTCGCGACCAGAAACACGAACTCCGCGTCGCGCCGCCGCCTGGGCTCGGCCTGCAGCGGCGCGTTGAGCACGATGCGCAGCGTCTGCGCTCGGCTGCGGCTCTCATCAATTGCGAGCGCGCGCGTAATCGGCACCGAATGGTCGCGCTGCTGCGGGTCATACAGTTGTGCGGCGATGACCTCGCCGCCGTATTCCGCGAAGCGCTCGGTGAAAGCGCCTAACAAGCGCAGCCCAAGGTCATTGTCCGGGATCAGCGCGATTGCCCGCGTGTGCCCCTCGAGCACCGCGCGGTCGGCGACCTGCTCGGCTTCGACTTCCGGGACGAGGCCAAACTGGTACATCGACGCGGGCGCGATCAGGCGATCGAATGCATCGAGCGTATTCAGTGCGAGCACCGGAACTGTGAGTTCGCCCGAAGAGGCGAGCGCGGCGACGCTCTCGCGCTGCAGCGGGCCGATGACGAAATCGGCGCCGTTCGCGACTGCCTGGCGGTAGCTCGCAGGTGCGTTCGCGGGGTCGCCGCCGGTATCGTAGACGCGCACGCGCGGGCGGCGGACCGGGTCCGGGTGACGGAAGTGCGCGGCCATGAACCCATCACGCACTGCAGCGGCCGCCGCCTCGAAGCGGCCCGTGAGTGGCAGCAGCAGCGCTATCTCGCGAACGCCAGCAGCGAGACGCTGCTGCTCCTCTATAAGGCGTGGCACGAAGATGCCGGCGGCCGTGTGCCCCGCATGTTTCTGCTGCCAGGCGCGCAGCGCGTCATCGAAGCCCGCCGGGTCCTGCCAAGCACGGTGGCGCAGCTCGACCAGCGCCAGCCAGCCGGCAAGCACTGGGTCGTCAACGCCGTCACGCCCGGTGTCGAGTCGGCGCACTGCAAGCCAGATGCGTTCCTGGTTGGCAGCGATCGCGTCGTGGCCCTCGAGGAATCGCTCCCGCGCGACGAGGTCGGTGACCGCTTCGTGGTTGCGGCCGAGCGCGAGGTTTGCATCGGCGCGCACGCCGAGCGCTGCCGCCGCTAGCGGCGCAGGAAGCAACCGCAAGTCGCCGGACAGGCGGACCAGCGCTTCACCGGCGCGGCCTTCGTGCATCGCGAGTCTCGCCGCGAGGATTTGCGCGCGCACCGCGTATTCGTGCGGAAGGCGTGCGCCATCGGCGCGGTCGAGTTGGAGCGCTGCGCGTTCATATTCTTCGGCGGCCCACCAACTCTCGGCAGCAAGCAGGCGCCAGACCGCGGCATCGACGCCGGCGGCGTGGTCGGCGGCGCGTTCGTAAATCGCGGCAGCTTCGGCCGGCCGTCCTTGGCGCGCGAGCTGCAATGCGACGGATGTGTCGGCATCGCCTGGCCCAGTCGCGCGCGGCGGCGCGACTTGGCAGGCGGCCAATGTTGCCAGCAGCAGCGCGCAGGCGAGGCGCAGGGTCATTGTCGGTCGGGCTTGCACGGGCGTCGGTGGACCACGAAGATGAGCGGCCAGTATCCGGATTAGGGAGCGCGAGTGTCAATCGAGCCGGGAACGCTTTATGTGGTTGCGACGCCGATCGGCAACCGTGCGGACCTCTCCGAGCGCGCGTGCAGCGTGCTCGGTGCCGTTTCAGTGGTGCTTGCCGAGGACACCCGGCGGACCCGTCCCCTGTTGCGGGACCTCGGCATCCGCACGCCATTGCTCGCGCTGCATGAGCACAACGAGCAGGCGCGCGTCGCCGACCTGGTCGCCCGCCTCGCCGGCGGCGAGGCACTGGCGCTCGTCAGCGACGCCGGCACGCCGTTAATCAGCGACCCGGGATATCGACTCGTGCGCGCGGCGCGTGAGGCGGGGTTCCCGGTGAGCCCGGTACCGGGCGCATGCGCGGCGATTGCTGCGTTGTCCGTCGCTGGCATCCCGGCGGACCGGTTCGCGTTCGAGGGGTTCCTGCCCGCAAAGGCGGTCGCGCGCCGCAACGCGCTCGACGCGTTACGCGCTGAAACCCGCACGCTCGTGTTCTACGAGGCAGTGCACCGCGTGCGGGACACGCTGCGCGACCTTGCTGCGACACTCGGCGGCGAGCGCCGCGCGTGCGTTGCACGCGAGCTAACGAAGTTGCACGAGACGGTTCGCGACGGGACGCTCGCCGAACTTTCCGCATGGGCGGACGCGGATGAAGACGTGGTTCGTGGCGAGATTGTGCTGGTCGTCGCCGGCGCTGCAGACGCTGCTCCGGCCGGCCTGGATGCACGCACACTGCTCGATGAGCTAGCGCGCGAGCTGCCGGCGGCGAAAGCCGCGCAGATCACAGCCCGGCTGACCGGCGAGCCGCGCAAGAAACTTTATCAATGGTTGGTCGACAAAGGCGGCGTATAATCGGCGCGAGCCAGCCAGACAGTCGCTGCTTCGGCAGAGGAAAGTCCGGGCTCCGCAGGGCAGGGTGCCAGGTAACGCCTGGGCGGCGCGAGCCGACGGAAAGTGCCACAGAAAACATACCGCCTAAGCGCTTCGGCGCCGGTAAGGGTGAAAAGGTGCGGTAAGAGCGCACCGCGCGGCTGGCAACAGTCCGCGGCACGGTAAACCCCACTCGGAGCAAGACCAAATAGGGGAGCATGCGCGCGTTTCGGCGCGCTGCAGCGTGCGGCCCGCACGGCTCCCGGGTAGGTCGCTAGAGGCGCGCGGTGACGCGCGTCCCAGATGAATGACTGTCCACGACAGAACCCGGCTTATCGGCTGACTCATTTCTTCCCGGCGACGCCTGCCGGCGCGCCTCGGTACGGTCGCCGAAGACGCGGTCTTCGTCTCCCTTCGCAGCGCTTCGCGCTGCGGGGGCCATAGAAAAAATACTGGAAATGCCGGGCCGATCTGCCCGCGCTCATCGACAAAAGGCGACAGGCCTCTCGTGTTTCCGGCGACGCCTGCCGGCGCCCAGCATCGCGGCCAGAGGGCCGCTCCCACACTGGAGCACCGCTCGGCGCTTGAAGCCGCGTCCGGGTGTGTCCGGCGCGGCGCCAACGGCGAACCTCTGCCATCGCGGTGCGGAGCACCGCTCCTACACCGGAAAACCACCTAATCTACCTTAGTAAGAACACCCTGCAAGGCCATGATTTCGTTAGGCCTCTAAACGCATCATCCCACCTCCACAACCCGCTGTAAGTCCCTGACCTGACTGAAAAAATTTGTCGATATCGCCTTGACGGACCGCGCGCGCGGCACCTATAGTGTCCGTCAGTGGGGAAAAGTGGTGATTAATGGGATGTTCAGAGGTATCAACAGCGTCACATTGGATACGAAGGGTCGGCTCGCCATTCCGGTCCGGTATCGCGAGCGGCTGACCGGCGAAAACGGCAGCCAGGTCGTCGCGACCGTGGACCGGGCCCGCTGCCTGCTGATTTACCCGCTCCCCGAGTGGGAAATCGTCGAGCGCAAGCTCGTCAACCTGCCGACCTTGAACGCGCATACCCGCCGCCTGCAGGGCCTGCTGATGGGTCATGCAACCGACCTGGAGCTGGATGGACACGGCCGCATCCTGCTACCGCCGATGCTGCGTGAATTCGCCGCGCTCGAGCGGCATGCGGTGCTGATCGGACAGGGCAACAAGTTCGAGCTGTGGGACGAGCAGCGCTGGAACGAGCGACGCGAGAGCTGGCTGCAGGACGACGGCGAAGACATCCCGTTGCCCGCAGAGCTCGAACAGATCTCGCTTTGAGGGCGGCGCATGGCAGCCACCCACCAGCCGGTTCTGTTCACGGAGGCGCTGGCGCAGCTGGCGGTCCGGGCGGACGGCGTGTATGTGGACGCGACCTTTGGGCGCGGCGGCCACGCGCGGGGGATCCTCGCCGCGCTGGGGCCGGACGGACGGTTACTGGCAATCGACCGCGACCCGGAAGCGGTTGCAGTGGCGGAGCGCGAGTTGGGTGCTGATCCACGATTCACGGTCACACGGGGATCGTTTTCGATGATGGAACGGACCGTCGAGGAAGCGGGGCTGCTGGGCGAGGTCGACGGGATCCTCGCCGACCTTGGCGTGTCCTCGCCGCAACTCGACGACGCTTCGCGCGGCTTCAGCTTCGTGGCCGACGGCCCACTCGACATGCGTATGGACCCCGACAGCGGTGTGTCCGCTGCCGAGTGGCTCGCAGGTATTTCAGAACAAGAGTTCCTGCGGGTGCTGTGGGAGTACGGCGAGGAGAAATTCGCGCGGCGCATCGTGCGTGCGGTGTTCGCGCGCCGCGACGAAGGACCGATCACGCGCACCGCGGAACTCGCGGAAGTCGTAGCCGGTGCGGTACCAACGCGCGAACCCGGAAAGCATCCGGCGACCCGTACCTTCCAGGCGATACGCATCGCGGTGAACGCTGAGCTCGACGAGCTTGAGGCGTTCCTGCCGCAGTGCGCGCATGTGCTGCGCCCCGGCGGGGTTCTGTGCGCGATCAGCTTCCACTCGCTCGAAGACCGCATCGTCAAGCGCTTCCTGCGTGGCCCAGCGGAGCCGCCCGGGCCGCGCGGTTTGCCGCGTCCCGAGCGCGGCGGCCCGCACCTGCGACCGCGCGGCAAGGCGATCAAACCGGGTAAAGCGGAGATTGCAGCGAATGCACGCGCGCGCAGCGCAGTGCTGCGCGTTGGGGAGCGGGTACAGTGAACCGCACCGCTGCCGTCATCGCGCTGCTCGCCGCGACTGTGTTCGTATCCGCGGTGGCCAAAGTCTATGTCGTGCATTTGAACCGCACCGCCTTTACCGACCTGCAACAGTTTGCCGCGGCGCGCGACGAGATGGACATCGAATGGGTTCAGCTGCAAATAGAGCAGGCCACCTGGTCCAGACACGCCCGCATTGAGGAAGTCGCAACCGAGCGCCTCGGCATGCGTACGCCAGACCCGGCGCGCATCGTGATGGTGCGGCGGTGAGCGTGCGGCACACAGACGAGCGTTGGCAGCGGCGCAGCCTCGTCCTGCTTACGCTGTTCGCGCTTGCAGTCGCCGCACTTGCCGTTCGCGCGGTGCAGTTGCACGTGCTCGACGGTGGCTTCTTGACCGCGCAAGGCGATGCGCGCCACCTGCGCACCGTGGAGGTACCGGCGCACCGTGGCATGATCCTCGACCGACACGGGGAGTCGCTGGCCGCGAGTACCCCGGTCGATTCGTTCTGGGCAAACCCTTCTGAGCTTCTGGCCGGCGAGCGCATCGCCGCGCTCGCCGATGCGCTCGAGATTGATCGCACGCGCCTTGACGCGTTGCTGCGCGAACGCGGCGACCGGACCTTCATTTGGCTGCGTCGGCACATGAGCCCGGACGAGGCGGAGCGCGTGACGCAGCTCGACGTACCGGGCGTGCACCGCGTGCGTGAATACCGTCGCTATTACCCGGCCGGCGAAGTCGCATCGCATCTGCTTGGGTTCACGAACATTGACGACGCCGGTCAGGAAGGCATCGAGCTTGCATTCGACGAGTGGCTGCGCGGGGAGCCTGGCCGCAAGCAGGTGCTGCGCGACCGACTCGGCCGCACGGTCGCCGATGTTCAAGGTATCCGGCAGCCGCGGCCAGGCCGCGACCTCACCCTGTCGATTGACCGGCGCGTGCAGTACCTTGCGTACCGCGAGCTGAAAGCGGCGGTTACCGAACACGGTGCGCGCGGGGGCTCAATCGTCGTACTCGATTCGCGCACCGGCGAAGTGCTGGCGATGGCGAACCAGCCCGCGTTCAACCCGAACAATCGTCAGGGGCTGGTCGCTGAGCGGTACCGGAACCGCGCGGCAACCGATGTCCTTGAGCCCGGCTCGAGCTTCAAGCCTTTCGTGATCGCGGCGGCGCTCCAGAGCGGCCGCTTCGATACACGGTCGCGCATCGATACCAGCCCCGGACTGCTGCAGGTGCGCGGCGGAACAATCCGCGACGTGCGCGATAACGGCGTGATCGACATCGCGACATTGTTGACGCGCTCTAGCAATGTCGGCGCCAGCAGAATCGCGCTGGACCTCGACCCCGAGCAAGTGTGGACGATGCTGCAGGCGTTCGGCTTCGGTCAACCAACCGCCAGCGGGTTTCCCGGTGAGCAGGCAGGTTTACTCAACCATTTCGTGCAATGGCGTGAAATCGGGCTCGCGACCTTGTCCTACGGGTATGGCATTTCAGTCACCCCGTTGCAGCTCGCACAAGCGTACGCGGTCATTGCGGCAGACGGAGTGCGACACCCAGTCACGCTCATCCGCAGCGATGAACCGCTTGCCGCCGGCGAGCGCGTACTGAGCACAACAGTCGCGCGCGACATGCGCCGCCTGCTCGAAGTCTCGCTCGGCCCGGACAGTACAGCGACCGGTGCGCGCGTGCGCGGGTACCGCGTGGCCGGGAAGACCGGCACCGCGCGCAAGTCCACCGCCGGCGGCTACGCACTGGACCGGCACACAGCTGCGTTCGCAGGTATGGCGCCGGCGTCGAACCCGCGCCTGGTCACAGTCGTCGTGATAGACGAGCCATCGCGTGGCGCGTACTACGGCGGCCAGGTCGCTGCGCCGGTGTTCGGCCGCGTAATGAGCGGCGCACTCCGGCTGCTCGACATTCCACCGGACGAGCTACCGACGGTTCCCGCATCGGTAATCGCAGCAGGACCGCAGCGATGATCGCCGAACATCTCGAACCACGCTCGTCCTCCGTCGCCGCACTGCTCCGCGGTTTCGCTGAAGTACGCGCGCCAGCGGACCGCGTCGTCACCGGCGTTTCGATGGACAGCAGGCGCGTCGCGCGCGGTGACCTGTTCCTCGCGTGTGCCGGCGAGCGCAACCATGGGCTCGAGTTCGCGGACGATGTCGTGCGGCGCGGCGCCGCTGCAATCGCGTGGGAGTCGTTCGCGCAAAACGGTACGCCGCTGACGCCGGACAGCGTGCCCGCAATCGAGGTCCCGCAGCTGCGCCAACGCGCCGGCGTCATCGCGGGGCGCTTCTTCGGCGACCCGTCGCATGAGCTCGCGGTCGTCGGGGTCACGGGAACGAACGGCAAGACCTCGGTGACGCACCTCGTCGCGCAGGCGCTCGGCGCTGCGGGGCGCCCGTGCGGCCTCGTTGGCACACTTGGAATCGGCATGCCGGAGCGGCTCGAGCCAACGCGGCACACGACGCCCGACCCGGTCGTGTTGCAAACCGCGCTGGCCGGCATGCGTGACGCAGGCGCGCAAGCGGTCGCGATGGAGGTGTCGTCGCACGCGCTTGCGCAGGCGCGCACTGCAGGCATTCGTTTCCGCGTCGCCGTATTCACGAATCTCACGCGCGACCACTTGGATTACCACGAAGACTTCGTCGGCTACGGCCGTACCAAGAGCCTGCTATTCGCGACGCCGGGGCTTGGCGCCGCAGTCGTGTTCACCGACGACGCGTTCGGTCGGGAACTGCTGCGCGGCCTGCAGCCTGAAGTGCCGGCAACCGCTGTCGGCACCGGGCGTGGCCCGGCGGGCTGCGCAACACGCTTCGTCTCGGTCACGCACCTCGACTTGCACCCGGAAGGCATGCGGCTTGTGCTCGCCACGCACGACGGCGCGATCGAATTCGAAAGCGGGCTGCTCGGAGAGTTCAACGCGAGCAACCTCGCGCTCGCGGCCGCGGTGTTGCTGGAGTTGGGGCTCGCACCCGACGAAATTGGTGAGCGCCTCGCCGCCGCCATCACGGTGCCGGGCCGCATGGAGCGCTTCGGTGGCGGTGGCCGCCCGACGGTGCTCGTCGATTACGCGCACACGCCGGACGCGCTCGAGCAGGTGCTGCGCGCGGCGCGCGGCCACGCGCGCGGCAAGCTCTGGTGCGTATTCGGTTGCGGCGGTGACCGCGACAACGGCAAGCGCCCGCTGATGGCGGCGATCGCAGCGGCTTGGGCGGACCGCGTGGTTGTCACTGATGACAACCCGCGCAGCGAAGACCCGGAGGCGATCATCGACAACATTGTCGAGGGCTTCCCGGCGACCGCGCAGTGGACGGTGCAGCGTGACCGCGCGCAGGCAATCGCCGACGCGGTAACCGGCGCGGCCCCCGACGACGTCGTCGTCGTCGCAGGCAAGGGGCACGAGGATTACCAGTTGGTCGGCACGCAAATGCAGCCGTTCAGCGACCGGTCGACGGTCGCCGGGCTGCTCGAACGGGAGTGGGCATGAGCACCGGCACGCTGGCTGCGCTCGCACCGGTCATCGGCGGCCGCCTCGCGGGCGTCGACGCACGTTTCGACGGCGTATCGACCGACTCACGGTCCGTTGCGGCCGGTGAGCTCTTCGTCGCACTGTCCGGCCCGAATTTCGACGGCCACGCGTTCGTTGCTGCGGCCGCTGCGCGCGACGCTGCAGCGGCGCTGGTTTCGCGCGAAGTCACCGAATGCGCGTTACCACAGTTGGTGGTTCCCGATACCCGCTTGGCACTCGGCGCGTACGCGCGGGCGTGGCGGCTGCAGGCTGATGTTGCGGTGCTCGGCGTGACCGGCAGCAACGGCAAGACCACGGTAAAGGAGATGGCGGCGGCGATTCTCAACGAACGTACCGCGACGCTCGTCACGCGCGGGAACTTCAACAACGATGTCGGACTGCCGCTGACGCTGCTCGGGCTCGGCCGGCAGCACCGCGCCGCGGTAATCGAGATGGGCGCGAACCACGCCGGTGAAATCGCGTACCTCGCATCGGTCGCGCTGCCGCGCGTCGGCGTCGTCACCAATGCCGGCTCCGCGCACCTCGAGGGCTTCGGCAGCGTCGAGGGCGTCGCACGCGCAAAAGGGGAGTTGTTCGCGGCGCTTCCGGCAAACGGTTGCGCGGTGATCAACGCGAACGACGCGTTCGCGCCGCTGTGGCGCGAGACCGCCGCGCACTGCCGCCGCGTTGAGTTCGGCGTTGATGTGGACGCCGACTACCGCATCGAGACCGCCGAGGTTCACAGCGACGGCCTGGTGCAATCGTTCCCGTTGCACGGCCCGGACCGTGCACTGGAGTTCTCGCTGCCGGCACTCGGGCGTCACAACCTGCAGAACGCGCTGGCGGCGGTCGCGGCCGCGGTCGAGATGGGTGCGACGCTGGACGAGGCGCGCGCCGCGCTCGCCCGTTTCGCCGGCGTCGGCGGGCGCCTGCGCTGGTCCGATGCACACCACGGCGCGCGCGTACTGGACGACAGCTATAACGCGAACCCGGATTCGCTGGAGGCCGCATTGCAGGTGCTCGCGGCTGTGTCTGGGCGCCACTGGCTCGCGCTCGGCGACATGCTCGAGCTCGGTGCGGACGCCGAAGCAATCCACGCGCGTGCCGGCGAACGCGCACGAGCGCTCGGCGTAGAGCGCCTGTTCGCGGTCGGGCCTCTCAGCGCGGCTGCGGTGCAGGCGTTCGGGCGTAACGCAGAACACTTCGATGACGCGGTGGAGCTTGCGGCACGCGTCGACGCGGCGCTTGAGCCGGGCGTCACCGTATTGGTGAAGGGCTCGCGGGGCATGCGCATGGAGCGCGTGGTCGCCGTGCTGCAGAACGGCGGGGGAGAATGACATGCTGCTTTGGCTGACCCAATGGCTCACGCAGTTCCATACCGGTTTCAACGCTTTCCAGTACCTGACGCTGCGCGCAATCCTGGGCGTGCTCACCGCGCTCGCATTCTCGCTGATGTTCGGTCCGCGGATGATTGCGTGGTTGACCCGATACCAGATTGGGCAAACCGTGCGCGACGATGGGCCGCAGTCGCACCTGAAGAAAGCCGGTACGCCGACGATGGGCGGCGCGTTGATCCTCGTTGCAATCTTCATCGCGACGTTGCTGTGGTCAGACCTCGAGAACCGTTTCGTCTGGGTCGTCCTCGGCGTGACGACCGCGTTCGGCGCGATTGGCTGGGTCGACGATTACCGCAACCTCGTGCTGCGCAACCCGCGCGGCCTGCCGGTGGTTCGTGATCGTCGGCACCAGCAACGCTGTGAATCTGACCGATGGCCTCGACGGGCTCGCAATCCTGCCGGCGGTATTGGTTGCCGGCGGGCTCGGTGGGATCGCGTACGCGACCGGCCATGTGAACTTTTCTGCGTACTTACAGATTCCTTACGTGCCAGGTGTCGGCGAGATGGTTGTGTTCTGCGGTGCGCTGGTCGGCGCCGGCCTCGGCTTCCTTTGGTTCAACACCTACCCCGCGCAGGTGTTCATGGGCGACGTCGGCGCGCTCGCACTCGGCGCAGCACTCGGCGCAGTCGCTGTGGTCGCGCGCCAGGAACTCGTGTTGTTGATCATGGGCGGCGTCTTTGTAATGGAAACCGTGTCGGTAATCCTGCAAGTCGGCTCGTACAAGCTGACCGGCAAGCGCATTTTCCGCATGGCGCCGCTACACCACCACTACGAGCTGAAGGGCTGGCCGGAGCCGCGCGTGATCGTGCGCTTCTGGATCATCACGGTGATCCTCGTGCTTGCCGGCCTTGCGACGCTGAAGCTGCGCTGACATGACGAACGGAACGGCAACGGTGCGGACGGAGGGCGACGGGATCGACACGGCGACGCGCGCACTGATTGTGGGTCTCGGCGCGACGGGCCTGTCCGCGGCGCGCTGGCTCGCGTCGCGTGGTGCCGCGGTTGCCGTGACCGACAGCCGTGAGCGGCCGCCTGGTTTGCAGGCGTTGCAGGAATCACTGCCTGATGCGGCGCTGTTCATTGGCGGCTTCTCACAACTGGCGCTTGACCATGCCGACATGCTGGTGCTGTCGCCCGGGGTGCCGCTGTCGGACCCGTTCGTTCGCCAGGCGGAGGCGCGTGGGTTGCCGGTGATTGGCGACATTGAGTTGTTCGCGCGCGCAGCCGCCGCACCGGTCATAGCGGTCACCGGGTCCAACGGCAAGAGCACGGTTACGACGCTGCTCGGCATGATGGCTGAGCGCGCCGGCATCGATGTCCGCGTCGGCGGAAACCTTGGCACGCCGGCGCTGGACCTCCTCGGTGTCGATGAGCCGGAGCTGTATGTGCTCGAGCTGTCGAGCTTCCAGCTTGAAACAACGGCGTCGCTGGACGCGAGCGCTGCCGCGGTGCTCAACGTGTCTGCAGACCACCTCGACCGTTACGCCGGAATCGACGCCTACGCAGCGGCAAAAGCGCGCATCTGGAGTGGGACCGGCGCAGTGATCGCAAACCGCGATGACCCGCTGTGCGCCGCGCTGGTTCCGCCGCACCGCGAGGTCACATGGTTCGGTCTGACGCCGCCGCGCGCGGATGGCGAGTACGGATTGCGCACCGTCGATGGCGTGCCCTGGCTGTGCTGCGGCGAGGAACAACTCATGCGCCTGGATGCGTTGAAGATGGCAGGTCTGCACAACGCTGCGAATGCGCTCGCGGCACTCGCGCTCGGCGCGGCGGCGGGCATGCCGCCAGCGCCGATGGTCCAGGTACTCGAGCAGTTCGGCGGTCTGCCGCACCGGATGGAATGGGTCGCGGAACGTGATGGCACCGCCTGGTACAACGATTCGAAGGCGACGAATGTCGGCGCGACGCTCGCCGCCGTCGCTGGCTTCGACCGTCCGCTCGTCCTGATTGTGGGAGGCGACGGCAAGGGGCAGGATTTCGCGCCGCTCGCCGAAGCGCTGCGCGGCAAGGCGCACGATGTTGTCGTAATCGGGCGCGACGCAGAACGGATTGGCGCGGCGCTCCAAGCGGTGTGCACGGTACATACGGCATCCGATATGGCCGCGGCGGTGCGCGCGGCATCCCGGGTCGCGCGCCCAGGCGACGGCGTGCTGCTCTCGCCAGCCTGCTCAAGCCTCGACATGTTCGAGAACTTCGAGGCGCGCGGGCGCGCGTTCGCTGAAGCGGTGCGGGGGCTTACATGACTGCCGCAACCCTGCGCATCGGCGCGCCGGGTGCCGCGCGGCGGCGGCTGCCGGTACCGGCGCTGTCCGACCCGTGGCTGCTCGGCATCGCGCTGTCGGTCCTTGCGCTCGGGCTCGTTATGGTCGCATCGACTTCGATTTCCGTTGCGGCGCGCGACACCGGGATACCGCTCTACTACTTCCAGCGCCAGCTGGTGTTCGCAATCGCAGGCTTCGGCTGCGGCTGGCTGGCCACCTGGGTGCCGTTGAGCTTCTGGGAGCGCACCGGTCCGTTGCTGCTCGCAGGCGCGTTCGTGCTGCTCGTACTGGTGCTGGTCCCGGGCATCGGCCGCGAAGTGAACGGCGCACAGCGCTGGATTTCGCTTGGATTTTTCCGGGTGCAGGCGTCCGAACCGGCGCGCTTGCTGCTGCTGATGTACCTGGCCGGTTACCTGGTGCGCTACCAGGAATCGGTGCGCACAGAGTTTCGCGGGTTCGCGAAGCCGATGTTCGTGCTCGCCGTATCGGCGCTGTTGTTGCTGATGCAACCGGATTTCGGCGCGACCGTCGTGATGCTCACGGCTGCGCTCGCGATGATATTCATCGGTGGCGTGATGCTGCGGCACTTCGCGGCCGTCGGTGTGATCGTATCGCTTGGCATGGCGTTGCTCGTGTGGGTATCGCCGTACCGCCTGCGTCGGCTGCTCGGCTTCCGCGACCCATGGGCGGACCCGTTCGACAGCGGCTTCCAGCTGACCAACTCGCTGATCGCGATAGGCCGCGGGGAATGGTTTGGGGTCGGCCTCGGCAACAGCGTGCAGAAGCTGTTCTACCTGCCGCATGCCCACACGGATTTCCTTTACGCGGTGTATGCGGAGGAGTTCGGACTTATCGGCGTTGCGCTGTTGCTCGCGGCATTTTTCTGCCTGATCTGGCGCGCGCTGGCCGCAGGGCGCGCGAGCGCGCGCGTCGGCAAGCTTTACGGTGCGTACCTCGCGTTCGGCATCGGCACTTGGCTCGGCGTACAGGCGCTGATCAATGTCGGCGTCAACATGGGCGCGCTGCCGACGAAGGGCCTCACGCTGCCATTGATGAGTTACGGCGGCGCAAGCCTGCTCGTAACCTGCTTCTCGATTGGGCTGCTGCTGCGCATCGCGCACGAGGCGAAGCAATGAAGCCAGCGCCAATCATGTTGATGGCGGGCGGTACCGGCGGGCGGTGCACCTCGCCACGGCGTTGTGGCAGGCGCTCGCCGCGATGCGCCGACGGCGGCCGGCGGCGGTGCTCGGCATGGGTGGTTACGTGAGCGGTCCGGGCGGCATCGCCGCACGCCTGCTCGGTCGCCCGTTGCTGATACACGAACAGAACTCCGTTGCCGGGCTGACGAACCGGGTGCTGGCGCGCGCTGCGCTGCGCGTGCTGACCGGTTTCCCGGGCGTGCTCGAGCGTGGCGAATGGATCGGCAACCCGGTGCGTGCGGCGATTGCCGAACTGCCGACGCCAAGTGCACGGATGTTGGGTCGCACCGGGCCGCTGCGCGTACTGGTGCTGGGCGGCAGCCAGGGCGCCAGCGCGCTGAATGCCGCGGTGCCACGCGCGGTTGCTGCACTGCAGGGCGGCGAGCGACCGGAAGTCCGCCACCAATGCGGGCCACGGCACCTTGTCGACGCGCGCGCGGCGTGGGCATCGGTCGGTATAGAGCTTGAACCGCTGCCGTTCATCGACGACATGGCGGAAGCGTACGCGTGGGCCGACCTCGTGGTCTGTCGCGCGGGCGCGCTGACGGTCGCGGAACTCGCAGCCGCCGGCGTTGCGAGCGTGCTCGTACCGTTTCCAGCCGCGGTCGATGACCACCAGACCAGCAATGCACGCTTCCTGTCCGATGCAGGCGCCGCGGAATTGCTGCCGCAGCACGAGCTGAACAGCGACCGCCTCGCGCAGAGACTCCGTGCTTACGCAAACGACCGCGGGCGATTGCTTGAGATGGCAGAGGCGGCGCGCGCGTTGGCGCGGCCGCACGCGACTGCCGACCTCGCCGGCGCGTGCGTGCATGCAGCGGAGGGGCGCGCATGAACCGCACCGCGCGTGACCCACTCGACCCGATGATGCGCGTGAAGCGCGTGCACTTCGTCGGCATCGGCGGTTCCGGAATGGGCGGCATCGCTGAGGTGTTGCTCAACCTTGGCTATGAGGTCACTGGTTCCGACCTGAAGGCGAGCGCGGTCACGCGCCGGCTTGAGGACCTCGGTGCGCGCGTGTTCATCGGCCACGAGGCGGCGCACGTCGCCGGCGCCGGTGTCGTCGTCGTGTCGACCGCAGTCGCCGCCGACAATCCCGAGGTCGTCGAAGCGCACACGCGTCGGGTCCCGGTGGTGCCACGCGCGGAGATGCTCGCCGAGTTGATGCGCTTCCGGCTCGGCATCGCGATTGCCGGCACGCACGGCAAGACCACCACGACCAGCCTTGTCGCCAGCGTGCTGGCAGAGGGCGGCCTCGACCCGACCTTCGTGATTGGCGGACGCCTGAACAGCGCCGGCGCACACTCGCGGCTGGGCGCGAGCCGCTGGCTGGTCGCCGAAGCGGACGAGAGCGACGCGTCGTTCCTGTACCTGCAGCCGTTAATCGCAGTAGTTACGAACATCGACGCCGACCACCTCGCGACCTACGAGGGTGACTTCTCGCGCATGCGCGCGACCTTCATCGAATTCCTGCACCACGTGCCGTTCTACGGGCTCGCAGTCGCATGTATCGATGACCCGGTCGTGCGAGGCGTATTGCCCGAGCTCTCGCGGCCGGTAATCACATACGGCTTGGCTGAAGATGCCGACCTGCGTGCGACAAACATCGAGCAGAGCGGAATGGTGACGCGCTTCGATGTACGGGTGGCAGGTGCGCCTGAGGTGATGCACGTTGCGCTGAACATGCCGGGCGTCCACAACGTCCGCAACGCTTTGGCCGCGATTGCGGTCGCGCACGACCTCGGGCTCGACGACGCGACGATCCAGCGCGCGCTCGCCGGCTTTGAGGGTGTCGGCCGCCGCTTCCAGGTGTACGGCGACATCCGCACGCCGCGCGGCACAGTGCTGCTTGTAGATGACTACGGCCACCACCCGCGCGAACTTGCCGCCGTGATTCGCGCAGTGCGCGACGGCTGGCCCGGCCGACGGCTGGTGCTTGCATTCCAGCCGCACCGGTACTCGCGCACGCATGACCTATTCGACGACTTCGCGGAAGTGCTGTCGGAGGTCGATGTGTTGCTACTCGCCGACATCTACCCGGCCGGCGAACAACCGATACCGGGCGCGGACTCCCGCAGCCTCGCACACGCGATCCGCGCACGCGGCCGGGTTGAGCCCGTGTTCGTGCCGACGACGCGGGACTTCGCAACGGCGCTTTCGGCGGTGATTACCGACCGAGATATCGTCCTCGTCATGGGGGCCGGCGACATTGGCACGATAGCCGCCGCGCTGCCCGCGCAATTGGCCGGAGGTGCTGCATGAGCGCGTTCGGCAAGGTGGCGGTCGTGTACGGCGGGCTTGGCGCAGAGCGCGAGGTGTCGCTGAACAGCGGAACGCGCGTGCTGGCCGCGCTGCAAGCGCGTGGCGTTGATGCGCACGGCGTCGATGCGGGCGCAGACCTGCTGCAGGTGCTCGTGAGTGAAGGCTACGACCGCGTGTGGAACGTGCTGCACGGTACGGGTGGCGAGGACGGCCGGCTGCAAGGCGCGCTCGAATGGCTGCGCATCCCGTACACCGGTTCCGGTGTGCTCGGCTCCGCGCTGTCGATGGACAAGCTGCGCTGCAAGCAGATCTGGCGCGCGCTTGGCATGCGTACGCCGGAATTTATGGTGCTGCGCGACGGCGCCGACTGCGCCGAGGCCATCGCACGGCTCGGGCTGCCGCTCATCGTCAAGCCCGGCCACGAGGGCTCGAGCGTCGGGATGAGCAAGGTGCGGGACGCCGACGCGCTGCCCGCCGCGTTCGAACTTGCGCGCCGCTATGACAGCTGCGTTTTCGCCGAGCACTGGATCACGGGCGCCGAGTACACGGTCGCGCTGCTCGGCGACACGGCGCTGCCGACAATCCGGCTCGAGACGCCGCGGGAGTTCTACGACTACGACGCGAAATACACGACCGACACCACTCGCTACCACATTCCATGCGGGCTGTCGGAATCTGCCGAGCGGGCGCTCGGTGACGTGGCGCTCAGGGCGTTCCGCGCAATTGGGGCCAGCGGTTGGGGCCGCGTCGACTTCATGGCAGACGAAGCCGGCCACCCATATCTGCTCGAGGCGAACACCGTGCCCGGCATGACCGACCACAGCCTCGTACCGATGGCCGCGCGTGCGCACGGCATCGACTTCGACGAGCTTTGCATCCGCATCCTCGAGACGAGCTTCGCCGAGCGCGGTGCCGGCGGCGACACACCGTCGGCTGAGGTGGCGCCATGACGCGCAAGCGCAATGTGCGCGGCAGGAGCGCGGGCGTGCCGGCGCGGCCACCGCTTGGCCGGCGCGTAATGCGTGGTCTCGGCGCCATGGTCGTCGTCGGCGCGGTCGGCGCGCTGGCGTTTGCAGGCTGGCACTACCGCGATGCGCTGCCCACGTGGCCGGAGCAGGGGATCGCACCGGTACAGCGCGTGCTGGTCGAGGGGCCATTCGAGCGCGTTCAGCCGACCGAAGTGGAGGAGGCGGTGTTGCCGCACCTGGTCGGCGGCTTCTTCACGGTTGACCTCGACGCCATCCGAGATGCCGCCGAGGCGCTGCCGTGGGTCGCGCAAGCGCAAGTCGTCCGCGAGTGGCCGGACCGCGTGCGCATCGTTGTGGTTGAACAGCAGCCGGCGTGGCGCTGGGGCGACGACGGACTCTTGAACGCGCGCGCCGAACTGTTTGTCACCGGTGTGCAGGCGCCGCCAAGTACGCTGCCGCGCCTCGATGGGCCGCCCGGGCAAGAGGTGCAGCTCGCGCAGATGTACCGCGAGCTCGACGCGAGGCTCGCGAACTGCGCGATGCGCGTCGCGCAAGTCGAACTCGACCCGCGGCGCTCGCTGCGCCTGACGCTCGCCGGCGGCATCGTCGTGCGACTCGGCCGCGACGCTGTGGACGCACGCACCGAGCGTTTCTGCGAGGTTGTGGTCGGCGCGCTCGCCGCGCGGCTGGACCGCGTCGATTACGTGGACATGCGGTACACGAATGGGTTTGCAGTGGGCTGGCGCGACGCTGTCGCGCCGGCGGACGGCATAGGGGGTTAAGCGGATGTCCAGAAAAATGGAAAAGAACCTGATCGTCGGGCTCGACATTGGCACTTCGAAGGTGGTCGCCATCGTCGGCGAGATTGGTGCGGACGGCACGATGGAGATCATCGGCATCGGTTCGCACCCGTCGCGGGGCCTGCGCAAAGGCGTGGTCGTCAACATCGAGTCGACGGTCGAATCGATCCAGCGCGCGGTCGAGGAGGCCGAGTTGATGGCCGGCTGCCAGGTGCACTCGGTGTACACCGGTATCGCGGGCAGCCATGTGCGCAGCCTGAACTCGCACGGCATCGTCGCGATCCGGGACAAAGAGGTCACCGCTGGCGATGTCGACCGCGTAATCGACGCCGCGCGCGCGGTCGCAATTCCCGCCGACCAGAAGATCCTGCACATCCTCCCGCAGGAATTCATCATCGATAACCAGGACGGCATCAAGGAGCCGATCGGGATGTCGGGCGTGCGGCTCGAGGCGAAGGTGCACATCGTCACCGGCGCGCTGTCTGCCGCGCAGAACATCATCAAGTGCGTGCGCCGCTGCGGCCTCGAAGTCGACGACGTGATCCTCGAGCAGATTGCATCAAGCCATGCGGTGCTGACCGACGACGAGAAGGGGCTTGGGGTATGTCTGGTCGACATCGGCGGCGGCACCACCGACATGGCGGTGTTCACCGACGGCTCGATCCGCCACACCGCGGTGATTCCGATCGCCGGCGACCAGGTGACGAACGACATCGCCGTCGCGCTGCGCACGCCGACGCAGTACGCGGAAGAAATAAAGAAGAAATACGCTTGCGCGCTGCCGCAGCTTGCGAGCGCCGACGAAACGATCGAAGTGCCGAGCGTCGGCGACCGGCCGCCACGGCGGCTCGCGCGCCAGACGCTCGCCGAAGTGGTAGAGCCGCGCTACGAAGAACTGTTCTCGCTGGTCCACGCCGAACTCCGGCGCAGCGGCTTCGAGGACCTGTGTGCGGCCGGCATTGTGCTGACCGGCGGCAGCTCGAAGATGGAAGGCGCAATAGAACTCGCCGAGGAAGTGTTCCACATGCCGGTCAGGCTCGGCGTACCGCAGTACGTGACCGGTTTATCCGATGTAGTACGCAACCCGATCCACGCGACTGGCGTGGGTCTGTTGCTGTTTGGTGCACAAAGTGCGCCCCGCCGTGCGAACGCGCCGCTCGGAGGCGGCGCGCGCGAACTGTGGGAACGCATGAAGAGTTGGTTCCACGGAAATTTCTGAGGTACTTGGCATGAGTAACAAGGGGGCAAAAATGACATTCGAACTGATGGACGCATACAGCCAGAACGCCGTGATCAAGGTCATAGGCGTAGGAGGCGGCGGAGGTAACGCCGTCGGGCACATGGTCAACGCCGGCATCGAGGGCGTCGACTTCATCTGCGCGAACACCGATGCGCAGGCGCTGAAGAACACGGCGACGAAGGTCGTGCTGCAACTCGGTCCCAGCATCACGAAGGGATTGGGTGCCGGCGCGAACCCCGAAGTCGGCCGGCAGGCGGCGATGGAGGACCGCGACCGCATCGAGGAGGTGATCCAGGGCAGCGACATGCTGTTCATCACCTGCGGGATGGGTGGCGGCACCGGCACCGGCGCGGCGCCGATTGTTGCGCAGGTCGCGCGCGAGCTTGGGATACTGACCGTCGCGGTCGTGACCAAGCCATTCCCGTTCGAAGGCAAGAAGCGGATGGGGATTGCGCTACAGGGCATCGAGGAGTTGTCGAAGCATGTCGACTCCCTGATCACGATCCCGAACGAGAAACTGCTGACGGTGCTCGGCAAGGAAATCACGCTGCCCGACGCGTTCAAAGCCGCCAATGATGTGCTGATGAACGCGGTGCAGGGTATCGCCGAGCTGATCACGCGGCCGGGTCTCATCAACGTCGACTTCGCCGACGTCCGCACCGTGATGTCCGAGATGGGTATGGCGATGATGGGCTCGGGTATAGCATCCGGTCCGGATCGTGCTCGTGAGGCGGCGGAAGCGGCAATCCACAGCCCGCTGCTCGAGGACATCAACCTGTCGGGCGCCCGGGGCATCCTGGTCAACGTCACCGCGGGCATCGACCTCGGCATCGGCGAGTTCGAAGAGGTCGGCAACGCAGTCGGCGAGTTTGCAGCCGAGGACGCGACGGTCGTCGTCGGTACGGTGATCGACCCGGCAATGTCCGGCGAACTCCGCGTGACGGTCGTGGCCACCGGGCTCGGCGGCCCGGTCGCCGTGCGGCGTAAGCACGAGGAAAACAAGCCGGAAATCAAGGTCGTAAAGCAGGCCGTCAACGGCGACGTCAATTACGACGATTTCGACCGCCCGACGGTGATCCGGAACAGCAAGGGCCGTACGCCCGAGGCCGGTCCCGACCGCAACGACCCGGCGTACCTGGACATCCCGGCATTCCTCCGTCGGCAGGCCGACTGAGGGCGGGAAAAGATGGAACCTGCGGCGGCGGGCAATGCCCCCGCCCGCCGCCGTAGGTATTTACCGAACCGTTGCTGAATCATAGACTTGCGTAATTCTGGGGTTGTGTTACTGTGCGCGCCATAAGAACAGGCTCCGCAATGGAGAGCCGACGTTCCACCCCAACGCGTCGGGTACCGTCATAAATGTTGAAGCAGCGCACACTCAAGAACACGATCCGTGCGACCGGTGTCGGTCTGCACACCGGCGACAAGGTCTACCTCACGCTACGCCCCGCAGCCATCAACACCGGCATCGTGTTCCGTCGTGTCGACCTCGATCCACCGGTCGACATCCGTGCGAAACCCGAACATGTTGGTGAGACCCAGTTGTCGACCACGCTGACCGAGGGCGGTGCACGCGTATCGACCGTCGAGCACTTGTTGTCCGCACTCGCAGGGCTCGGCATCGACAACGCGTACGTAGACCTCAGCGCCGCCGAAGTGCCGATCATGGACGGCAGCGCAGCGCCTTTCGTGTTCCTGTTGCAGAGCGCAGGCATCGCCGAACAGAACGCGCACAAGCGATTCATCCGCATCAAGAAGAAGGTCGAAGTCCGCGACGCTGAAAAATGGGCGCGATTCGAGCCGTATGAAGGCTTCAAGGTCGGCTTCGAGATCGACTTCGACCACCCGGTGTTCAAGAAGCACCGTCAGTTCGCGGAGATCGATTTCTCGAGCACCTCGTTCGTGAAGGAAGTCAGCCGCGCGCGCACCTTCGGCTTCATGCGCGACATCGAGTTCCTGCGCGAGCGCAACCTCGCACTCGGCGGCAGCCTCGACAACGCCGTCGTCGTCGATGACTTCCGCATCCTCAACGAGGACGGACTGCGTTACGAAGACGAGTTCGTGAAGCACAAGATCCTCGACGCGATCGGCGACCTGTACCTGCTCGGCCACAGCCTCATCGGCGCGTTCAGCGGCTACAAGTCCGGGCACGCGCTGAACAACCAGCTGCTGCGCGCGCTGCTCGCCGACAAGAAGGCCTGGGAAGAAGTCACCTTCGACGACCCGGCCGCCGCACCGATTTCGTACCTGTCGGCCATCACGGCGTAGGCTAGGCACCACCGACACGACAGCCCGACGGGCCGCGCGAGCGGCCCGTTTCGTTTCCACGGACCCTGAGGTTCAGAGCATGACGAAGCGCGCGACGCTGTACCGGATGGTGATGCCGGACCATGTGTGCCCTTATGGCCTCAAGTCGTTGGACCTGCTCAAGCGCAGCGGCTACGAGGTCGATGACCGTTTGCTCACGACGCGCGAGCAGACCGAGGCATTCAAGGCCGAGCACGGGGTGAAGACCACGCCACAGGTGTTCATCGACGGCGCGCGCATCGGCGGTTACGAGGATCTGCGGCGTCACCTCGGCAAGTCGGTGCCCGACGCGGATGCGCTGAGCTACCGGCCGGTCGTCGCGGTATTCGCGGTCACGGCGCTGATGGCAATCGCGACGAGCTGGGCGGCGACCGGCACGCTGTTCACCATCTCCACGGCGGAATGGTTCATCTCGTTCAGCATGTGCGTGCTCGCGCTGCTGAAGCTCCAGGATGTCGAGCGTTTCTCGAGCATGTTCCTGAACTACGACTTGCTCGCCCGGCGCTGGGTGCCGTACTCGTATGTGTATCCGTTCGCGGAGCTGTTCGCCGGCGTGCTGATGGTGTCGGGTGCATTGATGTGGCTGTCCATCCCGGTCGCGTTCTTCATTGGTAGCGTAGGCGCGGTGTCGGTGTTCAAGGCCGTGTTCATCGAGAAGCGGCAGCTCAAATGCGCATGCGTCGGTGGCGCGAGCAAGGTCCCGCTCGGCTTCGTGTCGCTGACCGAAAACCTGATGATGGTCGCGATGGCGGTGTGGATGCTGCTTAGGTACGTGGTCTAGCGGCGCTACCCGAACAACTGCGGCAGCTCGTTCACGGCGTCGAGGAACGGGTTCACGACCCGAACCCGCCCGTAATGGCGCCCATGGTCGAAGTCTTCCGACAGGATTTCGGGGATTCCGTTCGCTTGCGCGTACGCCCACAGGTGCGCGTCGTACCACGACAGCCCGTACACCACCGCGCCGTGCAGCGCACTGGCAAGCACCGCAGCGTCGGGCCAGACCACCGGGTATTGCGACTGCAGGCGTTCGACGCGTTCGACCGCTGCCTTGCGCGTCATCAACGACTGCCCACCCAGGTCCGCGAGCGGTCGCGTGACCGCAGCAAAGAATTCGATCAGCGCCTGGTGCGGAACGACCAGTTCACCAACTCCCTCGCGTAGCAGCGCAGCCGCCAACCGCTGCTTCGCCGGATCGCGCGGGTCGAACCGGTAAACCAAAAGGCTGGTGTCAACGAGGCTTTTCACGGTCGTACAGTTCGGCGCGGCTCCAGCCACGGCCGGAGTAGGGTGCAGTGGGTTCGGGCATCCGCTTTTCGCGTGCTTGCTGCCAGGCAGTGTCTTCATCGAACAGCCGTAACCGTTCTTCGCGGCTCAGCTTCGGCGCCGACGCGGGGCCACCCGCCGGCACGAGCCGGATGCAGTCGCCGGCCGCCTGGAACTCGACCTCGTCCCCCGGCTTGATGCCGAATTGCTCAGCGAGCCGCTTTGGGAGAGTGAGCTGCAGCTTGCTGGTGACCTTGGACATGGTCCTTACTTTAACAAGGAAATCGTCCTTGTCAACGTACAGGTGCAGGAAGCTTACGACCTTACGAACCCCAAGAGCGGTCCGATGTCGTGCCTGTCAGCCGCGCGCAATGCGTTAACGTAAGCGCGCCGTGTTTCGCCGGGGTCAGCAAGGCTCTGCCTACCCCAGCTGAAGCGGGGCCGGTGCAGCGACAACAACAATAAATCAGCCGCCACCCGGGCGTGACGGCCGTTGCCGTTCGGGTAGCAGTGAACCGATACCAATCGATGATGGAAGCGGGCCGCAAGCTCGTCAGCGTCGTAGGTTCCGTGGTCCACCCAGTATCGACAGTCTTCGAGAAGGTGACGCATCTCCTCGGAGATACGCGTCCAGTCGACCCCGACATTCTTGTCCGAGCGCCGGTACCTCCCAGCCCACGCCCATACTTGCCCAAACATTCGCCCGTGCAGCGTGCGTAAGAACCGCTCGTCGACTGGATTTCGCCGGCGCGCGAACGCCCACGTTTCCCCGTCCACGATGTTGGCCTGTTCAGCCGCATTGAGTTCGGCGCGGGTCGCGATGTACGAGAGCAGAAGTCCTTCACGCTCGTCCGGATCGAGCGTTGTTGCGGCGTCGTCGCCAGGTTCGGAACCTGTCACTTGTCCTCCCACAGCGCAGAGCCTGCCGTCGTAGCCAGTTGCTGCGCCAATGCCTGGACTTGCGCCTCGCCTTCCTCGGGGTCCACCCCTTGCGCCTCGAGCACCATGTTATGGGACGCTGATTGCAGCCGGCGACGCGCCACAATCAGTGAACGCTCCGCAACGAGTTCGGAAAGGGGTTTCCGCGGCACCAGCACGTAAACAAGACGGCAGTCGAGCGCTTGCGCCGCACGCTCAAGCGAGTCGAGCGTGAGGCTGCCGCGCAACTCGGCTTTCTCCATCACAGACACCCGTGATTGCGTCACCCCGAGCCGGACAGCGAGCTGGGCTGCGGTCATACCGAGCGCTTCCCGGATTGCTTTGATCCATCCGCCCGCCGGGCACGCGAAAGCGTCCTCGGCGTCTACGAGGCGTAGGCGTTGATCGAGGCGGCGTCTGGCTGTAACGCGGTCAGTGTGGCGCATAATTATTACCAATATGTTATGTAGGTGGATTAGATAATAACATAAAGGTAATGTACTTAAAAAAAGAAAAGTATATTAATGTTATTAATAGTAATCGGGAGGCCCGACCCTAGTTATACGTGCCTTGTATATACTGCGGAGGGGCAAAAAAACCAAAACTAGGGAGGGGATGGATGACACTCGTCGTCCAGCAGCCGATGATTTCCGACCGTTTCAATCCGCACCCGTTGCCCAAGGCCATCCACCATATCGGCACCCCTGTCGTCCTGGCGGATCGGCACGAGCGGCGTGCAAATCCCTACCGCGGCTCGGTAGGGTGATGTGTCATAAGCGATTCCTTTCCAGTAAAGAATGTCGTGTTTCTGGGTGCCAGACTAACGCGCACAAACTCTACGACACGTTATTTCGTGCTTCTGGGAAACTCTGAATAGAGCTGAATTGCAGTCTCACGAATTATCTT
>JAIVGZ010000063.1 GCA_020201335.1 Natronospirales bacterium
CGTGTGCCTCGGCCCGCGCAACCTCGTTGGTCTCTTGCACCAATTCCCGCCGGTCGCTGTCACCGTCGAGGGCGCGAACATCCTGACGCGCAGCATGATTACATTTGGCCAGGGGGCAATCCGCTGCCACCCGTACTTGCTGCAGGAGCTCGAAGCGGCGAACGACCCCGACCGGGAAGCGGGTGCCCGAGCGTTCGACCGTGCTGTCATCTCGCACATCGGGCTGTCTGTCTCCAACGGCGTGCGCACGCTGCTCCTCGGGCTGACCGGTGGCGTATTGGCGCACTCGCCGCGACGCGGCGCGGTTGCGCCGTTGTACCGGCAGGTCGCGCGTTTCAGTGCTGCATTCGCATTGACTGCGGACCTGTTGCTGTTGACCTTACGCGGTGAGTTGAAGCGGCGGGAGCGCGTGTCTGCGCGGATGGCCGACGTGCTGAGCCAGCTGTACATCGCATCAATGGTTCTGAAGGACTACGACGATGCCGGCGCGCCCGCGAACGAACTGCCGCTGGTGCGTTGGGCGTGCGAAGACGCGCTGCACACGGCGCAGCAGGCTTTCGACGAACTGTTCGACAATATGCAGCCACGCTGGCTCGCATTGCTGCTGCGGGTCGTGGTGTTCCCGCTCGGTCGCAGCCGGCGCCGGCCCTCGGATGCGCTTGACCATGTGCTCGCACAGGGCATCCTGACGCCTTCCTCGATCCGTGACCGCCTGACCGCGGGCATGTATGTGCCGCGTTCGACACGCGAGCACTTGGGTCGCCTCGAGCACGCGCTTGAGCAGCTCTGCCAGACCGAGTCCTTGCGGCGCAAGCTGGCCGACGCGGTCCGGATGGACCTCGCACCAGGTCGCACACTGGACGAGCAGCTGGTCGCTGCGGTTGCGTCACGCGCGCTGACCGACGACGAGGCCACGAAGCTTCGTGAAGCCGACCACGCGCGCCGCGACGCGCTGGCGGTCGACGACTTCGAGCGCCTATAGCGTGTTCGAACCGACGTTGCATGGCGAGCCGTTGCAGGATGCGGCGTCGGTATGCTTCGTCTGCCACGACGGTAAGATTCTTGCACAGCACCGTAGCGGCCGTGCCACGCTTCCGCGGCGTGCGGACCTGGCCGCACTCGGCATCGTTCCCACCGATCCGTTTTGCTTCGGCAGCTATGGTCATGCGCGCTGCTTCGTGTTGGGCCAGGTAGCGCCGGAAGCGTTACCGGACGATTGGCGGATGACCAGTCTGCGCGAGCTGTTCGGCACGCTCGACGAGCCATCGTTCGCTGCCGCGGGTCGCGCGTTGCAGTACGCGGAGTGGGACCGTAACCACCGCCACTGTGGGCGCTGCGGCGAACCGACGGTGCGCGACCCCGGCTCGTGGTCGCGCGTGTGTGCGGTGTGCGGCTTTGCCGCATTCCCCCGCGTTTCGCCGGCGGTGATCATGCTCGTGCACAAGGGCGACGCATGCCTTCTGGCCCACGCTGCACACCACGCGCCGCGCATGTACAGTGTACTGGCGGGCTTTGTGGAGCCCGGCGAGACGCTCGAGGAGTGCGTCGCGCGCGAGGTTCGCGAAGAAGTCGGCATCGAAGTTACCGACATCCGCTACTTCGGCAACCAGCCATGGCCGTTCCCACACTCGTTGATGGTGGGCTTCACCGCGGCGTGGGCCGGAGGCGACCTCAAACCGGATGGGCGCGAGATACTCGAGGCAGGGTGGTATACCCGCGACACACTGCCTGAGGTAATTCCATCGCGGATCAGCATCGCGCGGCAGCTGGTCGACAATTTCTTCGCAACGCGGGCAGCGGCACAAGGAGAAAGCTGATGGTTTCTGCGGTAGAGGCGACAAACGAATTCCTGTCGCGTGCGATGGACGCGCTCGAACTTCCGGCGAACATGCAGGAAATCCTGCGAGAGCCACAGCGCGCGTTGCACGTATCGGTCGAGGTGGACCTTGACGACGGTGAGGTGCATCAGTTCAAGGGCTTTCGCGTCCAGCACAACAACATCCGCGGCCCGTACAAGGGCGGCCTGCGCTACCACCCCGGCCTAGACGCCGACCATGCCGCCGCGCTTGCGTCGTTGATGACCTGGAAGACCGCGGTCGTTGGCGTCCCGTTCGGTGGCGCAAAAGGTGGTATTTGCATTGACCCTTCGAAGTACAGCGACGCCGAGGTCGAGCGCATCACCCGCAAGTTCGTTCAGGGCATCGCCCCAATCATCGGCCCGACTATCGACATCCCAGCGCCGGACATGGGTACCGGGGCGCGCGAGATGGCGTGGATCATGAGCGAATATGAGAAATTCCACGGTTTCAGCCCGGGCGTGGTCACCGGCAAACCAGTCGAGTTGTTCGGCACACCGTCGCGCAGCGAGGCGACCGGCCGCGGATGCTGGAAGGTAACCGAGGCCGCGTTGAAAAAGCAGGGTAAAAAGCTGAAAGGCGCGACCGTCGTGATTCAGGGCTTCGGCAACGTTGGTGCGCATGCGGCTGCTTTCATCCACGAGTCCGGCGGCAAGGTGATTGCCGTGTCCGACCACAACGGCGGCATTATCGACCGATCAGGTCTGGACATCCCCGCGCTGCGCGCGCACATAGCCGACGGCGGCACCATCCAGGATTTCGGTTCACCAGAAGTTATATCCAACGCCGAGCTTCTCCTTCTCGATTGCGACGTCCTCATGCCGGCCGCAATCGGCGAAGTCATCACCGGCGACAACGCCGGCGACCTGCGCTGTGAGCTCATCGTCGAAGGCGCGAACATGCCGACCACGCCTGACGGCGACAGCATCCTGCGTGACCGCGGCATCATGGTCGTGCCGGATATCCTCGCGAACGCCGGCGGCGTTGCGACGTCGTACTTCGAATGGGTGCAGAACTTGCAGTACATGCTGTGGGGCGTAGACGAGACGCGCGGCAAGCTCGACAAGCTTATGGCCGGCGCATTCGACGCCGTCTTTGACCGCGCCGACGAGCGCACCTGCTCGCTCCGCGACGCCGCGTTCATCCTCGGCGTCGAGCGCGTCGCCCGTGCCGCCGAGCTCCGCGGCATCCAGTAGGTAGGAGCGGTGCTCCAGTGTGGGAGCGGTGCTCCGCACCGCGATTCACCCCAAATGCGGCGCCGCCAGGTACTCTTCGGATTGCATTTCCTGTAGCCGGCTCAGCGTGCGTTGGAACTCGAACCCAAGGCGTTCGCCGTGGTAGAGCTCGGGCGCTGGCACTTCCGCCGAAAGCGCGAGCTTCACGCGACGGTCGTAGAACTCATCGACCAGCGTGATGAATCGCCGCGCCTGGTTCTCAAGCGTCGCGTCCATCTGTGGGACGCCGGACACCAGCACCGTATGGAAGGTGTGGGCGAGTTCGATGTAATCGGCGGCGCCGCGCGGGCCGTCGCACACGGCGGCGAAATCGAACCATACGACGCCGTCGGTGACGCGGCGCGCTTTGATTGGCCGGCCCTCAACTTCAATCACGGCAGGCGCGCCGCGCTGCGACGCGATGCGCTCGAACGCCTCCGCAAGCTTGCGGTCCGCATCCGGCCCGGCGGGGTGGTGGTATAGCGGCGCGTGTTGCAGTGCGCGTAACCGGAAGTCGGTTCCGGCGCCGACCTCGATGACGTCGCAGTGTGCTTCGAGCGCGGCGATTGCCGGCAGGAAGCGCGCGCGTTGCAGCCCATCACGGTACAACTGGTGCGGCGGCAGGTTAGAGGTCGCAACCAGCGTGACGCCCCGGTCGTACAGTGCGTCGAAGAGCGTGCCCAGGATCATTGCGTCGCCGATGTCCGACACGAAAAACTCGTCGAAGCAGAGTACCCGGGCGTCACGGGCGATATCGCGTGCGACGCGGCGCAGTGGGTCGCGTGTGTCGCCGAGCTTGTGCAGGCGCCGGTGGACATCGCGCATGAAGCGGTGGAAGTGGACGCGGCGCTTTTGCTTCAGCAGCAGCGTCTCGTAGAACAGATCCATCAGCCAGGTCTTGCCACGGCCGACACCGCCGTGGAGGTAGAGGCCTGTCACGGGTGCGTGTTTGCGGGGACCCAAGCCAATCGCGGTGCGGAGCACCGCTCCCACATTGCGGAGCACCGCTCCTACGCTGGTGCGATCCGGAAGGCGGTGCTGGAGGTCGGCGAGCGCTGCGACCGCGGTTTCCTGCGCGGGGTCACGCTGGTGGGTGCCGGACTCGATTGCGGTCTCGTAAGCCCGACAAACGGGCATCACGGCCAGAGGGCCGCTGCCACACGGTGGCTCTGAGTCGTTCAATCCGTTTGCAACTCGGGGAGGTCGTGGAACTGGTCGAGCGCCTGCGGGTTGGCGAGCGCGTCGGTGTTCTTTACCGGCAGGTCGTGCACGATGTTGCGCACGGCGATTTCCACAATCTTTCCGCTAATCGTGCGCGGGATATCGGTGACCGCGACAATCTTCGCCGGCACGTGGCGCGGTGTCGTGTTGTCGCGGATGGTCTGACGGATGCGCTGGCGCAGGTCGTCGTCAAGCACGCGGCCTTGGCGCATGCGCACGAACAGCACCACGCGCACATCCTCTTTCCATTCCTGGCCGATCGCCAGCGACTCAATTACTTCGGGCAGCTTCTCGACCTGCCGGTAAATCTCGGCGGTGCCGATGCGCACGCCGCCGGGATTCAGCACCGCGTCGGAGCGGCCGTGGATGATTAGCGTGTCGCGCGTCGTGAGCTCGGCATAATCGCCGTGGCACCAGACACTTCGCCTTTCTTGCCGGTCACCGGCCGCCCGGCATCATCGAAAATCAGCACCGCCATGCCCAGTCCGAGGCATTGCAATTCGCCGCGGTTGACCGGCAGCAACGGATTGCCGAGCGCAAAGCACGAGATGATGTCGGTGCCGCCGGAGATTGACGACAGCTGCACATCCGGCTTCACCGCCCGGTACACCCAGTCGTAGCTTTCCGGCGCGAGTGGGGACCCGGTGGAGAGGATCGTACGCAACGCGCTCAGGTTCTGGACCTTGCCGGGTTGAGCACCGGCCTTTTCGATCGCGCTCAGATACTTGGCGCTGGTGCCAAAAATAGTCACGCGCTCGTCGGAGGCCATTTTCCATAAGCCGTAAGCGCTCGGGTGGGTCGGGGACCCGTCGTAAAGCACCACCGTCGCGCCGACCGCCAGGCTCGACACCAGCCAGTTCCACATCATCCAGCCGCAAGTCGTGAAGTAGAAGATACGGTCGCTGCGTTTCAGGTCCGTGTGCAGTACCAGTTCTTTCAAGTGCTGCAGCAGCGTGCCGCCGGCGCCGTGCACGATGCACTTCGGCACGCCGGTGGTTCCCGACGAATACATGATATAGAGCGGGTGGTCGAACGGCAGTTGCTCAAACTCGATGTTGATCGTCGCCTTCCCGAACGCCTGCCATGTCACCGCGTCGCGCAGGCCATCGAGCGGCGGGGCGGCAGACTCGTATGGCACGACCACGAGTCGCTCGACTGAGTCGAGACGCTCGACCACTTCGCGTACGCGCGTGAGCGTGTCGATCCACTTGCCGTTATAGAAATAGCCGTCGCATGCAAACAAAACGCGTGGCTGAATCTGGCTGAACCGGTCGAGGACGCCGCTCGCGCCGAAGTCGGGCGAGCACGATGACCACACGGCACCGATGCTTGTGGTCGCCAACATCGCGATGACGGTCTCCGGCCGGTTCGGCAGGAAGGCGGCAACGCGGTCGCCCGGCTGCACGCCCAACGCACGCAGCCCCGCGGCGACACGCGCAACTTCGATATAGAGATCGGAGTACGAAAGCTCGATGCGGCTGCCATTCTCGCCTCGGAACACGAGCGCCGGATGGCTGTCGCAGTGACGCAGCAGGTTCTCAGCGAAATTCAGGCGCGCGCCCGGGAACCATTCCGCGCCCGGCATGCGGCCCGGGTGCTCGAGCACGCGGCTCCAGGTCTTCGATGCCTGCACGCCGCAAAACGCCCAGACGAGCGGCCAGAAGCGGTCCGGGTGCTGGATTGACCAGCGGTGCAGCCCGTGCCAGTTCGTCACCTGCGGCGCGTATTCGGCGCGGACGAGGTCCATGAAGCGTCGCATGTTAGACGCGGCGACCCGCTCGTCGGAGGGCTCCCAAACCGACTTGCTCATTTCTCTGCGTCCAGCGCCGCCTCGAGTTCGGGAAGCACCTTGAACAGGTCGCCGACGAGGCCGATGTCCGCGACCTCGAAGATCGGCGCGTCGCCATCCTTGTTGATTGCGACGATTGTCCGTGCGTCCTTGATTCCGGTGAGATGTTGGATTGCGCCACTGATGCCGATGGCCACATATAGGTCCGGCGCGATGATCTTGCCTGTCTGTCCAACCTGGCAGTCGTTTGCGACGTAGCCGGCATCGACCGCGGCGCGCGAAGCGCCGACTGCTGCGCCCAGCCGTTCGGCGAATTTTTCAATCAGCGCGAAATTCTCCTTGCTGCCCACACCCCGACCGCCGGCGACGACGCGCGTTGCCGACTGGAGGTCGAGCTTCGCGCCGGTGCCGCCTTTAAGGCCCTCGTAACGGGTATGCGCCGGGATGTCCGCGTCGACGGTGAAGGGCTCGACCGGCGCTTCAGTATCGCCGGCTTCGACCGCGGGCCATGAAGCCCCGCGTACCGTCGCGACGACCGGGATACCGTCCGGCACACGGACGGTCATGATCACGTTCCCGGCGAACACCGGCCGCTTGAAGGTGCGTGCGTCGACAACTTCCATTAAATCGGTGACCTGCGGTACGCCAAGCAGCGCCGCGACGCGCGGCATCAGGTCACGGCCGAAAGTCGTCGCTGGCGCGAGCAGGTGGCTGTACTCCGGCGCCATGGCCGCGAGCTGCGGCGCGAGCACTGCGGCTATCGCATGCGCGTTGTGCGGCGCATCGACGCGGAGTACGCGCTTGACGCCCATTAGTTTCGCTACCTCGGCGGCAACCGCGCTGCCATCGTCGGCAAACACGACGACGTCGGTTTCCAGCTCGAGCGCCTTTGCACACGCAAGCGTACGCGCGGTCGACACGTTCACGCGCCCGTCGGCGTGTTCGGCAACGACGAGCACGCGGCTCACAGCGCACCCCGTGCGCGCAGTTCGCGCACCAATTCGGCTGCGTCGGCAACGCGTTTGCCGCCGCCCGCGCGCTGCGGCGGCGCCTCATAACCCTTAACCTCAAGGCGCGGCAGTTCCGGCGGTTTTAGCGAGGCAAGCGGCACAGTTTCGAGCGGCTTGTTACGCGCCTTCATGATGTCCGGCATTTTCACGAACCGCGGCTGGTTCAAGCGCAGGTCCGTCGTTACGATTGCCGGAAGATCGACGCCGAGCGTTTCGAGGCCACCGTCCACCTCGCGCACCGCGGTTGCCTTGCCACCAGCGAATTCGAACTTTGAGGCGAAGGTTGCCTGCGGCCAGTCGAGCAGCGCGGCGAGCATCGGCCCGGTCTGTGCCATGTCGTCGTCAATCGCTTGCTTGCCCATCAGCACCAGGCCCGGTTCCTCGCGAGCAACCAATGCCTTCAGCGCGTGCGCGACCTCGAGCGGCTGCAATTCGCCGGCTTCGACCAGGATTGCCCGGTCGGCCCCCATCGCCAGCGCGGTGCGTAGCTGCTGCTGCACTTCGGTGCCGCCGAGCGATACCGCGACTACCTCGCTCGCGTCACCGCGTTCGCGGATGCGTAATGCCTCCTCGAGCGCGATTTCGTCGAACGGGTTGATGCCCATCTTCACGCCGTCCGTGACGACGCCCGACAGATCCCGCTTCAGTTGGACACGGACGGTGTAGTCGATGACGCGCTTGATGGTTACGAGAATTTTCATGAATGGATTATAACAAGCTGTAATTCGGCCCAGACCCACCCTCAGGAACCGTCCAGGTGATGATCGCGTAGGGGTCCTTGATGTCGCACGCCTTGCAATGGACGCAGTTCGCGGCATTGATCTGCAGCCGCCTTCCTTCGGCGTCGTCGACCATCTCGTAGACGCCGGCCGGGCAGAAGCGGGTGCAGGGGTTCCCGTACTCAGCGGTGCAGCGCTCGACGCAGATTGAAGTGTCGTGCACCTTCAGGTGTACCGGCTGCGATTCATCGTGTGCGGTCTGCGCGAAGTACACCGATGCAAGCCGGTCGCGAGGGGCGAGCGTCCGGTCGTGGAAATCCTCCGGAACTTCGCCCGTCTGGTCGCGCCGCAGCATCGCGCGCCAGTCTTCGTGGTGCGAAAGCGTCCAAGGCAACTTGCCGAACGTCACGGTCTCGAGGGCGGCGTTCGCGATGCCCGGCCACAGTCCCCAGCGGAAGCCGGGCCGGATATTGCGCACGCGACGCAGCTCGCGGGCCGACGCTGATGCGTGCCAGGCGGCGTCGAAGCCGGTGCTCTTGCCGTGCGCCGCGTAATGGTCAGCCGCGAGCATCCCGCTACGCAGCGCCATGTGCACGCCCTTGATCTTTGGAACGTTCAGCGTGCCCGCCGCGTCGCCGACCAATATTGCTCCGGGCATCTCGAGGCGCGGCAGCGACTGGAGGCCACCCTCTACGATTGCGCGCGCGCCCGACGATAGGATTTCACCGCCGTCCAGCAACGCCCGCATCGTCGGGTGGTGTTTGAACTGCTGGAACGCTTCGAACGGCTTGAAGTCCGGGTGTGCGTAATCGAGTCCGGCAACAAAGCCGATGTACACCCGGTCGTCGTCGAGGTGGTAGACGAACGAGCCGCCGTACACCGAAGAGGGCAGGGGCCAGCCGACCGTGTGTTCGACTTGCCCGGGTTTGACGCGGCCGGGCGGCAGCTGCCACAACTCCTTGAAGCCGAGCCCGTAAGTCTGCGGCTCGCGGCCTTCGTCCAGCGCGAACTCGGCAATCAGCTGCTTGCTCAGCGAGCCACGGCAGCCCTCGGCAAGAATCGTGATGCCAGCGTGGATGTCGACGCCCGGTGCGAAATTTGGCCCGGGTTCGCCATCGCGTTCACGACCCATGTCGCCAACGCGCACGCCGATGACTTGCCGGTCCTCAAGCAGCGGTCCTGCGCCCGCGAATCCGGGGAATACCTCGACGCCAAGCGCCTCGGCCTGCGCGCCGAGCCACCGGCACAGTGCACCAAGCGAAATGCGCCGACCTCGGAGCCTTTTTCGAGTACGCATACCGACAACTCGGGCTTGCATTGTTTCAGCCGTATCGCCGCTGCCAGCCCTGCGGGGCCTGCACCGACGATAACCGCGTCATAATCAAGGCGCTCGCGTTGAATCATCCTGGACGTCGAACATTCATTGTGGGAGCGGTGCTCCGCACCGCGATTCCTTTCACTTGGGCTGCATGCGGATCGCGCCGTCGAGGCGAATCGTCGTGCCGTTAATCATCGTGTTTTCCCAGATCGAAGCGACGAGGTCAGCGTATTCGGACGGCCGGCCGAGGCGCGGTGGGAACGGCACCTGCTTGCCGAGTGACTCCTGCACTTCGGGCGGCATGCCGTCCATCATCGGCGTCCAGAAGATGCCTGGCGCAATCGTGACGACGCGCACGCCGATGCGCGCGAATTCGCGCGCCATCGGCAGCGTCATGCCGACCACGCCGCCTTTCGACGCGGAATACGCGGCCTGGCCGATCTGGCCTTCGAAAGCGGCGACCGACGCGGTGTTGACGATCAACCCGCGCTGGCCGTCTTCGTCCGGTGTGTTCGCCTCCATGGCCGCCGCGGCCGCCTTCGACAGGTTGAAGCTGCCGATCAGGTTCACGTGGATGACCTTCGCGAAGTGCTCGCTGGCCATCGGGCCCTGCTTGCCGAGCACACGGCCGGCGCCGAGGATGCCTGCACAGTTGACCGCGAGATTGACGCCGCCGAACTTCTCGACCGCCTGCTTCACCGCGGCGTCGACCTGTTGTTCGTTTGACACGTCGGTGCGCACGAATAGTGCGTTCGTACCGAATTCCTTCTGTGCGACCGCACCGGCGTCGGCATTGACGTCGAGCATCGCGACCTTGCCGCCCGCAGCGATGACCTTCGCTGCCACGGCATTGCCGAGGCCGGAGACGCCGCCGGAGATGACTGCATTGATGTTCTTGTCGAATTTCATCGTGGTCCCAGTGGTTTGTTGACCGCCTGCCAGCGGTTGATGGTGTCGCCGTCGAGGCGCCCAAGGCGGCTGCCTGGTTCACGGCCGACCGCCTCACAGATGTAGCGGCCGGCATCGACGAGTTTCGAGAGGTCGACGCCGGTGTCGAAGCCGAGTCCGTGGACCATGAATGTTACATCCTCTGTTGCGACGTTGCCCGTCGCGCCCTTCGCGTACGGGCAGCCGCCCAAGCCCGCTACCGACGCGTCGACGGTGCGGACGCCGGCCTCGATGCATGCGAGCAGGTTCGCGAGTGCCTGGCCGTAAGTGTCGTGGAAGTGTGCGGCAAGCGCCTCGATTGGCACTTCAGTCGCCACCGCCTCCAGCATGCGCCGGGCGCGAACCGGGGTGCCGACGCCGATCGTGTCGCCGAGTGAGACCTCGTAGCAACCCATTGCGTGCAACGCCTTGGCGACCCGGACCACTGCGTCGACCGCGATATCGCCCTCGTACGGGCATCCGAGCACGCATGAGACGTAGCCACGCACCGCAATCTTGTGCTCGATGGCCAGCGCCATCACCGGTTCGAAGCGCGCGAGCGACTCGGCAATCGAAGCATTCGTGTTCTTGCGGCTGAAGGTCTCGGACGCTGCGCTGAACACGGCGACCTCGGTGACGCCTGCGGCAAGCGCGCGCTGCATGCCCTGTTCGTTGGGTACCAGCACCGGGTAGCGCGTGCCCGGGCGTCGAGAAATGCCCGCGTAGACCTCCGCAGCGTCGGCGAGTTGCGGCACCCACTTCGGGCTGACGAAGCTCGTGGTCTCAATTGCGCCCAGCCCGCTCGCGGACAGCCGGTCAATGAACGCGACCTTGGTCGCCGCCGGGATTATGGCCTTTTCATTCTGCAGGCCGTCGCGCGCGCCGACTTCGACGATTCTGACGAACTCGTTAAGCATCGGGCTTGATGTCCACCAGCGGCACCTCGACGTCGACCATGTCTCCGACCGCGAAGTGTATCTGTTCGATGGTGCCGGCGGTGCGGGCCGGCAGCGTGTACTCCATTTTCATCGCCTCAAGCACCAGCAGTGGCTCGCCGGGTTCGACCCGGTCGCCGACTTTGCAATGGATGGCGACGATGCGGCCGGGCATCGGTGCCCCTGGGTGGGCCGCGTCGTCGATACCGGCGGAACGCGGCGCGAACGGTGGCCAGTATTCGAGTTCCCAGCAGCCGTCGCCATCGGCGACGAGTAGCTCATTGCCTTCCACAATGGTTACACCTTGAGGCAGCGCAGCACCCTGTGGGAGCGAATCTCTCTTTCCCTGTGGGAGCGAATTTCTCTTTCCCTGTGGGAGCGAATCTGTGATTCGCGATTCTACCTCCCACCGCGGCTCTTCCTTACCTCGCGGCGTGAAAACCATCGCTTCGTTGTTCATTCCAGCCAACCACGGCGAGCCGGGGTCGCGCGGCCGAGCGGTGTGCCGCTCAACTGCCCACGCAGCGGCCATCGCCCCGGCAGCTGCGGCGAGTGCGGCGTCGCTCGGCGCGCCGGCTGCTTGCCGGAGCGCGTCGACTTCGCGCTCGACCCAGCCGGTGTCGAGCGCCCCGGCTGCGAAATCTTCGTGTCGAGCGATCGCGCGCAACAGCGGCAGGTTTGTCGTCAGCCCGAAGACCGCAGTCCGGTCCAGCACCGCGCGTAGCTTCATCACAGCGTCGGCGCGGTCGGCGGCGTGCACGCAAAGTTTCGCGATCATCGGGTCGTAGTAAGAAGTGATTTGGTCCCCATCTCCGACGCCGGTGTCGACACGAACACCCTCTTCGGTCGGCACGGTGAAGCGACGGATGCGGCCGGTCGCCGGCAGGAAATCGCGCTCGGTATTCTCCGCGTAGATCCGCACCTCGAACGCATGGCCATGTTGGCTGATTGCATCCTGTGCGCACGGCAGTGGTTCGCCCGCGGCGACACGCAGCTGCCATTCGACCAGGTCGAGCCCGGTGGCCAGTTCGGTGACTGGGTGCTCGACCTGCAGCCGGGTGTTCATCTCCATGAAAAAGAACTGGCCATCCGGTGCGACGATGAACTCGATCGTGCCGGCATTGCGATAGCCGACTGCACGCGCGGCGGCAACAGCGGCATCACCCATGCGGGTCCGCAGCGCTGCATCGAGGAACGGGGACGGCGATTCTTCGACGATCTTCTGGTAGCGCCGTTGCAGCGAGCACTCGCGCTCAAACACATGCACGAC